>NZ_RAPV01000001.1:1213996-1517495 GCF_003610295.1 Paraburkholderia sp. BL23I1N1
TGGCGGCACTGCCGAGCAACGAAGACGAAGAGCCGGCGATCACGCCGTCGGAAGTCAACTTCGGCCTCTATCCGATGGTGACGCATCAATCGCGCCTCGCTCGCCGCTTCTATGAAGAAGCCGAACCGCTCGACGCGGTGCGCTCGAAAATCGGCCAGGCGATCAAGCCTGTTGAAGCAGAGCGCCTGGGTCTCGTGACCGCGTCGCCCGACGATATAGATTGGGCCGACGAAATCCGCATCGCGCTCGAAGAACGCGCGGCCATGTCGCCGGATGCATTGACCGGACTGGAAGCGAATCTGCGTTTCAACGGCCCTGAAACGATGGAGACGCGGATTTTCGGGCGTCTCACTGCCTGGCAGAACTGGATTTTCAACCGGCCGAACGCAGTGGGCGAGAAGGGCGCGCTCAAGGTGTACGGCAAGGGCAGCAAGGCGCAATTCGACGTCTCGCGTGTTTGATTCTTCTCGACGCGGCGCGCTAAATAGCTGAAAGCAGCGCCGCCTGCCCGATACGTGCCTCTCATCCGCAAGCTCTGTATTCCGACCAAGGAACCGACCATGTCAACGATCAACTACAGCGAAAAGATTCCGAACAACGTCAATCTCGCCGACGACCGAACATTGCAACGCGCGCTCGAACAATGGCAGCCGAATTTTCTGGCGTGGTGGGGCGATATGGGCCCGGAAGGCTCGCATGGCTATGACGTGTATCTACGCACGGCGGTGAGCGTCGACGCCGGCGGCTGGGCGCATTTCGATCACGTGAAGATGCCGGACTATCGCTGGGGCATTTTCCTCACGCCCGGCGAGCAGGACCGCAAGATTCGTTTCGGCGAGCACAAGGGTGAGGCCGCGTGGCAGGACGTGCCCGGCGAACATCGCGCGAATCTGCGCCGCATCATCGTGACGCAAGGCGATACCGAACCGGCTTCTGTCGAGCAGCAACGGCATCTGGGTTTGACCGCACCTTCGATGTACGACTTGCGCAACCTGTTTCAGGTGAACGTGGAAGAAGGCCGCCACCTGTGGGCAATGGTGTACCTGCTGCACCGTCACTTCGGCCGCGATGGCCGTGAGGAAGCCGAAGCATTGCTCGGCCGCCGTTCGGGTGACGAAGACAATCCGCGCATTCTCGGCGCGTTCAACGAGAAAACGCCGGACTGGCTTGCGTTCTTCATGTTCACGTACTTTACCGACCGCGACGGCAAGTTCCAGTTGTCGGCGCTCGCCGAGTCGGGTTTCGATCCGCTCGCACGCACCACCAAGTTCATGCTGACTGAAGAAGCGCATCACATGTTCGTCGGCGAATCGGGTGTGTCGCGCGTGATTCAGCGCACCGCGCAGGTGATGAACGAATTGGGCACGGACGACGTCGCGAAGATTCGCGCGGCCGGCGTGATCGATCTGCCGACGATCCAGCGCTATCTGAACTTCCATTACTCGGTGACGATCGACTTGTTCGGTGCCGATCATTCTTCGAATGCTGCCACGTTCTATAGCTCGGGCCTGAAGGGCCGCTACGAAGAGAACAAGCGCGACGACGATCATCAATTGAATGGTCAAAGCTACAAGCTGCTCGACGTGCAGGACGGCA
This sequence comes from Paraburkholderia sp. BL23I1N1, assembly GCF_003610295.1. Classification (NCBI taxonomy): domain Bacteria; kingdom Pseudomonadati; phylum Pseudomonadota; class Betaproteobacteria; order Burkholderiales; family Burkholderiaceae; genus Paraburkholderia; species Paraburkholderia sp. BL23I1N1. The sequence continues at coordinate 1,215,593 of NZ_RAPV01000001.1, forward strand.
AGCTGGTCGAGCGCGAAGTGCCGATGCTCAACGCCATGAATGAAGTGCTGCGCGACGACTATATTAAAGATTCGGTGGCGGGCGTCGGCCGTTGGAACAAGGTGCTCGAAAAGGCCGGCATCGATGCCCGCATGACGGTGCCGCATAAAGCGTTCAATCGCCAGATCGGCACGTTTGCGAGTACCCGTGTGTCACCGGACGGCCGTGTGATCAGCGAAACCGAATGGGCCGCCAATGAAGCGAAGTGGCTCGCCACGCCGGAAGACCGCGCGTATGTCGCTTCGCTGATGGGCCGCGTCACCGAACCCGGCAAGTTCGCGAACTGGATTGCGCCGCCGGCTATGGGCGTGAACCGTCAGCCGGTCGATTTCGAGTACGTGCGCTTTAACTGAGTACGGCGATTAAAAACGTGCGGCGTGCGGCGTCGTATTCGCACGAATATAGGGTGGAGGAAGTCATGAACGGCCCAGTATCGATCGAAGTTCTCAGGCAGCATCTGATCGATCCGGAAATCTGCATTCGCTGCAATACGTGCGAAGAGACTTGCCCGGTCGATGCGATCACGCACGACGAGAACAATTACGTGGTCAAGGCGGATGTCTGCAACGGCTGCATGGCATGCGTGCCGCCGTGTCCGACCGGCGCGATCGATAACTGGCGCACGGTGCTGAAGGCCGATGCCTATCCCATCGAAGAGCAGTTCAAATGGGACGTGCTGCCGGAGCAGAACACGATGGCCGTGCCGGCGGTTGCCGACGAGGCGGCGGGATCGTCAGGCGATACGCCGGCCGACGCGAGCGGGATTGAAGTCGATACCGTGCGCGGCTCGGTCGTGCCGCCGTGGTCTGCTGCGAAGCCGTACGTGAACCTCTACACGCACAAGGCGCCGACTACCGCGACGGTGGTCGGCAACTACCGGCTCACCGACGGCTCGACCGATAGCGACATCCATCACATCGTGCTCGATTTCGGTTCGATGCCTTTCCCTGTCCTGGAGGGCCAGTCGATTGGTATCCTGCCGCCGGGCGAGAGCGCGGATGGCCGCACGCATCACGCGCGGCAGTATTCGATTGCGAGCCCGCGCGACGGCGAACGGCCCGGCTATAACAACGTTTCGCTTACCGTGAAGCGCGTTTCACAACAGCACGGCGACGCGCTCGATGGGATCTGCTCGAACTATTTGTGCGACCTGAAGAAGGGCGACGTGGTGAGCGTGATCGGCCCATTCGGCGGCACCTTCCTGATGCCGAATCATCCAAACTCGCATTTGCTGATGATTTGCACGGGCACCGGCTCGGCGCCGATGCGCGCCATGACCGAGTATCGCAGGCGTCGTCGCCTGAAAGGTGCGACCGGCAAGCTGATGTTGTTCTTCGGCGCGCGGACGAAAGAAGAATTGCCGTACTTCGGACCGCTGACGAATCTGCCAAAAGATTTCATCGACACGAATCTGGCGTTTTCACGCACGCCGGGTCAACCGAAGCGCTACGTGCAGGACGCGATGCGCGAGCGCGCGGTCGACGTGGCGCACATGCTCAAGGACGACAACACGCATATCTACGTGTGCGGGTTGAAGGGTATGGAAGACGGCGTGCTGCAGGTGCTCAAGGAAATCGGTGAGCAGCACCAGCTCGATTGGGAAGCGTTGTGGATGAAGCTGAAGCGGGAAGGGCGGCTGCATCTGGAGACGTATTGAACGGCTAAGCCTCGAGAGAGGTTTTACGCAATAGTGCAAAGGCCCGGCTGTTATTAAAAAACGCAGCCGGGCTTTTGCTTTTTTATCTTGATGGATCCGCTCCTTCCTCACGCTGCGCCGGCGACACCGCGCCACACGCCCGGATCACCAACTGCACGACTTCCTCTGTCGTTGCCTCAAACGCTTTCTGCGTTAGCGCGCGCTTGCCTTTAATCGCGCGAATCTGCGCGTCGAAGTCGGCGTAATGCTGGGTGGTGGCCCAGATCATGTACATCAGCGTCTGCGCATTCACGGGCGCCAGGAGACCGCGTGCGATCCAGCCATCGATCACCTTCACCCGGCTGTCGAGCCACGGCTTGACGCGCCCGGTGAGGATGTCCTCCATATGCTCCGCGCCGTGGATGATCTCGCTCGCCCATACCTTCGAACCCAATGGCCGGCGGCGCGATAACTCCATTTTTGCGCGTACGTATCCGCCGATCGCTTCGACCGGATCATCGCTGCATTCGAACGTATCCGCCGCACGGTGCCAGTCTTCGAACAGGTCTTCCAGCACGCGACGGTACAGCGCGAGTTTTGTCGGGAAGTAGTAATGCAGGTTAGCTTTCGGTAAGCCTGCACGTTCCGCGATCATCGCCGTGCTGGTTCCGTCGAGTCCTCGCTCGGCGAAAACCGCTTCGGCGCACGCCAATAAATGCGCTTCATTCGACTCGCGAATGTGCGCCTTGCGCCGCCGCAAAGGTGCGCGCGTTTCTTCCTTTGTCTCGCCGTTTTCCGTGATGTCGGCAGCCACGTTGTGGTCTCTCATGTTGGCCTTCGTCTGCATGTGTGCCGCGTCGCGCTTCATTCTAGTCGTTTGAACGCAGATGGACACGTGCAATCTCTGCCGTTGAAAAATACGTGTTGCGGTGCAATGGCACGCTTCTCGCTATGTTTCCCACCGTACGAAAGAGATTGATTTGGCGGGCTTAATCGTCTACAACCTGTCCAACTGGACAGGATTGAGAGAGCGGGCGATGCCCCAGGGTTTGCCCTCTGACGAAGAGGCAATCGAAGGCATCGAATGTGCACCGCCGCCGTGCGGCCACGCCCCAAAAACCGCCGCCCATGCACCAGTTTCATGTCGGTTCACCGAAAGGAGCGAGACGAATGAACGCGGTATCCGAAGCGCTGAAACACTCAGAGCCCGCTACGTCGATCAGGGTCGACGGCAAGCGGCTGTGGGACAGCCTGATGACGATGGCGAAGATCGGTGCGACGCCCAAAGGCGGCGTCTGCCGGCTGGCGCTGACCGACCTCGACAAACAGGGGCGCGACCTGATCGTCAGTTGGGCGAAAGAAGCGGGTTGCACCGTCAGTGTCGATCAGATGGGCAATGTCTTCATGCGCCGCGCCGGGCGCAATCCCGACGCGTTGCCGGTCGTGACCGGTTCGCACGCGGATTCGCAGCCGACCGGCGGCCGTTTCGACGGCATCTACGGCGTGCTCGGCGGACTCGAAGTGATTCGTAGTCTGAACGATCACGGCATCGAGACCGAGCATCCGGTTGAAGTGGTGATCTGGACCAACGAGGAAGGCTCGCGCTTCGCACCCGCAATGGTTGCCTCGGGTGTGTTCGCCGGCGTCTTCACGCTGGATTACGGCCTCTCGCGCAAAGACGTGGACGGCAAGACCATCGGCGAGGAACTCAAGCGCATCGGCTATGCGGGCGATCTTCCTTGCGGCGGCCACCCCTTGCATGCCGCGTTCGAATTGCATATCGAACAAGGGCCGATTCTCGAAGCCGAGCAAAAAACCATTGGCGTGGTGACCGATGCACAAGGTCAGCGCTGGTACGAAATCACGCTGACGGGGCAAGAGGCGCATGCGGGTCCGACGCCGATGCCGCGTCGTCGCGATGCTTTGCTCGGCGCCGCGCGCGTGGTCGATCTGGTCAATCGCATCGGGTTGGACAACGCGCCGTTCGGCTGCGCGACGGTCGGCATGATGCAGGTCTATCCGAACTCGCGCAATGTCATTCCGGGCCGCGTGTTCTTCACCGTCGATTTCCGTCATCCGGACGATGCCGTCCTCGCGAAGATGGATGCCGCGTTGCGGCAAGGCGTGGCGGAGATTGCAAACGGTATCGGTCTGGAAACCGAACTCGAGCAGATCTTCTACTACGCGCCAGTCGCTTTCGACGAGGCCTGCGTGAAGTCCGTGCGCGCCGCGGCCGAACGCTTTGGCTATTCGCATCGCAACATGGTGTCGGGTGCGGGGCACGACGCCTGTTATCTGTCGCAAGTCGCGCCGACTTCGATGGTGTTCGTGCCGTGCGTCGACGGGATCAGTCACAACGAGATCGAGGACGCCACCTTCGAATGGATCGAAGCGGGCGCCAACGTCTTGCTGCACGCCATGCTCGAACGAGCGTGCGAGCCGGTTTCATAACGTTTTAGCGGTAGTGCCCATAAAACATGCCGTCCCGGCTCCGCTTCAGCGCAGCCGGCAGGAACGGCTACGTCCTCACATTGACGAAGGAACGTGTATGGTCATCAAGCAAACCGGCGATATTGCGCCTCAGCGCCTATCGGCCGAGCAACTCTCGTGCGAGTTCTCCGACATCGCGCCCTTGCTCGACGCGAGTGCCGCGGCCGCCGCGGCGAGCCGCTGTCATTACTGTTACGACGCGCCGTGTGTGAACGCGTGTCCGACGCAGATCGACATTCCCAGTTTCATTCGCAAGATCAGCAACGGCAATCTGAAGGGCGCGGCCGTCGACATTCTGTCGGCGAATCCGCTGGGCGGCATGTGTTCGCGAGTGTGCCCGACCGAGATTCTGTGCGAGGGAGCTTGCGTGCGCAACCATCAGGATGCGAAGCCGGTGACGATCGGCGCGCTGCAACGTCACGCGACCGATTGGGCGATGGCGCGCGGCGAAGCGCTGTTCAAGCGCGCTGGCGAAACGGGGCGGCACGTCGCCGTGGTCGGCGCGGGACCGGCCGGACTGGCGTGCGCGCATCGGCTTGCATTGGCGGGCCATAACGTGACCATTTATGACGCCCACGAGAAAGCGGGCGGTCTGAACGAATACGGTATCGCGGCCTATAAAACCGTCGACGATTTTGCGCAGCGCGAAGTGGAGTGGTTGTGCTCGGTCGGTGGCATCGAGATTAAACACAGCGTTGCGCTGGGACGCGACGTGGATCTCGACGCGCTGCGCAAGCTGCATGATGCGGTCTTCCTCGCGATCGGCCTCACGGGCGTGCGCGCATTGGCAATGGAAGGCGAGGACCTGAGCGGCGTAATGAATGCAGTGGATTTCATTGAACAGGTTCGCGCCGCGAATGACTTCGGCACGGTACCGGTGGGCCGCCGGGTCGTAGTGATCGGCGGCGGCAATACGGCAGTGGATGCCGCTGTGCAAAGCCGCAAGCTCGGCGCGACCTCGGTGACGATGGTGTATCGGCGCGGCGTCGAGTCAATGACGGCGACCTGGGCCGAGCGCGATTTCGCGCAGACCAACGGCGTCACGCTTGTCACGCACGCAAGGCCGGTGCGTTTGATCGGAAAAGACGGCGTGGTCACGAGTGTCGAATTCGAACGCACATCAGGCGACGGCACTCGGGAGCGCTTCGTGGTCGAAGTCGACATGGTGCTCAAGGCAATTGGGCAGACGCTGGTGCCTGTCGGTATCGAGCGCGAATTGTTGACCCTGGACGGCAGCCGAATTGCGGTCGATGCAAACGGACAAACTTCGTTGCCAGACGTGTGGGCAGGTGGCGATTGCGCGGCGACGGGTGGGATCGATCTGACGGTACAAGCGGTGCAGGACGGCAAGATCGCCGCTGCCTCGATTGACGCCCAGTTCGCCCGCACAGCCGTGAAAGCCGCATAAGACTGCGTAAAGACGCTTAATTCACGCATCACACCAAGACAAAACAGCCGTCCCCAAGGAGCCGAACATGGCCGATCTGCGCTGTACGATTGCCGGCATTACTTCGCCGAATCCTTTCTGGCTCGCTTCCGCGCCGCCGACCGACAAAGCCTATAACGTGAACCGCGCGTTCGAGGCGGGCTGGGGCGGAGTGGTGTGGAAGACGTTGGGCCTCGACCCGCATGTGGTGAACGTCAGCTCGCGCTATGGCGCGGTGCAATGGAACGGTCAGCGCATCGCGGGCCTGAACAACATCGAACTGATCACCGATCGACCGCTCGACATCAACCTTAAGGAAATCACTCAGGTCAAACGCGACTGGCCGGACCGCGCAATGATCGTCTCGCTGATGGTGCCGTGCAACGAGCGCGACTGGAAGTGGATTTTGCCGCTCGTCGAAGACACCGGCGCCGATGCGGTCGAACTGAATTTTGGCTGCCCGCACGGCATGAGCGAGCGTGGCATGGGTGCGGCGGTCGGCCAGGTGCCCGAGTACATCGAGATGGTCACGCGTTGGGTCAAGGAAGGCACGAAGCTGCCGTGCCTTGTCAAACTCACACCGAATATCAGCGACATCCGCCTCGGTTCGCGGGCTGCCTATAAGGGCGGCGCGGACGGCGTGTCGCTGATCAATACGATCAACTCGATCGTCGCGGTCGACCTCGACGCGATGTCGCCGTTGCCGATGGTCGACGGCAAGGGCACGCACGGCGGCTACTGCGGCCCGGCGGTGAAGCCAATCGCGCTGAACATGGTGGCTGAAATTGCGCGCGACGTGGAAACACCGAATCTGCCGATCTCCGGCATCGGCGGCATTTCGACGTGGCGCGACGCGGCCGAATTCATGGTGCTTGGTGCGGGCAGCGTGCAGGTCTGCACGGCCGCGATGCACTATGGATTCCGTATCGTCTCCGACCTCGCGGACGGCCTCTCGAACTGGATGGACGAAAAGGGCTACACAACGCTCGACGACTTTCGCGGCCGCGCGGTGCCGAACGTCACCGACTGGAAGTACCTCAACCTCAAATACGACATCAAGGCGCGCATCGATCAGGACAAGTGCATTCAGTGCGGCCTCTGTCATATCGCGTGCGAAGACACGGCTCACCAGGCGATCATGAAAGAAAAAGATGGCGTCCGGCATTTTGAAGTGTTGGACTCCGAATGTGTCGGCTGTAATCTGTGCATGCATGTGTGCCCGGTCGAGCAGTGCATCACGATGGAGCGCGTGGACAGCGGCGAGTACGCGAACTGGACCACGCATCCGAACAACCCCGCTCGAGTGGATGCGGGTGAAAGCGACAAGTCAGATGCAGCTGAAACCGCCGAGCATGCGCACGCCGCAAAAGCAGCCTGAAACGTGAGCAATCTGTAGCAAACGAAACGAAACGAAGCGAAGCGCTTGTACTGAACCTGTAGTTTCCCCCATGGCCTGACGCGCCGCCAGAAGCCGCGCAGGCCTCAACGATCAGTGGAGATCTTTCGATGAAGCAGACAGCGCAACCCGTCGATCCGCAGTTCGCGGCCGGCGCGCAGGGCAGCAGTCTTTATAACGACGACCTTGCGCCCACCGGCATCGCACAGCGCACGTGGAGGTGGTATCACTTCGCCGCGCTCTGGGTCGGAATGGTGATGAACATCGCGTCGTACATGCTCGCGGCCGGATTGACGGAGGAGGGCATGTCGCCATGGCAGGCGGTTGCGACCGTGCTGCTCGGCAATCTGATAGTACTGGTGCCGATGCTGTTGATCGGGCATGCCGGCGCGAAGCACGGTATTCCCTACGCGGTGCTGGTGCGTTCTTCCTTCGGCACGCAAGGCGCGAAATTGCCGGCCATGCTGCGTGCGATCGTCGCGTGTGGCTGGTACGGCATTCAGACCTGGCTTGGCGGCAGCGCGATCTACACCCTGCTGAATATTCTGACCGGCAATGCGCTACACGGCGCGGCCTTGCCGTTCCTCGACATCTCGCTCGCGCAGCTCGCGTGTTTTCTCGTGTTCTGGGCGCTGCAGATCTACTTCATTGTTCACGGTACCGATTCGATTCGCTGGCTCGAAAGCTGGTCCGCGCCGATCAAGATCGTGATGTGTATCGCGCTGGTGTGGTGGGCGACTTCGAAGGCGGGCGGAATCGGCTCGATGCTGTCGGCGCCTTCGCAGTTCGTGGCGGGCGGCAAGAAGGAAGGGCTGTTCTGGGCGACCTTCTGGCCCGGCCTCACGGCGATGGTGGGTTTCTGGGCGACGCTCGCGCTGAATATCCCCGATTTCACCCGCTTTGCCAAAACGCAGCGTGATCAGATCATCGGTCAGTCGGTGGGTTTGCCGATTCCGATGGCGTTGCTCTCGGTGATTTCCGTGGTGGTGACGTCGGCGACCGTGGTGATCTACGGCAAGGCGATCTGGGACCCGATCGACCTGACGAGCCGCATGACCGGCATCGGCGTCGGGCTTGCGCTGATCATCCTGACGCTGGATACGATGTGCTGCAATCTGGCGGCGAATCTCGTCGGCCCGGCCTATGACTTTTCGAGCCTGTGGCCCAAGGGTATTTCTTATCGCGCCGGCGGCATGATTACCGCGACGATCGCCATTGTGATGATGCCGTGGAAGATTCTCGCCACCACGCAGGGCTATATCTTCACGTGGCTGGTCGGCTACTCGGCTTTGCTCGGTCCGGTGGCGGGCATTCTGATGGTCGACTATTTCCTGATTCGCGGCACACGGCTGGACCCGCGTGAACTATTCGACGAGCATGGCGAATACAGCTACACCGGCGGCTGGAATATCGGCGCGGTGGTGGCGCTTTTGATCGGCGTGCTGCCGAATCTGCCGGGCTTTCTGCATACGGCGTTTCCGGCGTCGTTCCCGAATGTGCCGGCTATTTTCAACACGCTCTATACGTACGCCTGGTTTGTCGGACTCGCGCTGGCGTCGATCGTATATAGCGCATGGATGAAGCTGAGCAAGGGACCGAGCGCGCGCGTGGCGAGTGCATAAACCACCCGCGAAGCGAGCGAAGTACGTAGCACCGAAACTGGCAGTTCATTAGGAGACGAAACGGTGACGACCCTGATTCGCGGCGGCACGATTATCGACGCGGAGAACACGTATCGTGCGGACGTGTTGTGTGCGGACCCGCAGGACGGCGGTACGATCCTGCAGATCGGAGCAGACCTGGCGGCGCCGGCGGGCGCGACGATCGTCGATGCGGGTGGGCAGTATGTGATGCCCGGTGGCATCGATCCGCACACGCATATGGAATTGCCGTTCATGGGCACTACGGCCAGCGACGATTTCTATACCGGCACGGCCGCGGGTTTATCCGGCGGCACGACCAGCATCATCGACTTTGTGATTCCGAGTCCGAAGCAATCGTTGATGGAAGCCTTCAAGGCATGGCGCGGCTGGGCGGAAAAGGCTTCGGCGGACTATGGCTTTCATGTTGCGGTGACATGGTGGGACGATTCGGTCTATCGCGACATGGGCACGCTGGTGCACGAACACGGCGTATCGAGTTTCAAGCACTTTATGGCGTATAAAAACGCAATCATGGCCGACGACGAAGTGCTGGTGAACAGTTTCTCGCGTTCGCTCGAACTCGGCGCGCTGCCCACCGTGCATGCGGAAAACGGTGAACTGGTGTTTCAGTTGCAGCGCCAGTTGCTTGCAAAGGGTTTTACCGGGCCGGAGGCGCATCCGTTGTCACGGCCGCCGGAAGTGGAGGGCGAGGCCGCCAATCGGGCGATCCGCATTGCCCAGGTGCTGGGTGTGCCAGTGTATATCGTCCACGTGTCCTCGAAAGATGCGGTGGACGCGATAGCGCGCGCCCGCAGCGAAGGCCTTCGCGTGTTCGGCGAGGTGCTGCCGGGCCATCTGGTGATCGATGAAGCGGTGTATCGCGATCCCGACTGGACCCGCGCGGCGGCGCACGTCATGAGCCCGCCGTTCCGTTCCGCGGAGCATCGCGAGGCATTGTGGCGGGGGCTGCAAGCGGGTCAGTTGCACACAACCGCGACCGATCACTGCGTGTTCTGCGCGTCGCAGAAGGCCATGGGTCGGGAGGACTTTACAAAGATCCCTAACGGCTGTGGCGGCGTTGAAGATCGCATGGCGGTGCTTTGGCATCACGGCGTGAATTCGGGGCGTCTCACGCCGAACGAGTTCGTGCGTATCACGTCGACCAATGCCGCGCAGATTTTCAATCTGTATCCGCGCAAAGGTGCGGTCCAGGTGGGCGCGGACGCCGACCTGGTCGCGTGGGATCCGCAGGCAAGCAAAACGATTTCGGTGAAGACGCATCATCAGAATGTCGACTTCAACGTGTTCGAAGGGATGACGGTGCAGGGCGTGGCGATGCACACGCTCATGCGCGGCGCGCTGGCCTGGACCGATGGCGAACTGCGGGCGGTGCGGGGCGCCGGGCGTTATCTGAAGCGTCCGCCGAATCCTGCTTACTTCGACGCGATCCGGGTCGCCAACAAGCGCAAGGAGCCACATCCGGTGGAACGGTAAGCCGATTGCAATCTGACGGGCGGCCTCGCAGTGCCGCCCGTGCCCACCTTTTTCAACGCCGCGCATTCGCCGCGGCGATCCCCCTCTCGCGTTTTCCCCGATGGCGCCCAGCATGTGTTCCGTGGTGCGATGCATGCCGCGTCTGCCATATCTGCTGTAGAGTCGAATTCAACGTTGTATGAGATGTCCTGGCCGTCCGCTTAGCACGCAAGCGCATATTGATCGGAAACCTGATCCTTTGTAAAAACCTAGACCGTTTGCTACAGTCCGCCCACTCTGCCGGGCCCGACCGTCGGCGGAATGCCGCACACAAAACCATGCAACTGACGTAGCCAACTTTCCGGAGCCACCTGATGAAGTCGATTCGTTCCATTCTGCTGATCGCGCTGCTGCAAGCGGTGACCTTGAGCCCGGCATTCGCTGCTGACGAGCTCGCGCAGATCAAATCTGCGGGCGTGTTCAAGATCGGCACCGAGGGCACGTACGCACCGTTCACGTACCACGATGAATCCGGCAAGCTGACCGGCTTCGACGTCGAGATCGGCACGGCGATCGCGCAACGCCTTGGCGTCAAGCCGCAATTCGTCGAAGGTAAATGGGACGGCCTGATTGCCGGTCTCGACGTGAACCGCTATGACGCGGTGATCAATGAAGTCGCTGTCACCGACGCGCGCAAAGCCAAATACGATTTCTCGGATCCGTACATCACTTCGCACGCGGCGCTGATCGTGCGTTCGGACAACACTACGATCAAGACCTTCGACGACCTGAAGGGCAAGAAGTCGGCGAATACCTTGACCAGCAACTTCGGCAAGATCGCGGCCGCGCATGGTGCGGAGGTGATTCCCGTGCAGGGCTTCAACGAATCGGTCGACCTGTTGACCGCAGGCCGCGTCGACGCGACCGTGAACGACTCGCTGTCGTTCCTCGACTTCAAGAAGCACAAGCCGGACGCGAAGGTGAAGATTGCCGCGATCGACACGTCGGCGGACAGCAGCGACAAGTCCGCGGTGCTGATTCGCAAAGGCAGTCCTGAGTTGCAGGCCGCGATCAACAAGGCACTCGCCGACATGCGAAAAGACGGCACGTACTTGAAGATTTCGCAGAAGTACTTTGGCAAAGACGTTTCCCAATAAGCGTCACGTGCGAGTCTGAATCATGCCGGCATGGTTGCATTTGATGGCGCATTCGCTGTGGCCCCTCCTGTACGCGGGGCTTGTTTTTTACCGTGCCGCTCACGCTGGCCTCGTTCGCGATTGGGATCGTGGTGGCGTTTATCGTCGCGCTGGTCCGCCTGTTCGGGCCGCGGTGGGCGGTCACGTGTGTGCGGTTCTACGTGTGGCTGTTTCGCGGTTCGCCGTTACTAGTGCAACTGTTCGTGATTTTCTACGGACTACCGAACGTGGGCATTGTGCTTGATCCGTTGACGGCGGCGATCATTGGTTTTTCGCTGAATGTCGGTGCGTATAACTCGGAGGTGATACGCGGCGTGATCGAGTCGATTCCGAAGGGGCAATGGGAAGCGGCGTACTCGATGGGCATGACGCGTGAACAGGCGTTGCGCCGCGCGATCTTGCCGCAGGCGGCGCGCGTTGCGCTGCCGCCGCTGTCGAACTCGTTCATTGCGTTGGTGAAGGACACCTCGCTCGCTGCGGTGCTGACGGTGCCCGAGGTGTTCCAGGCGGCACAGCGGATCGCCTCGGTGACGTATGAGCCGTTGATTCTGTACACGGAAGCGGCGCTGGTATATCTGGTATTCAGTTCGGTGTTGTCGTCGGCGCAAGTTCGGCTTGAGCGCAAGTTTGGCCGTCACGCACTTTTCCAGGCGGGCAACTGATGATTCGACTGGAAAAAATCGACAAGTACTTCGGCGAGAACCGGGTGTTGACTTCGGTGGACTTGCAACTCGCGCCGGGCAACGTCACTGCGCTGATTGGCCCGTCTGGCAGCGGCAAGAGTACGCTTTTACGTTGTGTGAATCTGCTGGAAATCCCGGAGGCCGGATCACTTGAAGTGGGCAGCGAGCGCCTTGAATTCAGCCGCGATCACAAGCCATCGCGCGAGGCCGTGCTGACGATCCGCCGCCGCACCGGCATGGTGTTCCAGAATTTCCAGTTGTTTCCGCACCTGACGGTACGCCAGAACGTAATGGAAGGATTGCTAACCGTACTGAAATGGGACAGAGAAAAAGCGCGCGTGCGCGCGGACGAATTGCTTGAGAAGGTTGGCATCGCCCATAAAGCGGACGCATGGCCCTCAACGCTGTCCGGCGGGCAGCAGCAACGCGTAGCGATTGCACGGGCGCTGGCGCCATCGCCGGAGGTGTTGTTGTGCGACGAGCCCACATCGGCACTGGATCCCGGATTAGCGGCGGAGGTGGTGGACGTCCTCAAGCAGCTTGCCACGGAGGGCATGACGATGTTGATGGCGACGCATGATTTGCGTCTAGCTGCGACGATTGCACGAGACGTGGTGTTTTTGAATAACGGCGTGATCGTAGAGGCGGGCCCATCGCGCGACGTTTTCATGCAACCGCGCAAGGCGGAAACAGAGCGCTTCGTATCGACACTGACGCACAGCTTACCGGACGCTTGGACAGCGAAGAGCTGACCGAGAGAGAAAGGCAGAAACAGAAAACAGTCTATCGATAACCACTGGCGTAAAAAAGAGAGGTGCCGAAGCACCCCTCAAAAAAATCACGACAGACAACAAATAGACTACTGGTTTGCCAGCAGACCCTGCCGACGAGCACGTAGTGCGAGACGGGAGGTATGAGTGCTTTGTCACTCGCGCTGAATGAGCGAGAACACCGATTCCAGATGCACCACTACCGCAGCTGCGCGGGGGACCCGCTTAAGAGTTAGCGGTTTGTGCCGCTTTCTTTTGCCTACTTTTCTTTGCGGCAGGCAAAGAAAAGTAGGTGCCGCCCCGCACAGCAATGCTCTCAACTTAAGCTCCGCTGCATCAAGCAAGTTTGTACGCGAGATGGAAGTGGGGCTTGGCTTTTCGGGGTGGTCTTGGATAGGAGCGTGAGGGCTGTATCCGGCATCGGGTCTGGCGGATCATTTCCAGCACACCGGCGAGGCCGTCCAGGCAGCGCTGGATGCGCAGAAGACACGCGCCGAGGATGGGCTTGAGTGCGCCCAGTGCATACACCCGGTTAGGACGGCTGGCATGTCTGTCGTCGTGCGGCGCATCGAGATCGCTGAGCAGGGTGAACAGGTTGTCGGCGAGGATTTTTGCGCCGAAGTCCTGCTGTAACGCCAGGTAATCGAGGCCTGTGACGGCTTCCAGCCGCAGCCGGTGCTTGAGTCGTTTGAACGCTTCCTCGACCCGCCAGCGCTGGTGATAGAGCGCGCCGAACGATGCCGCCGGATAACGCCCGCCATCGAGCAGCGAGGTCATCAGCACCCGCACGCGACCGCCCGGCGTGACGTCGCGGATCAGGCGAACAGTGGTGGGCGTACGCGCCAGTTCATAGTCGCGGGCATCCAGTTCGCCGGGCGCGTCCAGTGTCACCACACGCTCGGCTTTACCGCTGCGGGCAAAGGCGCTGACGCATTTCCAGTTACGCGCATCGACGCGCATGCAGAACGGGATTTCGCGCTGTGCGAGCGCGGCCACCATCGCGTTGCCGATATAGCCGCGATCGAGCAGCAGCAGGTCGGTATGCGGTTGCAGCACATCGAGGGCTTCGAACAGCATCTGCCGCTCGCCGCCGTCGGCGGGATGAAGTGCAGCGTGCAGGGTCAGTTCGGAACCCGGCAGGAATAGCGCAAACGCGTAGTGATCGGCGCGCAGTTCATGGCCGCGACGCGTGCCCACACGCAGGCGGCTGCCATCAGCGGCGACCAGCCTCAGGCCGTGCCAGCGCATCGAATCGATATGGGGTTGGGCCAGCGAGATCAGGCGGGCGCGGGCCAGCTCGAACAGTTCGGCAGACACGCCCCGTCGCGCCTTGCTGAAGGCCTGTGCGCTGACAGCGCGGGTGCGCCCGCCGCGGCTTCCCAGTGCGCCGAATAGCGCGTCAAGTTCGGCCTGCACACTGGCGCACATGCCCGACATCATCAGCGCGGCCATGCGCGGCAAGGTCAGTGTGCGATTGCGGGTAAAGGCGGTGGGAGAACGACGCACGCGATCGGCGAGCGCCGGATCGAACAGGAATTCGGAGAACTCAGCCAGAAGCCTTGAGGACGCTGGTATTTGAGTTCATATCGTTGATTTATCAGTGAGTTATGCGATCGAGTTTACCGGAGCCATGCCTCGTTTACAAGCCCTTCGAGGCTTAAGTTGAGAGCATTGCCCCGCACAGGGGCAACGCTAATAAACCGCTAACATTTCAAGGCAAGGCCAAAAACATCAAATCGCCACCCGCTCATCATCCTTCAGAGCAACATCAAAAAACCGCCCTTGAGCATCAAGACTAACCCGTGCGTAAGCACGATTAACCCCACTAATAACAGCCCGAATAGAAGCAGTCACCAAATTAGCATCGATACCAACCCCAAACGCACTCCCAGCCACATCAACCCCGGCCATCTCGGCCACAGCCACAGCGCGCGCATCGGCGCCTTGTGCCAAAGCCCTCTCCTCATAGTGCTGAATCCGCACCGGCACACCAATCGCATGCATCAACGCATCAAGCGGCCCATTCCCTTCACCGGTCAATACGCGCCGCGAGCCATCAATCTCGACAGTCAGCTTGATATGCTCACGCCCGTCGGATTCAGACAAACTATGCCCAACATATCGAATCGGCGCAGCACTCTCCACATACTCCTTCTGGAACAATTCCCAGATCTGCGAAGGCGTCACTTCCTGCCCGCTGTCATCGGTATATCGCTGCACGGCAGAACTAAAATCGACCTGCAACCGGCGCGGCAAAACAACCCCATAACCCTGCTCGAGCAGATAAGCAATCCCACCCTTGCCAGACTGACTATTCACACGAATAACCGAATCATAGGTACGCCCAAGATCGCTCGGATCAATCGGCATATATGGCACTTCCCAAACCGCATCCGGCTTCTGCACGGCAAAACCCTTCTTGATCGCATCCTGATGCGAACCGGAGAATGCGGTGAACACCAGATCGCCGACATAAGGATGACGCGGATGCACCGGCAACTGAGTACATTCCTCAGCAGTGCGCGCGACTTCATTGATATTCGAAAAGTCGAGCTCAGGATCGACACCCTGCGTGTACAGATTCAACGCAAGCGTCACGAGGTCGACATTGCCGGTACGTTCGCCGTTGCCGAACAAACACCCTTCGATACGATCCGCTCCGGCCATCACCGCCAGTTCCGCGGCAGCCACCGCAGTGCCCCGATCGTTATGCGGATGTACCGAAACAATCAACGAATCGCGACGCGCGAGGTTGCGATGCATCCATTCGATCTGGTCGGCGTAGACGTTCGGCGTGGCCATTTCCACGGTAGCGGGCAGGTTGACGATCGCTTTGTGATCGGGCGTCGGCTGCCAGATATCGAACACGGCGTCGCACACTTCCTTGGCGAATTCGAGTTCCGTGCCGCTGAACACTTCCGGGCTGTATTGGAGCGTGAAGTGGGTTTCCGGCGCGGCGTCGGCGAGACGCTTCACGGTGCGCGCGGCGTTTTGCGCGAGTTCTTTCACGCCGCTTTTTTCAAGGCCGAACACGATGCGGCGAAATTCCGGCGCGGTGGCGTTGTACAAGTGGACGATCGCGCGCGGCACGCCACGCAAGGACTCGAAGGTGCGCTCGATCAGATCGTCGCGGGCTTGCGTCAATACTTCGATTGTGACGTCGTCGGGGATATGGCCGCCTTCGATCAACTCGCGTACGAAATTGAAATCGGTTTGCGAGGCGGACGGAAAGGCGACTTCGATTTCCTTGAAGCCGATCTGCACCAGCGTCTTGAACATGCGCATCTTGCGTTGCGCGTTCATCGGCTCGAACAGCGCCTGATTGCCGTCACGCAGGTCGGTGCTCATCCAGATCGGCGCGCGCGTGATGGTGCGCGACGGCCACTGGCGGTCCGTCAAATTGATGGGCTTGAACGAGTGATACTTGGTTGCCGGGTTCTTCAACATTTTCATCATCCTTGGGATCGATCAACCTGGTGTCGACCGGACGACGAAAAGCAAAGCATGGCCGCCGGTCGGAAACCGGGGCTGGGTCAGTTACTGGGGAATTGAGCGGTGCTTCGGGTGTATCAGACGGAAGCGCGCAGCAGCAGACCTAGCCCGGTAGAGCGGGCTAGTAGTAGCGATAGGGTGGTCTGGGCGCGGTACATAGTGCGCAATAGGAACATATTATTGGGATCGCGTCAAGCGCGCGCCGACCGACGGCGGCTTATCGCGGCCGGCGCGCGTTGCAATCCCGGCCCGTCCCGCCGGTCACCTGGGTTTCACGAAACGCAAGGTCATGCGATCCGATTCGCCGATCGCCGCGTATTTCGCCCGATCGACGTCGTGACCTTCATACGTGGGCGGCAGCGACCACACGCCGTTCGGATAAATTTTCGTGTCGCGCGGATTGCCGTTCACCTCGCTTTGGGCGGCCAATTCGAAGCCTGCCGCGCGCGCGTGTTCGATCACGTAGGCTTCGGTCACATAGCCGGTGTCGATGGTCTGCTGCAGCGAAGTACCGGGCGCCGCGCGATGTTCCTCGACACCGAGGATGCCGCCCGGTTTCAACGCCGCATAGAAGGCGCGCAGATTGGCGTCGACCTCGCCGTCTTTGATCCAGTTGTGGATATTGCGGAAGGTCAGTACCTGGTCGACGCTGCCGTCGGCCGGAAAGCCGCTGAACCGGCCCGCTTGCAACGTGCCGACCACCACATTGCCGTAGACAGCCGGCGTGGCCGCCAGCTTGCGCGCGAATGAGGCCCGGCCTGCTTGCTCCTCCGCCGCCAACGCGGCGTCCGGGCTGTCGTATTGCGCCTCGTACAGTTTGCCGTGGTCACGCAAATAGGGCGCGAGTATTTCCGTGTACCAGCCGCCACCCGGCGCGATCTCCAGCACGGTTTGCGACGACGCCACGCCGAAGAATTGCAACGTTTCCTTTGGATGGCGATAGATATCGCGTCCGCGGTTCTTGTCGCTGCGCTGGGGGCCGGATATTGCGGCATCGAGCGACGCCGAATCCGCCACCGTGGGAGACGTCGACGCCGAGGGGGTGGCACACGCGGCCAATAGCAGCGCCGCGCTCAGGGCCGCGAGCGTGGCACGCAGCGCGCGGGTTTGGGGAGTGGGGTGAGGGCTCATGGCAGCCATTATCGGACGGGATCCGTCTGGAAAGAAATCGTCAATCGGCATAACGATATGCGGCTGCGGTATTTGCTGTGGCCCTAGGAGTCCGCGCGGCAGACAGAATTTGAGCCTCCGGAGTTGACGCCAGATCGGGCGGCGTCAACTGCGATTGCAGTTTTGCCCGCCAGTGCGCGCAAAAATGGTTTGCCCGGGGGCGAAATCAGGCAAACTTGCCCCCTTCCGGGCTTACGCAAGTTTCATTTTCGACATTCTGCGCAGGTTCAGCGCCACGCAGACGAGCTTCCACTCGGCCTGAGCCTTGGCCAGTCCGCGCATGCTGAATTGTCGAAATCCGAGAACGCTTTTTACCCAGGCATTCGGCGGTTCGGACAGCCATTTGCGCTTTCGATAGGCCGCCTGAGTTTGCGCAGAAGTAAACTTTTCTGCCATCGCGGCGCACAGCGGGCGCTTCAGGGCATCGACCCTCACATCTTTCTTGCCCTCGCGTCCGGGCGCCACGATCAGCTCGGCGGGATGCTCGCGCAATTGCTCGAACGTCGCTTCCGACCGGTAGCCCGCGTCGGCAAGGACTTGCCTGGGATTGGCGCCAGCGTCACGCAGCACGGCAGCAAGAACGCCTGGCAACTGGCCGCTGTCGGCGGCACTGTTACCCAGTTCGGCCGCGACGATGATGTGGGCCGTGTCGTCGACGGCAGCCTGGGCATTGTAGGAATAGTCGAAGCCGCCGCCGGCGTGCTTCATGATCCGGCTTTCCGGGTCAGTAAAATTCTCCTGGGCGTCGGGCTTGGGCTCGCCGAACCTGTACTTGAAGCGCGACTTCTTTTTCGGCTTGTCGCCGCCGTCCGGCGGCGTGTCGTCGTCGCTACGACCACGCGCGATATCGGCCTGGCGCTGGCGCTCTTCCAGACGCGCACGCGCAGCACGGATGACCGCAAGCCGGTCCTCGCGCCGCGTGATCTCGGCCGGAATATCGAGTTCAGGCTCGTTCTTCTCAGCGTCATCGGCCACTTTCGCTTTTGCCAGCAGCGCATCGATCTGTTCTTTCAGTTCAAGCTCGGCTTTCTTCATCCGGTCGTAGCTCATCGCCTTGTGGCGCGAGGCATTGGCCTTGATCTTCGTGCCGTCAACGGCAATCGTCCCGAGCCTGATCAGTCCGCACTCCCTGGCCAGTTTCACCACCTGCACAAACAGGTCCGACAGTTCTTTGAGGTGAAAGGCGCGGAAGTCGCACAGCGTCCGGTGCGCCGGATAGTTGCCCGCCGCCAGGACCCGGAACGCGACATCCTCATGCAGCTTCCTGGCCAGCTTGCGCGACGAGAACACGCCGGTCGCATAGCCGTACACGAGCACCTTCACCATCATCGCCGGATGAAAGGGCTGGTTGCGCTGACCACCGCCGGCATACCGCGCATGGAAAGCGGAGAGGTCGAGTGAGTCCACCGTGTCGCTGATGTAGTAGGCAAGGTGCCCTTCGGGCAGCCAGTCTTGCAGCGCGTGGGGCAGCAACATCTGCTGCTGCGGCTCGTAGGGGAGATAGCTTGTTGTCATCTGCTAACAACGTTTACCCTGCCCGACCGGATGACATCAGACTTCTGCCGCGCACGCTCCTAGCTTCGGTCTGCACGGTGTGTGCGCCAGGTCGGCGGTCTGCAGCGGCGGAGCAGAAAGAGGCGAATCCGAACGACGGCGTGGTGCGTATAAAGGCTGTGATCAGCGCCTGCCGCGTGTTGACCCGCCTGTACTAGAGTCCGAACACGATCCGCAACGTATCGTTCTGCACAATGACAGAGACGCCAATGACCAGCAGGATCAGCGGCAGCAGCGCGGTGCCGTAACGGCGGATCGGCGCGCCCAGCAACGGATGCTCCACCAGCCACACCGCGCCTGCGCACCATATACCGATCATGGCGACGAACACCAGCGAGACGAACACGCCTTCGCTGCGCGAATGACTCGCATACAAGGGCACATAGACGGCGAGATTGTCTGAGCCATTGGCGACCGCCACGCACGCGACAGTCGACCATGACGAGCCTGCGCCGGTCGTTGTCGGGGTTGCTGGTGCTTGCACGTGCGCCGCGGCCTGCGCTGCCTTTTCTAGATCTGCGTTGCCCGGGCGAAAGCGTGTCCACGCTTTGCCCAGACCCACGCCGACCGGCAAGATGCCGAGCAGACCGACATAGCCAGTGGGCAACTGCGTCAACAATGCGGCGAGCAGAATCGCCCCCACGATCAGGACCACCGAGCCGGCAAACTGCCCGGCGATCACGCGACGCCGGTTGCCGCCCGTTTCCGCGAGGAAGGCAAGCAGCACAAAAAGGTTGTCGATATTGGTGGCCGCGTAAGCGGCGACGGCGAGCAGGGCAAGGCTGAACATGCGGGAAAGCCGGTCAATGCAAAGTGGAAAAAAAACGGATCTGCACCGATGAAGCCGGTCGAGCCGAACAGGCGGCGGCGCGGTGGAGGCATGGCGGCCGGTCAACACGATGCCGATGCAAGGCGTTGCGGTCAAGCTGTCTCTTTGGCAAGGTGTCGCCGTTAAGCTGTGTTGTTGTCTTGCGTGATGTGTGCGGCCTGCGGTTCGGTACGTTTGTGGGCGGTGCGGTTCTGTGCCTCTGCCTCTGCCTGTGTCCGTACCATGCACGTGGCCAGCGCAATGCCGGTCCGTCACCCCGTAAGCTACAATTGCCGACGGCTTGAAAAACGGAACATCAATGAAGATTCGGATTCTCTCTATCGCCTGCATAACGACCGCTGCCGCGTTGCTGGCGGCCTGCACGGCCGTCTACAAGAACTCGGATGCATGCGAGCAGTTGATGCGAAGCAAGCTGGCGGAATCGTCGCCGGATACGCTGAAGATCAGCCATACGGGCGCCGGCATCGACGGATCGCGGGTGGTCGTCGAAGGATCGATCGAGCATGTCGTGACGGCTTCGGAGGTTGCGGCCGCCTCGGCGGCTTCCGCCGCGCACGCGGCGAATGCTGCGCCACGCGGGGCGTCGGGCGTGCGTGAGGCGTCCGCAGTGTCGGAGGCAGCCGCAGCCTCGGACGCTGCGGCTGCCTCCGGCGTGACGGCCGGCGCGGCCTCGGGTGCGACAGCTGCTTCGGCGAGCCTTGCTGCGTCGGGAGCCGACGCAACCGCGCACAAATCGGCCAAGCCGGAGAAGACCGTCACAGCGGCTGCCGCCGAGTGCACGTTCCACGGCTCGGCGCTGAGCGTGTTCAGCTGGTTGGCGCCGGCAAAGCTCGCCAAGCCGGCAGATGAAGCGGCCGAAGCCACCGAGTAGCAATTTCTGTTGCACCTGCTGGGGCGCGGTTGACGCCCCTCAAGTGCTTCATGCCGTGCTCAACGAACACGGCATGTTCCGGCTAACGCAAGACGAATCTCAAGCCGCCCCGTTCGCGAGGCGGCTTTTGTTTTCGCGCAGCAGTTTCAGCACACTTTCGCCGAACGCCTGCGGCCGCCCTTCGAAGCAGCGTTGCACCGCCTGCGTGTCGATCAGGTGCTGCCGCAACGCGGTGCGCTCGTCGTGCTGGTCGATCATGCGCACCGCTGCGGCAATGTATGTCTCGACGCTGTGCGTGGTGGTCCACAACGGCACGCCCATACGTTCGGACAGCGCGCCGTCGATCTGCTCGAACACTTCCGGCCCGCGTTTGCATACACCGGGCAAACCGAGCGTCAATGCATCGACGATGCCGTTGGTATTGCCGAACGGAAACGGGCTGAGGAACAGGTCGGATTGATTGACGCGCGCCAGATAGGCGGCGTAGTCGTGAAAATCATGCACGACCGCGCCCGGCACCGCACGCGTGATGACATCGTGCAGACGGTCGAACGGCAGACCTGACGGCACGCCGCCCATGAAGTGAAACTCAACGGGTGCCGTGGCGCGCTCGCCGATTGCGCGGCATGC
This sequence comes from Paraburkholderia sp. BL23I1N1, assembly GCF_003610295.1. Lineage (NCBI taxonomy): Bacteria > Pseudomonadati > Pseudomonadota > Betaproteobacteria > Burkholderiales > Burkholderiaceae > Paraburkholderia > Paraburkholderia sp. BL23I1N1. The sequence goes on from NZ_RAPV01000001.1 coordinate 1,236,891, forward strand.
ATCGAGAAAGCCGGGATTGAGTTTCATCGCGCTAGCGGTGACGACGATCTGCAGCGCCTCGCGCAACGGAGGAATCTCCGCGACGATGTCCGGCAGCGCGAGCGACGGGCGGTACGGTTGCCCGTCTTTCGGCAGCTTCATGAGTTGTTCGCTGAAGCAGGCCGGATCGCCGACATAATCTTCTTCGACGCTGATGTAGTCGATCTTGTCGGAATGCGTGGTGGCGGGATGGCCGAGCGCCGCGATCTGCAGCGGCGCGATGCGCAGGTTGGACATGAACACCGTCAGCACGAACATGCCGACGCTCGGCATATACAGCACGTCCGGCTGCTCGGCCTCGGCGAAGTCGCGAATCGTCTTCAGGCACTCGCCGATGTAGTCCAGCTGCTCCAGTTCGATGAAGCGGTCGAATACGTTCCGTCCCACTTCGTCGGCGGCGTAACCGAAGCCGAAGCCCACCACCTCGAAATGTTCCCGCGCGGCTTCGAGCGTGCGCGAGTGCGTGCGGTAGATCGAATGGGCGCCGGTGAACCACTCCAGCACAACCACCATCAAAGGCTTCTTGCCACGCCGCGGGTTGCCTTTGGCAGGCATACGCCTGGGTGCGGGCAGGCCGGTCAGGCCGAGTTGCGCGAGCTTGCGGCGTACCAGCACATTGATGTCCTGCTTGATCGCATGCCGCCGCGGCGTATCGGCATAGCTGCAGAACATATAGGCGTTGTGCAGCACGGCCGACGGCAGATCGTCGAGGTCGTCAATGTGCTGCAGCTTGCCGGGCAGCCACTCCAGCAGCGCCTCGAGCTTGAGCTGCGCGCTCGGCGAGCCCTTGAAGCTCGGCGACAGTAAAACGAGGGCGAGACAGGCCGCGATGGTTTTGTCGTACGCGCAGAGCGCGGCAAAGTCGATTTCCAGCTCGGACTCGGTCGAATAGAGCACACATAGCTTCTCGACGAAGCTGTCTCCGGGCAGAAACTGTGTATTCGCGGGGCCACGGGGATTCAGGTAACGGATGACGTGGTCCGCGTTGCCTGACGCGGTGGCCGAGAACAGCATGCCGATCCATTCACGCAGCGTGAGAAACAATCGGTAGTGCTCGGGGGGGGCAGCCGGAAATCCGGGTCGGCGAACAACGTGGACACCGCGCTCGTCAGACGCGTGCAGAAACGCTGGCGTTGCTCTTCGGCAGACAGGCCGGTCATGCACGAAGCCTGGAAGGTCGTGTCCAGCTCGCCGCGCGTTTGCTGGAGGCGTGCGAGTGCGACGCTGAGCTGGGCCGAGGCCTGAACATGCTGTCGCGTATAAACGAGTTGCTCGAAGTGGTCGAGCGAAAAGAGGGTTTCCATCGTTTGACTATTGTTAGATATGCAGGACTAACGATATCGAGATGACGCTAGCCGGAACCGACGATTATTGCAGTCGGGGCGTATCAAATAAGCCCGGGATGAGAATTTGGGAATTTTCCGCGCAGGAAAATCCGATCGGCTTGCAGGATTTGTTCTGATTCGGCGCGGGAGTTCGAGACTTGATAGGCGGGGGATGTTCAGGCGCTCAATGTAGGCAATCAATCGAATCCGTCCAATGCCGCTGTCAGCACAAGGCGGATTCCCGGCATTGATCACTCAGAACGCGTAATACGGACCCGGCCCGGCCGAGGTTGCGCGCGACGCGATCGCCGTATAGACCCGCCGTCCGAAAAAGAACGGCAGGCCCCAGCCGAAGCTATTGGTGGCAATCCCGGCCAGATTGTCGAATGCGTTATTCGACGACGCGAACAGCGCGCGCGAATTGCCGATGTCAAACGACACCGTGTTCGATGCGCCATCGGTCCCCACGATCGAAGCGCTTGCCGTTTGCGTCGAGCTCGGACAGTACCAGTACCCGCATTGCGGCAGCTGACTGCTGTTGAAGAAGAGCGCGTTCGAGCCGCTGTCGAGGTAGCTCAGCGTGTATGTCTGGCCGGCGCTGCTGGTGACCACATACCCGGTAGCCTGATTCGCCTTGACCACGCTTGCGCCGCCAAGTGTGTTATTCGCCTGCGTGCCGATGCCAAAGATCAACGAGCCTGACGCGCTGGCCGCGCCCGCATCAGCGATTGCCGGCAGGTCTATCACCACGCCGTTGTTGTCCAGCGCGAACCGGCTGACGGGATTGGCGACCTGCTGCGCAAGCGCCTGCGTACTCGCGAGGCAGGCGCCGCTGACGTCGCAACCGTAATACCAGCGGGGCAAGGCGCTATTGACGCAACCGCTGCCGCAGTCGGCTGCGAACAGGCCGACGCCGAGAATGCCGTTGGCGCGCAGGGTCGCGACGCTAAGCATCGACGGGCCGGAGCCGGCGCAATCGCTGGGCACGTTGGGCAGCGTGGGGTCGGCAATCAGCTGGATCGGAATCGAGGCAGCCAGTTGGCCGGCCATCCGCACGTCCGCGTTGCGGATCGCGCCCCACGCATAGCCGCCGCCGAATACCGCGCACTCGCCGGTCACGCCGCTGCCTGAACTCACGGCCGCGAGCGGGAGACTGGCCGGCAGTGCGGACGCGAGGATCCGCAGGCCGTGCGAGCCGGTGTCGACCTGAATATTGTCGATCGTCGCGCAATTGCCGGTGCCGGGCTGGCAGACGGTGACGCTGGTCGTCAGCATGTTGCGGGTCAGGCCGGGCGCGGTGCTGACCGCGATCGGCTGCACGTTAGGGATGGTCGATTGCGGCACGGACACGGCTGTGCCGGCGTCCCCGGATGGCGCGTTGGCGCCGGGTGAACTCGCGGCACTCGGACTGCTGGCCGGGCTGGCTGCCCCTGCCTGTGACGAGGCGGTGTTGCTGCCGCTGCCGCCGCCACAAGCGGCGAGTGCTGCGCAGAGAAGGAGCAGCGCCTGAAGACGAGGAGGATTTTTCATGAGCTTGTCGGCAATCGGATCGTCGAGGCGTTGTGCGAGTGGCGTGCGCGCGGTGTTAGCGGCAACTCAGTGGAAATCGCCGGCCGTGACGCCGGGCGGTAAGGCCGCCGGCAGCCACGCGCGTCCGACGTAGCCACGCATCGGACCGCCGGATTCCACGATCACATCCGGGCGAATCACCCGCGAGGCGTGCAGGTTGCCGTCCGGCGCGGACGAGGCGGCGCCCGTGCGGTAGGAGTCGGCGTACGGTCCTAGCAGCGCGCGCAGATCCGGCATGGTCGGGCCTTGCCTGGTGTAAGCGATGATCTCGCCGGTATTGGTCGCGTATTCGTTGACGGTGGTATTGCCCGCATCGGTCATCGTGCGCAGGCGTAAGGCGCCGTTCAGGAGGATTTGCGGCGCCGCGGCCGTCGAATTCGCCTGGCTGGGCATCGTGCCGCCCAATTCGGCGCGCGCGTCGGTGCTGGCGCACAGCACGGCAACCACCATGATCGAGGCGGCAAAGGCCGGTGAAAAGGAAAGATTTGGCATGGCCACCTGTCTCGCTATTGGAAAACCCAGAACGCTCAGGCTTTTTTGAGAAGTCCAATTCAAGGTAACACTCAGGTTTCCTGATCGTTGTCAGGCGCGGCGCGCGGCACCTCAGCCAATCTCGAAAATAGCGTGTGACGGGGCGGGAAAGTGTCTTTTAAACAATGATCTGACAATGAAGCAGGACATGTCCGACGGGTGTTTAGGAAGTGTTGTGAACTGTTAAATTTGCCACCTGGGGGAGAGGGTGGCCGCCCTGAAGCGGGGCGCTTTTCTGCGATGGGCGGCGCGCGCCGCGCGGCGATTCTTGTGTGTCCATATCCGTCGCCGCGGCGCGCATTTGGCCTGCGGCGCGCTGCTCAATTCATGGGCAAACCCCGGTTTTTGCACATGTCCCCCCGGGATCGGTAAAATGTTGGGTTGATCCACGGAAACTTGCCGTGGCGTAGCGGAAGGATTCCCCGAACATGACTGATCTTCGTCTTACCAAGCGGTTTGCAGTAATGCTGATGGCAGGCGGTCTGGTCGCCGGCTGTGGCACTTCGTCGCCGACCAAAATCGACTACAAAAGCGACTCGAAATCGAAGCAGGTGTCACTTGCTGTACCGCCGAACATGATCGATGAGACGGCCGATCAGCGTTCGTTGCCCCCGCAAGGCGGCGAAACCTCGCTGTCCACGCTGAAGCAGGTCCAGGCGCAGGCGCCCGCCGCCAACACGCCGACGGTGGTGCCGCAGGTGAACGGCATGCACATCCAGCGCGACGGTACGGAAAGCTGGCTCGTGATCGACAATAAGGCGCCCGACCAGGCATGGGCGCAAATCCGCCGTTTCTGGCAGGAACAGGGTTTCCTGCTGGTGGTTGATCAGCGCGACAAGGGCGTGATGGAAACCGACTGGAACGAAACGCACGCGCAGATCAACGACGGCCTGATCCGCGACACGCTGTCCAAAGCCATGGGCAATAGCTACGTGAGTTCCGAGCGCAACAAGTACCGCACGCGTCTCGAAACGGCGCCGAACGGCGGCACCTATGTGTTCGTCAGCCAGAAGGGCATGCGTGAGGCCGTCACCGGCACGAACAACGAATCGACCAAGTGGGAAGCCAAGCCGAACGATCCGGGCCTCGAGCAGGAATACCTGAAGCGCTTGATGGCAGCGCTGGCGCTGGCCGATTCGCGCACGAGGTCGGGCGATACGCAAAGTGCCGCGCTTTCACCGGCGGGTGCGCAAACGGCGCCGAACGCGGCTACGGCGGGTGCGCAAACGGCGCCGAACGCGGCTACGGCGGGTGCGAAGTCGGCGGCTGCGGCCACGGCGGCGCAAAACGTCGCGCTGTCGGCGCAATCGCCTATGCCTGACGACTCGGCGAACAGCACGGCGGCGCAGTTCTCGTCCACCGAGCTGACGCTCGGCGAGCCGTATGACCGCGCGTGGCTGCGTGTGGGCTTGGCGCTCGACCGCAGCAACTTCACCGTTGACGATCGCGACGCGAGCCGCGGTTTGTACTTCGTGCGCTACGTCGATCCGAAGGACCTGACGTCGGCGGAGCAGGGCTTCTGGAGCCAGGTGTTCCACGGCAAGAAGGAAAAGGTCGCCAAGCAGTATCTGGTGAACGTCCGCGCCGTAACGCCTGACCAGACCCGTGTGGCCGTGGTTGACGACAAGGGCGCGATCGATCAGAGCCCGCAAGCCAAGCAGATCATGAGTCTGATGGTCGACCAGTTGCACTGAAGTAAGGTGTAGCCAGCAGCGAATGCTGTCAGAAAACCCGCCCGGCACGCAGCCGGGCGGGTTTTTTTACGCCCACGTTTTATCTATCGCGGCATAGGCCTTTAGATCGTTGTGATGGCGCGCACGTGTTTTGCTTTCTGTCTGAAACACCGGTATGAACCGGCGCTCAACGGGGAGATGGCTATGTTTGAGGTGATTCCTTACTGGATGTGGGCGGCGAGCTTGCTCGTCCTGGCGCTCGTATGCGGCGCGGCCCTGGAGCCGCGCGAGGCGCGGCGGCCAACGGGTCTGCGGGTCAGGCATACGGCTTCGCAGCGCACGAAATGATCGGTGCCCTGATGTCCGACTCGCTTCAAACGCATGAAGCGGGACCGCGCGGCCGCCCTTGTGCGGCCGCATGTAACGTGACGTTACCCCGGTGACGTAACTCGCAAAACCCCTTCCGCCAATCCTGTCAATACCCTTTCTTCTCAAAAAACTTCAATAACAATCAATAGCTTGCGAACAAATTCTCGTGGAATTACATAACTGGCACGCAAGCTGCTTTTATAGACTCATGGGGCCGGATTCGTAACATCCGACGTGAGTTTGCGGCGAGTTTCAGATCGGCGATTCCCAGACCCTTTCAGCACCGGCGAACGAACCGGTGCTTAGCCCGATGATGGCCGGCGCGCGTGGCGCGCGGCCTCGGTGGCCCCGTCGCCTATCCTCGTAGGGCGACGGTTTCGCCCGCACTCCAACGGAGTGCGGGCTATTTTTTGGGGTGTCCGGAATGGGTTGCGAGGCTGGACTGCCTGGTGTGGACGCGGCCAGCGGTGGAGGCGGTTTTCAGGTGTCGGCGCGGCGCGGTCCGAACCACGGCAGGCGTTTGATCACGCCGGTGGCAAGCGCGGTGCCGACGAGAATCACACCGCAGCCTTCCAGCATGCCCGGCGACACGGTTTCGCCGAGAAACAACGCCCCCCAAAGGATGCCGAAGATCGGAATCACAAAGGTCACCGTAATCGCGCGCGCCGGCCCGACCACTGCGATCAGATGGAAGAACAGCATGTAGGCAACGCCGGTACATGCCACACCCAGCGCGATGACCGCGCCCCACGAGTGCAGCGAGATCGGCGCAGCCGGCCAGTAGATGACGGCGAGGGGCAGCAGCACGATGGTGGCGCCGGTCATCGTGCCGGTCGCAACGGTCAAGGCGTCGACGCCCGTCAGATGGCGCTTCGTGTAATTGGCGGCGATGCCGTAAAGCAGCGTGGCGCCGAGCGCGGCAGCGGCGGCGAGCGCGGTGCTCAACGGCGTGGCGGTCGAGCCGTTAGGCGCGGCGATCTGATCCCACACCAGCATCAGGACGCCGAGGAAACCGATCACGAGACCGAGCGTGCGCAGCGCGCTCAGGCGGTCGCGCAGCCATAGAAAGCCGACGAGTGCGCCCCACAGCGGCGTGCTCGCATTGATCACGGATGTCACGCCCGCCGACAGCGTCAGCTCGGCATACGCGAACAGACAGAACGGCGCCGCCGAATTCAGAATGCCGACCACGAGCAGCGGAAAGGCGCGCGTGCGCAGGATCGCTGCGGACTGGCGTACCGGCCGCCGCGCAATCAGCACGATGGCGAGGAAGAGCGCGCCGATACCGACGCGCAACGCCATCAGCGGCGCAACGCCGAAGTCGGTCACGCCGACGCGGATAAACAGAAACGAGGCGCCCCATAGGGCGGCCAGGATCAGCAACTGCAGGAGGTTTTTGGCATTCATTGTCGTGGCGTCGCGCGCGGTTGAGTCGAGACGCACGCGCATCGTAGCAGCGCGAGCGTCCGAAACGTTTCAGGTTGGAGTGAAACGGCAAGATTCAGGGGGAAGGGCGTCTGACTGTCGCCATCGTAAGCGCAGGCGGGCCCGCTGCAAAACGAGCAATTCTCACGCTGATGTGAGAGAAATTGCGATGAGGTTGGCGCGTTGGAGATGCGGCGGCAGGCCTGGCGGAGGGCGCGTGCATAGGGCGTGAATTATTTTGCGGCAGCGCGCCCGCCGATTCACCGATACGGATGCTCACCATCTGAACTGGCCCATCGCGCGCTCTGCCGCTTCCAGGAAGCGCCAGAGCGCATGCAGTGACGTCGACGGGCGGAAGGACACCTCAGTGCGGAATCATCCCTTGCAGGGCGTTCTGCTGCAGCCATACCAGCACGCCGAGGATCACCGTCAACAGAATCGAATGCTTGAAGGTCTTGGCGAACACCACGCCTTCCTTGCCTTTGAGTTCGGTCGTCGCCACGCCGGTCGAGATGTTTTGCGGCGAGATCATCTTGCCCATCACGCCGCCCGACGAATTGGTCGCCGCCATCAGGATCGGGTTCAGGTTCAGCTGATGGGCCGCCACCACCTGCAGGTTGCCGAACAACGCGTTGCCCGAGGTGTCGCTGCCGGACAGGAACACCGCGACCCAGCCGAGGAACGCCGACACCAGCGGAAAGAACGGTCCGACCGACGCGGCACCGAGCCCGAGCGTGTAGGTGAGGCCCGAGTAGTTCATCAGATAGGCAAGCGCGACGATGGTCGCCACCGTCAGAATGGCGATGCGCGTCTGGACCCAGGTGTCGACAACGGCCTTGCCAAATTCGCGCGCGCCGAGACCCGTCACAACAGACGTGATGAGGGCGGCCACCAGAATCGCCGTGCCGGTGGCGAGCGGCTGGAAGTCCCACACCGCGCCGTACGGCGTGTTGTACAGGGTGATGTACACGGCCTTGTCGAGGCCCGGCCACGGCACCTTGACGTCGCCGATCAGGAAGATTTTGGCGATGGTCCAGACGATCACCACGGCCGAGACGATGATCCACGGATACCAGCCCTGGGTGCCGCTGATCTTGCCGCGTACTTCGCCCACGTGATCGATGTTGATCGCGAACTTCGGATCAGCGGCGGGCTTCCATACACGCAGGAACGCGATCGTCAGGATCAGAGAGACCAGTGAGGACAACACGTCGGTCAAACTGTAGTTGACGTAATTCGCCGTGACGAACTGGGTCAGCGCGAAGCTGGCGCCCGACACCAGCAGCACCGGCCACACGCGCAGCATGTTACGAAAGCCCGCATAGACGCCGATCACGTAGAACGGCAGCAACAAGGCGAAAAACGGCAGCTGCCGTCCGACCATTTTGGCGAGCGTGTCGGCCGGCAGGTGCGTGACTGCGCCGAGCACCGTGATCGGCACGCCCAGCGCGCCGAACGCGACCGGTGCGGTATTGAAGATCAGCGTAAAGGTGAGCGCTTCGAGTGTGGGGAAACCGAGGAGGAACAAGAGCGAACTGGTGATGGCGACGGGCGTGCCGAAGCCGGAAATCCCTTCGAATAAGGCGCCGAAAGAAAAACCGATCACGACCAGCACGACGCGGCGGTCGTTCGGCAGGTTATCGATCATCCACATGCGAAAGGCCGCGAAGCGGCCCGAGCGCTGCGAGATGTTGTAGAGCAGGATCGCGGTGAACACGATCCACATCACCGGCCAGCAGGCGAACACCGCACCGTTGGCGACCGAAGCGGCCGCGAGTCCGACCGGGAACTGCCAGACGAAGATCGCCACGATCAGCCCGACGATCAGCCCCGCAAGCGATGCCTGCCAGGCCGGCCGACGCGCCCAGCCGAGCAGCAGCAACACGACAATGATCGGCAAGGCGGCGACGAGGAATGACGGCAATAGCGAATTGCCGACTGGAGTGAGTAGTTGGTGAAACATCACGTCTCCTTCGTTGCTGTTCGAAATCGACGCGGGACTACGCACTACGGGGCGCGTCGCTTGGCTAGGACGGATGGGCGTCGGCGGCGCGTCGAAGACGTGCCGGGTCGCTTATTTAAACAGGTACTGCGTGTGGCTTTCCCAAGCATAGGGCCAGGTTGGGGCGCGTCAAGAAGGGAAAGTACGGGCGAAGGAGAGGAGGGAGCGCTGCGTCTTGCGTGCAGGGATCGTCGCGGTGTGATGCACGTGAGGGCCAGTCCGGCGCGTCATGGCGCGTGCTGGCGGGCAGCGGGGTGCGCAGGTTGTGAAGCCAGGATCCGTCCAGTGTCCAGGTTGCTGCGGGCACGGGACGGTCAAAGCAGGTCAGCGAGATTCAGTTGCGAGATTCAGTGCCAGTGACCGTGGCCACCCCAGGAGCCGCCATGGCCGCCACCCCAGTAACCGCCAAACCCGACGCCGATCGAGACCGATGGCCCATACCAGCCCGGGTAGCCGTAATAAGCGGGATACACCGGTGGCGGATAGTAGGCAGGATACGCGGGCGCAAGGTAGACGGGCGGGGCGGCTGCCACCGTATACGCGGGCGGCGGGTTCTGCTGCGCGTTCTGGGCCCGCTGCGCGGAAGATTGCTGTGCCTGCTGTACCGCCTGTGGATCGGGCGGCCCGACTTGCACGTCTTGTTGCGTGGCGCCCGCGGGGACCGTGGCGTAATACGGATAGTAGCCGCCGGGATAGTAACCGTACGGGTAGTAACAACCGGACAGCGTCAGCACGCAGACAGCGCCGGTGAGCGCAAGCCCCGCTTGTGAAATACGAGGCGAAATACGTGCAAAGCGGCGCGGCAGCCACTGGCCGATCGTGCCAACCGTGTTGATGATGCGGGACTTCATGACGCGCTCCTGTTTGAATCGGACGCCGCCATGCGGGGCGTATGGCCTGAGCTTACGCCCCCGCCGCCCCGGCAGGATTGCAAAACCGTAACGGCTTATTTCACGTCATTGCAAAGAATGTTGCCGCCTTCTCAGGAACGCGTCGCCGGCGCTTACTTGCCGACCTGATTACCGATAATGCCGCCTGCCGCCGCACCACCAATCGTCGACAGTGCATTGCCGCCGATCAGCCCACCTGCGGCGCCGCCCACACCCGCGCCGATTACCGTATCGCGTTGCCGCGTGGTCATGTTGTCACACGCGGAAAGACTGGCGACAACCGCGACGATCGCCGCGAGCGTACCGAGTTGTCGAATCGATTTCATGATGCTGACTCCATTCGTTGTGTCTGAAGATGTTTGCGTGGAAATGGACAGATCACCCCCGTCCTTACATTTGATCTTATCGCTGCAGCCCGTATCAGGATGTGTGGGCTTGTCAGCAAATTGTCGGTTTCGTAATCAAATGTTTCCCGTGAGCCAGCAGGCCGCATGCCCGCCCGCGCAGAAACGCAAAAGCCCGCCGGTGGCGGGCTTCGGTGCTGCAATGCAGTGACGCAGAAAGCTCGAACGGCGGGCAACGTACTCAGGCGCCCGCGTTTCCGATCCTTACTGCCGCTGATAAATCTCAGCGCCCTTCTTCATGAACTCGATCGACTTCACTTCCATGCCTTTCTTCAGCGCATCGTCGTCGGAGAGGCCTTGTTGCGCTGCGAATTCGCGCACGTCCTGCGTGATCTTCATCGAGCAGAAGTGCGGACCGCACATCGAACAGAAGTGCGCGACCTTGGCCGAATCCTTCGGCAGGGTTTCGTCGTGGAATTCGCGTGCCTTGTCCGGGTCGAGACCGAGATTGAACTGGTCTTCCCAACGGAATTCGAAACGCGCCTTCGACAACGCATTGTCACGCACCTGTGCGCCCGGATGGCCCTTCGCCAGATCGGCGGCGTGCGCGGCGAGCTTGTACGTGATGATGCCGGTCTTGACGTCGTCCTTGTTCGGCAGACCAAGGTGTTCCTTCGGCGTGACATAACAGAGCATTGCCGTGCCGAACCAGCCGATCATCGCCGCGCCAATGCCCGAGGTGATGTGGTCGTAGCCCGGCGCGATATCGGTTGTCAACGGTCCCAGCGTGTAGAACGGCGCTTCGTCACACCATTCCAGTTGCAGGTCCATGTTTTCCTTGATCAGCTGCATCGGCACGTGGCCAGGGCCTTCGATCATGGTTTGCACGTCGTGCTTCCACGCGATCTGCGTGAGTTCGCCGAGCGTCTTCAATTCGCCGAGTTGCGCTTCGTCGTTGGCATCGTAAATCGAGCCGGGACGCAGGCCGTCGCCGAGCGAGAAGGCCACGTCATACGCCTTCATGATTTCGCAGATGTCTTCGAAGTGCTCGTACAGGAAGCTTTCCTTGTGGTGAGCCAGGCACCACTTCGCCATGATCGAGCCGCCGCGCGAGACGATACCCGTCATGCGCTTGGCCGTCAGCGGCACGTATTGCAGACGCACGCCCGCGTGAATCGTGAAGTAGTCGACGCCTTGTTCCGCCTGTTCGATCAGCGTGTCGCGGAAGATTTCCCACGTCAGGTCTTCCGCCTTGCCGTTGACCTTTTCGAGCGCCTGGTAGATCGGCACCGTGCCGATCGGCACCGGGCTGTTGCGAATGATCCACTCGCGTGTTTCGTGAATGTGCTTGCCGGTGGAGAGATCCATCACCGTGTCGCCGCCCCAGCGGATCGCCCAGGTCATCTTGTCGACTTCTTCGCCGATCGACGAAGTCACCGCCGAGTTGCCGATGTTCGCATTCACCTTCACGAGGAAGTTACGGCCGATGATCATCGGCTCGCTTTCCGGGTGATTGATGTTGTTCGGGATGATCGCGCGGCCACGGGCGACTTCTTCGCGCACGAATTCCGCGGTGATTTCCTTCAGGCCGTCGGGACCGAATGCGCTCGCGCCGAATGCCTGGCCCGGATGCTGGCGGCCCATCATCGCGGCGAGCTTTTTCGCCGTTCGGACCGCTCGTCTTCAGGCTTTCCAGATACGCGGCGCGTTGCTGGTTCTCGCGAATCGCGATGTATTCCATTTCCGGCGTGACGATGCCGCGACGCGCGTAGTGCATCTGCGAGACGTTCTTGCCGGCGATGGCGCGGCGCGGCGTGCGGTGCAGGCCCTTGAAGCGCAGATCGGCGGTGGCGGTATCGGCGGCGCGTTCGCGGCTGAAGTCGCTCGACAGGCCCGTCAGCGCTTCGGTGTCGCCGCGCTCTTCGATCCAGGCTTGACGCAGCGCGGGCAGACCGGCGCGGATGTCGATTTTGGCTTCCGGATCGGAGTAGGGGCCCGATGTGTCGTAGACGAAGACCGGCGGATTTTTCTCGCCGCCGAAGCTATCCGGCGTGTCGGCCTGGGAAATCTCGCGCATCGGCACGCGAATATCGGGTCGCGAGCCGGTCACGTAGACCTTGCGTGAATTCGGCAGCGGCGCGACAGCGGCGGCATCGACATGGGCGTCGGCGGAAAGGAACTTCGGATTGGCGTTCATGCATATCTCCGTGCATAGCAATGTGGGGCGGCTAAGCAGGAGACGAGATGGAAGTTGTCGGAAATCGCGGGAGATGAAACGGTAGACCAGGTGCGAAATCCGTACGCTTCCCTGCGCTGGCATTATCCAGATCAGGTTCAAAGGGTATTTCTCACCCACGCAACACGGACCTCCAACCTCCGTGCCACGCAGGACCCCCGCGTTAGCAGCGCACACAATACACCGCCCGGGCGTTGCTTGGCAACCCGTCTTGAAAAAGTCAGATGTCGGAGATAACGCCGGCCAGCCACGCACTATTCTTATTGTGATAGGGCTGCCGGGAATGATGCGGCGCAGCAGTTCTGCGTCGCGGATGCGCATTGCTTACAGCGTGAAATCGTCGGCGGCTTCGGGCTGGAACAGGATTTTTTCGAGCTTCAGCACTTTTTCCGCGCCGCTCGGCGGCGTGAAGCGGATGCGTTCGCCGCGTTTGGCGCCGAGCAGTGCAAGGCCGAGCGGCGAAAACACGTTCAGGCGGCCCTGCGTGAAGTCGGCGTTGGGCGGGTAGACAACCGTCCAGGTCATCTGCTCGCCGCTGGTTTCGTCGACCAGCGTGGCTTGCGAATTCATCGTGACGACGTTCGCGGGGATGTCGCGCGATTCGACGATCACGGCGCGTTCGAGGACGTCGTCGAGCATGTCTTGCATTTTGGCGTCGGCGCCGGGCGCGGCCGCGTGCTTTTCAAGACGGGCGACGTCGAGTTCGGTGAGGTAACAGGTTTTCGTCTTTTTCATGACGGGTTCTCCAATTCGATCTGCATTTAAGGGGACTGCGTGCGGATGAGACCGGCCCGGAGCCCGACGACGCGGCCCCGGTAATGGAGGGGAAGTGCGTCAGATCGGGCGCCGGGCGGCGAGAAGCGGGAGCGTTCGGGACGGCTGGCCGGCGTGATGCGTTGCGATGTCCACGCGTGCGCAACCGGTTGCGCGGCGGGAGCGCAACCGGGTGAGGACACGGGAGAGCGGAAAGCGCATCGGGTAGCCGGCAGATAACGAAAGGTGTTGGGGAGCGCGCCGGAAAGAAAGCTTAATCGCCGCAATCGAAAGGTAGATGTTAGCACGGGCGCAGTATCTCTTTAATCGCCGCCGGGAGACGCCGTGCGTACGCGGTGCGATGTGTCCAGATTGCGCAGGGGCGCGCAAGGTTCTTCAAGGCCGCCGTGGCGCTGCCGTTAATCCGCTTGTAGGGGCGGCCGTTGTCCCGTCGAGCGACCGGCGGCGGGCGGCGCGTCAACAGCGCGGTGCGATTTGAGACGGCTCGAGGAGAAGTGCTGATGAAAACAGGAATGGGGCGGTTTGGAGCACTCGGTACGGTAGCGGCGACGGCGGCGCTGATTGCGGCGTCGATGCCGGCGGTGGCCGCGAGCGGTGGAACAATCAGTTTTTCGGGCGCGATCGTGGCGCCGCAACTGGCGATTTCGGCGGCCCCGGCTCCCGCTCAGGCCGGCGCGCGTGTCGATGCGGCCGGCGGGCGGCTCGCGCAGACGGGTTCGGCGATCACGCTGACGTTTAGCGCTGTGCCGGGCGTGGCGACGGGTGCCGACGTTGCGCTTCAGGTGAACAACGGCGCAACGGCTCGCAATGCGCTGGCCGAGCGTTTTGTCGATAGCAAAGGGCGTGCGTTTGGCGCCGCCAGTGATGGGCACTACCGGGTTGGCCGGGATGGCGGGGTGTTGTCGCTTGCACCGAAACAAGCCACGCAGGATACCCGCGGAACGGTTGTCGTAAGCTACGATTGAAGTGCGCTTGAAGCACCCGCCGCGGGGCGCTTTGGGGGCAGTTCGCCTGCGAGCGTACAAACACGCCGCGCCCCGCGGACGTCAACATCCTGGAACGGTCGCGGCCACAGGCGAACCACCCCAAGCCAAATAAAAATCAGAACCGGCTGTCATAAGTGGTCTCGTGGTTCGACAAACGTGCAGATCCTGATGGAGCACGCCATGCAAACCGCACGAACCCGCCACGCCAATCGGACTGTCGCCCGCGCAATCGCGATAGCCGTTGCGCTGACGACCCTCTCAGCCAGCGGTCTCGCAACCGCCGCCGGCGCAGTATGCGTGTCGCACAGCCCATCCCACCGCGTCGCGCTGGTGGAGCTTTACAGCAGCGAAGGCTGCAGCAGCTGCCCGCCAGCCGACAGCTGGCTGAGCCAGTGGAAAAACAGCGGCGCAACCCAAAGCATCGTGCCGTTGGCCCTGCATGTGGACTACTGGAATAGCCTCGGCTGGACCGACCGCTTCTCGCAGCATCGTTTTACCGAACGTCAGCAGACGCTCACCGACCTCGCGGGCGGCAGCACCATCTATACACCCGAGATCTTCGTATCCGGCCGCGAACTGCGCAGCTGGTCGCAACGTGACAGTTTTCAGAGCCGCATCGGCAAGGTCGTCGCCGAACCGGCGCAGGCGAACGTGGCGCTTGAACTGAAGCCTGAGACGAAGGGTGCCTTCAACGTCGATGCGCAATTCACCAGCAAGGCGGCAAACGCCACGGGCCCGCTGAATGCCTACGTCGCGGTGTATCAGAACGCATTGAACTCGCAGGTCAGAGCCGGGGAAAACAGCGGCGCCACGCTGCATCACGAACGCGTTGTGCGGCAATGGATCGGCCCGGTGCCGCTCGTTGCCGGTAACGCGCAAATCCGCCGCGATATTCGCCTCAACGATGCCGACGCCAACGCGCCGGCTGACGCCTTCGGCGTCGTCGCTTTTGTCGAAAACGCCGTGACCGGCGACGTGTTGCAAGTGGGCGAACTGGCCGTTTGCAACTGATCGCGCGACGACCTCGCAGCGCTTCCCATTTCATCGGAGATTCACATGGCAACGCCTCATGCTCTCAGCGAAACCGCTCCGCCTGTCGCGCCGAAGAGCGGCACGATTCACCCGGTATGGGTGCGCGTCACGCATTGGCTCAACGCGCTCGCAGCCATCCTGATGATGCTGTCCGGCTGGCGCATTTACGACGCGTCGCCGATCTTCAAAGGTTTTACGTTTCCCACGGGAATCACCTTGGGCGGCTGGCTCGGCGGCGCGTTGCAATGGCACTTCGCGGCGATGTGGCTGCTGGTCTTCAACGGCCTGCTGTATCTCGCCTTGAACCTGGCAAGCGGGCGCTTCGTGCGCAAGTTCCTGCCGATTTCGCCGCGCGCCGTGCTGCACGACTTCATCGCCGCGCTGACCGGCAAGCTCTCGCACGCCGATCTGCGCGTCTACAACGCGGTGCAGAAATTCGCTTATCTGTTTGTCGTCTGCGATCTGATCGTGCTGGTGCTCTCGGGCCTCGCGATCTGGAAGTCCGTGCAGTTTCCACTGTTGCGCGAATTGATGGGCGGCTACGACAACGCACGCATCGTCCACTTCTGCGCCATGTCGCTCATGGCTGCGTTCATCGCCGTGCATCTGGTGATGGTGGCTCTTGTGCCGCGTTCGCTGCTGGCGATGCTGCGCGGACGCTAAGCGACTGATCCACGGATACGCAAAGCTTAAGGATATCGAATCATGACCCGACCCGACTCACAACTCGATACACAGTCCGATCGAAAGCTCGCCGCTACGTCTGGCAACATGCTCGACCGCGAATCGATCCTGATCGACGCACGGCGCGAACTTGCGATGCCGTCACGACGCCTGTTCGGCAAGCGGCTTCTGACGCTCGGCGGCCTGTCGATGCTGACAGGCTGCTCGCTGACCGACAACGATTCGGTCAACGCATTCCTCAAGGCCGTGTCGCGTCTGAACGACCGCGCGCAGGCCGCACTGTTCGATCCGAAGCAACTCGCGCCGACCTACACCGAAGCACAGATCACGCGGCCGTTCCCGTTCAACGCGTTCTACGGCATCGATGACGTCCCCGATGTCGACGCGTCCGACTACAAGCTGAAGATCAGCGGCCTCGTCACCGGTCAGCGTGTCTGGACCTTGCCCGAGTTGTACGCATTGCCGCACGCCGAACAGATCACGCGCCATATCTGCGTGGAAGGGTGGAGCGCGATCGGCCGCTGGGGCGGCACGCCGTTTGCTGAGTTTCTACGGCGCATCGGCGCGGACACGAGCGCGAAGTACGTCGGCTTCAAATGCGCCGACGACTACTACGAAAGCATCGACATGCCGACCGCGCTGCATGCGCAAACGCTGCTCACGTTCTCGTACGACGGCGAACGTTTGCCCGCGAAATACGGCTTCCCGATGAAGCTGCGCATGCCGACCAAGCTCGGCTACAAGAATCCGAAACACATCGTCGAGATGTTCGTCACCAACACGTTCCCTGGCGGCTATTGGGTCGATCAGGGCTACAACTGGTTCGGAGGCTCCTGACGCGCGCGGGTCGGTGCGTGCAGTGACGGACGCTCGACCCCGAGCGGCAGAAGCTTCGGAAGTACCCCGGCATCGGTTAGAGGCCGGATTAAATTGATCCACAATGAAACGGAGTCATCCCATGAAAAAGTTCGCAATCGCAGCAGTGGCCGTCGCTCTTCTCACCAGCGGCGGCGCCGCGTTCGCTCAGGCAAGCGGCGCAATGTCCAACGATGCGATGTCCAAGGACACGATGTCGAAGGATTCGATGTCCAAAGACACCATGTCGAAGGACAGCATGAAGAAGGACACCATGAAGCACGACAAGATGAAAAAGGGCGGCGACGCGATGGGCATGAAGCACGAAGCATCGGGCGCAATGGCCAACTGAGCATTGCCGACGATGCCGGTTGCATAATCTGAGGGCCGGTTTCACACGCAAGGCGAGAACCGGGGATACGTCCCCGGTTTTTTGTTGTGTGCGTACAAAAAAGTTACGATTCTTTCAACCGGCGCGGTGGGCGCTTACTGCATAATGCGGCGTCGCGTCAGACGTTTTGGCGCGTGTCAGCCGTGGATCGATTCCTTTCGAGCGCCGCGGCATTGTGGCCCCATTGGCCAACTCTCGTCCTTCCGTTCCACCGACATGTCCGCCAGCCTCGCCCGTCAGACCGCATCGCCGATGCGGTGTCCGCCATCCCGCCACCGGGTCTTCAGCGGGGACGCGGCGCCTCGAACGGCACGGGCGGATTGAACGCATGTCGCCGCAACTCCCAAGCCGTTTTCCGCGTGGTTTTCCGATCCGTTTGCCGCAATCCCGCAACGGACAGATCGCGCTCGCGCTCGCCGTCGTTTATCTCGTGTGGGGCTCGACCTATCTTGCCGTGCATGTCGCTCTCGGTTCGTTTCCGCCCTTGCTGCTCTCCGGGATGCGCAATCTGTTTGCCGGGATAGGGCTATTCATCTTCGCGGCGCGCCGCAATCCGGTCTGGCCGAGCGCGGCTGAAATCCGCAATGCCGGCATGGTCGGCACGATGCTGGTCGGCTTGTCGAGCGGCATGCTGGCCTATGGCATGCGCACTGTCGGCACCGGCACCGCGGCCGTGATGGTCGCGACCGTGCCGCTGTTCGCGACGGTGATCGCGGCGGTGGCGGGGCGCAAGATCGGCCGAGGCGAGTGGTTCGCGGTCGGCTTGGGGCTGGTGGGCATCGCGATCCTGAGTCACGGCGACAACGCGCCGGGATCGGCGGGCGGCAGTCTGGCGATCCTGTGCGGCGCACTTTTCTGGGCCGGCGGTGCACATCTGGCCGGGCGGCTGAAGCTGCCGTCTGACCTGTTTCTATCGACGTCGTTGCAGATCGGCCTGGGCGGCGCGATGTCGACGATGGTCGCCCTGGTAACGGGCGAACGGATGATGGAGGTGCATTTTCTGCCGCTGCTGGCCTTTGTCTACCTGATGCTGATTGGGACGATGACCGCCTACGTCGCCTACGGGTTTCTGATCCGGCATACGAGTCCGATCATCGCCAGTAGCTGCATGTATGTGAATCCGGTGGTTGCGGTGGCGCTCGGTGCGGTGTTGCTTGGCGAGCCCGTCACGCATTCGACCGTGATCGCGACGATCGTGATTCTGGCGAGTGTGGGTCTGTCTTTCTGGTTTGATTATCGGAAGAAGGGGCTTGCTTGAGGTGGGCGACAGACCGCTGTCTGTTGACCGCTGGCTGTCACCCGTCACCCGCCACCCGCTCTCCGGTCCCTTGTTTCTGCTTTCCGCTGCTCTATGGCGTGGCGACGATTGCTGCATTTCGCTGCTTCATCGCGTGGTGAGCATTTCCGATCACCGCAGCTTCAGAGCGCCGCCGCCGCCTCCGCACCCTCACGAATCGCGCGTTTCGCGTCCAGTTCGGTTGCTACCTTTGCGCCGCCGATCACGTGATAGCGCGGACCCTTTGCACCATTCGCGCCGTTTGACCGATCCGCGGTTCGTGCCGCCGTCTCCGGATACAGGTTGCGCAGGGATTCCTGCCCTGCGCACACGACGACTGTGTCCACTTCGAGCCATTCTTCAACACCTTCGCGAGCGATCTTCAACCCGCGCTCGCTGATTTCCAGATACAACACGCCGCCGAGCATCTTCACCCCGTTTCTTGCCAGCGTCGCGCGATGCACCCAGCCCGAGGTTTTGCCGAGACCCATACCGAGTTTGCCCGCCTTGCGCTGGAGCAACCAGATCTCGCGGACCGGCTGCACCGGCGCCGGCGCTTTCAAACCGCCGCGTTCCCGCACCGAGAGATCGACACCCCATTCGTCGAGCCATGTGTCGCGCGGCATCGGCAGAGGATCGCCGGAGCGATGCAGCAGAAACTCGCTGACGTCAAAGCCGATTCCGCCCGCGCCGATCACCGCGACGCGGCGTCCCACCGGCGCACCCCGCAATACGTCCACGTAAGACAGCACGTTAGCCCCGTCGATGCCGGCAATCGCCGGACTCCGCGGCACGATGCCTGTGGCGACGATCACATCGTCGTAGCCGCCTGCCGCGAGCAGCGCCGGATCGACTCGCGTATCGAGCCGAACGTCGACGCGATGCCGCTGAAGCTGGCTCTGAAAATAGCGGATCGTCTCGCTGAACTCTTCCTTGCCCGGCACACGCATCGCCAGGTTGAACTGACCACCGATGGTTGCGCTCGCATCGAATAACGTTACGCGATGCCCGCGCGACGCCGCAACGGTCGCCGCGGAAAGTCCCGCCGGACCCGCGCCGACGACCGCAACCGAACGCGCTGCCTGCGGGCCTGAGACTGGCCGATAGATCAACTCGGTCTCGCGTCCCGCACGGGGATTCACGAGGCAAGTCGCGCGCTGGTTCTTGAACGTGTGGTCGAGGCAGGCCTGATTGCAGGCGATACAGGTATTGATTTCGTGCGCGCGTCCTTCGGCGGTCTTCAGCACGAACTCGGGATCGGCGAGCAGCGGCCTTGCCATCGACACCAGATCACCCGCTCCCTGCGCGAGCAGTGCTTCGGCGACCTCGGGGGTATTGATGCGGTTCGACACGATCACCGGCACCTTGACCGCCGCCTTCAACTGCGCACTCAGCTCGGCGAAAGCCGCACGCGGCACCGAGGTCACGATGGTCGGCACGCGTGCTTCGTGCCAGCCGATCCCCGTGTTGAACATCGTGACGCCCGCGGCCTCGAGTGCCTGGGCGACCTGCACGGTTTCCTCCCAGGTGTTGCCGCCTTCGACCAGGTCGATCAGCGAGAGCCGGTACACCACGATAAAGCGTTCGCCGCACGCCGCGCGCACGCGTTCGACAATCTCGCGCGCGAGCCGCATACGGTTCTCGATGCTGCCACCGTAGCGGTCGGTGCGCCGATTTGTGCGTGGACACAGGAATTGATTGAGCAGATAGCCTTCACTGCCCATGATCTCGATGCCGTCGTAACCGGCTTGTTGGGCGAGGCGCGCACAGCGTGCATAGTCGCGTACGGTCCGCGCAATGCCGGCTTCGGTAAGCGCGCGCGGTTTGAACTTTGAAATCGGCGACTTGAGCGCCGACGCCGACACGACGAACGGCTGGTACCCATAGCGGCCTGCGTGCAGGATCTGCAACGCGATCTTGCCGCCTTCGGCATGCACGGCCTCCGTCAGCAAGCGGTGATTGCGCAGGTCGAACACCGAGTTCAACGTGCCGCCGAAGGGCAGCAGCCAGCCTTGCCGGTTCGGCGAGATTCCGCCTGTGACGATCAGGCCGACGCCGCCTTTGGCGCGCTCACGGAAATACGCGGCCAGTTTCGGGTAGTTCCAGAAACGGTCCTCCATGCCCGTGTGCATCGAACCCATCACCACGCGGTTACGCAAGCGGGTAAAGCCGAGGTCGAGTTCGGCGAGTAAGTGTTGATAAGACATGCGGGGGACCGTGTAAGTGTGGGTTGTGCGCGAACAATACACTGTGGGACGGTCCAACTCTCCGAGGAAAAATTCTAATCCAGGGGATGTGATGCTCCGCAGGATGTTGTTTGGGGGGTGGGGGTCCTGTTGTGGTTGTTTGTCTGTTTGCCTGTGGGGTTGGCCTTTCCTTGCTTTGTTAGTGGTGTATTAGCGTTGCCCCTGTGCGGGGCGGCACTGTAGTGGTCCAATGACATTGGACACCTCTAGACGGTGTTAGGAACTTCGAAGTACTGGGATTGCATGGACAAGCATAAGCATGGCGAAGACGACAAAATGCAGACCTGCGAGTGTTTCGGGCAAGCGTTCGTAGTCGCGAGCGAGGCGTCGAAAGCGGTTGAGCCATCCGAAGCTGCGCTCGACTACCCATCGACGTGGCAACAGCACAAAACCCTTTTTCGCTTCATCGAGCTTGATCACCTGGAGATCAATTCCCTGAGCGCGCGCGGCCTGCGCAGGAGCTTCGCCCGTGTAACCCTGATCGGCAAAGGCCACTTTCACGGTTTCTCCCGTTGCCTGCTGCACCTGGCGCGCCAGCTCTGTCACCTGTGCGCGCTCCTGCTCGTTGGCCGGCGTCACGTGTACGGCGAGCAACTGACCCAGCGTGTCGACCGCCATATGCACCTTGCTGCCACGCTTGCGCTTGTAGCCGTCATAGCCTGCGCGTGGACCGCTCTCACATGTGGATTGCGTCGTACGGCCATCAAGGATCACCGCGCTGGGCTGCCCCCGCCGCCCCTGCGCGACACGGATGATTGAACGAAGATCACTCACCATGCACTCGAAACAGCCGGCCGCCAGCCATCGTTGCGTCTGCTGGTACACGAGTTCCCACGGCGGGAAGTTGGTCGGCAGCATTCGCCACGCAGCCCCAGCGCGAGCCATCCAGCGCAACGCATTGAACATCTCGCGCAACTCGTATTTACGCTGTGGTGCACTCTCATCCATCAACGTCAGATACGCTGCTACGAAGCTCCATTCTTCGTCTGACACGTCTGTCGGGTACGCTTTACGTTTCTCTCTTGTCATCCCTCCAGGGTACCAGGTTTTGACCGGAAGTTCCTAACACCGTCTAAGAAAACAAGGAAAGGCCAACACCTTAGGAATACAGACAAACAACCGCCGCCACAGGCAAAAAAACCTTAACTTTTCCCCTTGGCTGAAAGCCTCAAATGATTCCAAGCCGCCAGCCCGGCAAAAGCAACCCCAGCAACACTAACCCCCATCCACCCAAAGGTCGGCCAAACCAAAGCGCCGACCCCAGACCCCACAGCACCACCAATAAAATAAGCCACCATATAAACCGTATTAACGCGACTCCGCGCCTCAGGCCTCAACGCATAAATCCGCGATTGATTAGAAATCTGCGCAGCCTGCACCCCAATATCGAGGACGATTACCCCAATCACCAAACCAGCAATACTCTTCGCCGACAAGGCAAAAACCATAAACGAAACCGCCACCAACGCAATCGACACCGTGATAATCGCCTGCGGCCCACGTCGATCGGAAAACTTACCCGCGAACGGCGCAGCCATCGCCCCCGCCGCACCAACAATCCCGAATAAACCAGCCGCCTGCGGCCCAAGATGAAACGGCGCGCCCGCCAGCAACAACGCCAGCACCGACCAGAAAATACTGAACGCCGCGAACATCGCCGCACCGGTCAACGAGGCTTCACGCAGCGCGCGGTGCTCGACCACCAGGTGCCACATCGAGACCAGCAACTTGCCGTACGGCAACGTCGACGTCGGCTTGCTCTTCGGCAGACGCATGATGATCACCACCGCCAGCACCAGCAGCGCAACAACCGAAGCGCCGAACACCGCGCGCCAGCCGAAATACTCGGCGACAATGCCCGCCGCAGTTCGTGCCAGCAAAATCCCCAGCAACAGTCCGCTCATCACCGTGCCAACAGCATGGCCACGCTCGGATGCGGGCGCAAGTTCAGCAGCGAATGGCACGGCCTGCTGCGCGATGGTAGCGAGCACACCAATCGCGAGGCTCGCGACAATCAACACCGACAGCGTCGGCGCCGCGGACGCCAGCACCAGCGCAACGCACATACCCGCGATCTGCAACAGGATCAGGAGGCGTCGATCGAAGCGGTCGCCGAGCGGCGCCAGCAACAACATCCCGGCTGCGTAACCGAGTTGCGTCACGGCAGGCACTGCGCCGACCCACGACGCGCTGTTCGGAAACGACTGCCGCAAGTTGTCGAGCAGCGGCTGGTTGTAATAGATGTTGGCGACTGCCACACCGGCAATCGTCGCGAGCAGAAGCAGCAAGCCGCGCAACGACCGGTCGGCTGAAACGGGAGTAGAAGCTTCGGATGCGGACATGAGAAGAGACCATCGGCGGACTGGCCCATGCGCAGTCCTCAAGCGTGCCGATCATACCGGAGCAGGAAAGATCGTGCTGGCGGTCACCCAGGTTCCGTCGGGCGCCAAACGCCTTGCAGACAAAATGAGATGGTCGTTCGGTTTCCGTTCGTAGAATTTGCGCGCGCAACAAGATCCATCACGTGACCGATTTCATGAACACAACCTCGAAACCCGAACCCCGCCGAATCAGCGGCTGGCTGCTCATCATCCTGCTCTGCCTCGCCGCCTGGGCATTTTCAACCGCAGTCGCCTTGCGCGATCCGCTCAAGCTCATGCTCGAATGGGAGCTGCTCGCAGTATTCGTGCGCCCTGAAACGCACGGCTGGTATCGCACCGTGATGGCGATGGTCGGCTGCGACGTGATCATCGGGGCGTTCATTGTTGCCGGCGCGGGCTGGCTCGCGCTGCTCGTGCGGCGCAAATCGGCACGGTTTCCCGTCCAGGTGCAGGCGTGGCTGCTGGCCATCGTCGTCATGCGAACCATGGCTTACCTGCCGGGCGATCACATGACCCACACCATTGGCATCGCGATCGCCATTCCATTCGACGGCCTCGTGCAGGCCGTCGCTGCGGCTGCGCTCGGGATACCGTATTTCAGGTTGTCCCGGCGCGTGCAGCAAACGTTCGTCACCGCGTGAAGCGGCGAGGCGGCATCGTCAATCGATCAACTCGCCTTCATCGTAAAACGGATACGGCCCATCGGCTTTTTCAACGTACGCATGATGTGTGACGATACCCGTCGCCGGATCGTAGCGATGCAGCGCATACGCGGGCGGCTCCATCACGAAAGCAGAGGGCGCATCCTCGCGCAGATCGAGCCCGACCTGATGCGCGGGCGCCGGCACCGCCGACGCAATCGTGCCGCCAAAACGTACGAACATAGGCCGGTGCACATGGCCGCAGATCACGCGTTCGACATTCGGATAACGCGCGATCAACGCGGCGAGCTTGTCGGCGGCAGCGGGATCGAGCCGTAATTCATCCATGTGCCCGATGCCGCAAACGAACGGCGGATGGTGCAACGCCACCACCGCCGGCTTGTCTCGTGCCGCATCGAGTTGCGTCGCGAGCCACGCGAGCCGCGCGTCGCATAGATTGCCGGCGCTTTGGCCCGGCACCATCGAATCGAGCGCGATCAACCGCAGCGGTCCGACATCGACCGCGTATTGCACGAATTCGCCGCCACTGTGCAATTCAGCGCGATCGGGAAACGCCGCGCGCAATGCCGTGCGCTCGTCGTGATTGCCCACCATCAGAAAGTAGGGGATATCGAGCGGCGCGAGCAGGGTTTTGAGGTGCTCGTACTGTTCCGGATCGCCCTGATCGACGAGGTCGCCGGTCATGATCACAGCGTCGGGACGCGGCTCCAGAGCATTGAGCGCGGCGACCGTACGCGCGAGATAGGGGCCGGTGTCGACGCGGCGATAAGCCAGCGCGCCGGGTCGCTTGATATGCAGGTCGCTAATTTGAGCCAGCAGCATGGGGATGTCCTGTTTTATGGCGCGCTAAAAACACAGCGCTGTCTTATTACGATAGCGCAATCAGCGTGTCCTGCGCGATCGAAATCCCGACCGGCGTGCCTCGCGCGAGTTCGACCCGGCCCGCGACGTCGATCAGCAAGGCGTCCGGTGCAGCGCCGCCGATGGTGAGCCGGGTGCGTTCGCCGAGAAATGCCGTGCTTTCGATATGGCCGCGTAATTGCGCGTTGGCCGGGTCGGCGAGGTAGGCGTCTTCGGGTCGAAAGAAAAATTCGTGCGACGTGCCTGCGTGCGTGGGGTCTGCGGGCAGGGGGACGGCGCCGCCGGTTGTCGTCAGCAGACCATCGCGCCGCTCGCCCGCCAGGCGGTTGATCGTGCCGACAAATTGCGCGACCGTGCGATTCGCCGGACGGTAATAGATGTCGCGCGGCGAACCGATCTGCTCGATGCGCCCGGCGCTCATCACGACGATGCGGTCACCGAGTTCCATCGCTTCGGCCTGATCGTGCGTGACGTAGACGGTCGTGATGCCCAGCTCGCGCAGCAGCGTATTCATCTCGCTGCGCAAGGTGTCGCGCAAACGCGCGTCGAGCGCGGTGAGCGGTTCGTCGAGCAGCAGCACGCGGGGTTGCACGGCGAGTGCGCGCGCCAAGGCCACGCGCTGACGCTGGCCGCCCGAGAGCTGATCGATCGGTTTGTCGGCGTGGGCGGCGAGACGCATCATCGCGAGCAATTCGTCGACGCGCTGCCGTGCGGTTTCGCCCGACACCCGTTTGATCTTCAGCCCGTAGCCGATGTTGCCGCGCACGGTCAGGTTCGGAAACAGCGCGTAGCTCTGGAACACCATGCCGACCTGGCGTTTTTCGATCGGCAGCGCGGTGACGTCCTCGTCGCCGAACGCGATGCGGCCGCCGGCGTCGGGTGTTTCGAGGCCCGCGATCATGCGCAGTGTGGTGGTCTTGCCGCAACCGGAGGGCCCAAGCAGGACCAGCGTCTCACCGGCGCCGATGTGCAGATCGAGTGGCTCGAGCACACGCGTGCCGCGAAACGTTTTCGCGCATTGCGTGAGCGTGATGGGGACGGAGTCGAGTTTCATGGCGTGGACGTCGGTATAGGCTTCGAACGGGAGGCAGCAATGCGTTTTTTCGCCGCGCTGCGCTGGCCGGTCGCATCGACGCCGAGCCATTGCATCGCGACGAGCAGCGGCATCGTCATGATGAAAAACAGAATCGTGTAGGCGCTGCCGATTTCGATGCGTAACGACGCGTAAGTATCGGCGAGACCGACCGGCAGCGTCTTGGTGTCGGGCGTGTGCAACATCCACGTCAGATTGAATTCGCCGATCGAAAGCGTCAGCACCGCCAGCGCGCCGGCGACGATTCCCGGCCGCGCATTCGGCAGCACGATCGTCATGAAGCGTTGAAAGAAGCTCGCGCCGAGGCTCGCCGCGCCTTCTTCGAGCGTGCGCAGATCGCTACTCGCGCACACGGCAGCCACTGCGCGCACCATGAACGGCAGCGTGAACACCACATGCCCGACGACGATAAACGCCACGCTCATGCGAAACATCGTGAAGCCGCCGTAGACCACCAGCAGCGCAAGCGCGGAAGCGAGGCCGGGCAGGGCGATCGGCAGCACCAGAAACTCTTCGATGATGCGCGAGAGGCGCGTCTTGCTGCGCGCAAGCACGTAGCCCGCGGGCACGCCGGTCAGGAGCGTAATCACCAAGGTCGCCGCGGCTACCTCGAGCGAGAGAAACACGGAGTCGTGATACTGCGTCCACACTTCGCCGAGCCAGCGCAGCGTGAGTCCGCTCGATACGCCCTTGAAATAGTTCACAGTGAGCCCGGCCATGATCGACATCACGACCGGCACGATCAGAAACGCGCACAACAGCAGCGTAACGAACCACTGACCGGCTGCCAGCCATGTACGTGACGTGGGTAGCCTGAGCCGCCGCGCGCGCGGGTTAGCCGCCGGCTGAAGGGAAGCGCTGGTGGAATTCATTGAAGTCTTGTCATCGGATTGGGACACGCTGCTCATGCGCTCGCCGCGACAGCCGAGCCGCTCACGCTGCGAGCGAACGCCAGCACGGCCCATGTGACGATACCCAGCACGATGGACAGGCCGGCGGCGGTCACCATGTTCGCGTTCAGCGTGAATTCGGTATAGATGGTCATCGGCAATACGTCGAGGTCGGTGGCCAGTGTGAAGGCAGTGCCGAAGGCGCCCATCGCGGTCGCGAAACAGATCGCGCCCGCCGCGATCAGACCCGGCGACAACGCGGGCAGCACGATGTCGCGCGTGATACGCCACGGCGATGCGCCAAGCGAACGCGCGGCTTCTTCGAGCGAGGCATCGAGCTTGGTCGCCGACGCCATCACGGTGACGATCACGCGGGGAATCGAGAAGTACAGGTAGCCGAGGAAGAGGCCGCTCATCGAGTAAGCGAACACCCAGCGGTCGCCGGTGAGTTTCAACGACAAGGCACCGATCAAACCCTGGCGTCCTGCCAGCATGATCACCATGAAGCCGACCACGACACCTGGGAATGCCAACGGAAATGTCAGCAACGCGAGCAGCGTGCGCTTGAGCGCAAACTCACGGCGCGCCAGCAGCAAGCCGGCGATCACCGAGAGCACCAGGGTTGCCGCCGTGACCGCCGCGGACAATACGACGGTCGCGCCGAGGCTCGACATGTAGCGCGGATTCGTCAGCATCGCGCGATAGGTCGAGAACGCGTGACCGTCGCCGCTGATTTGCGCGAGCGTGCCCATCGGCAGCAGCCAGAATGCGATGAAAACCGCCAGCGCCGGCGCGATCAATGCGATGCGCCAGCGCAGCGGGAACGTGACGTCGTTCAATGCATCACCTGGAGATAGCGCTCGCCGAAGCTCGACTGTTTCTCGGCCATCTTGCCGAAGTCGACCGGTTTGGCACGGGCATAGTCGCTTGCAGGCAGGAATTTCGCGGCGGTTTCCGGGCTCATTGCATTCGCGCGTACCGGACGCAAATAAGCGTCGGCCCACAATTTCTGGCCTTCGTCCGACAGCACGAAATCGAGCACCTTCTTGCCGTTCGCTTCATGCGGCGCGCCCTTTACGAGACTCATCACGTACGGCACCGAGATCGTGCCTTCCTTCGGAATCACGAATTCGACGTTGGCGTGATCCTTGTACTTCGCGCGGTAGGCGTCGAAGTCGTAGTCGAGCAGGATCGGGATCTCGCCGGACATCACGCGCGCGTAGGCGGTCTGCTTCGGCACGATCGGCGCATTGGCCTTCAGCTTGCGGAACCAGTCGAGGCCCGGCTCGAAGTTATCGAGCGTGCCGCCGAGCGCTTGATTGACCGCGACCGCGCCCGCATAGCCGACAAACGCGCTGGACGGATCGAGGTAGCCAATCATGCCTTTGTACTCAGGCTTCAGGAGGTCGGCCCACGAACGCGGGACCGGCTTGCCTTCGAGCGCGTCCTTGTTGACGAAAAAGCCCAGCGTGCCCGAGTGGATCGTGAACCAGTAGCCTTGCGGGTCCTTCATGTTGGCCGGAATGTCGTCCCAGTGCGCGGGCTTGTATGGTTGGATCACGCCTTTGTCTTTTGCCTGGAACGCCGACGACACGCCCAGATACACCACGTCCGCGACCGGGCTCTTCTGCTCGGCCATCAGTTGCGCAATCGATTGGCCGGAGTTCTTGTTGTCGAACGGCACGCGAATGCCGGTCTTTTGCTGGATCGCCTTGATCTGGCTTGCCCAGTCAGCCCATTCGGGCGGGCAGTTGTAGCAGATCGCGGTTTCGTCGGCATGGGCCGCTTGCGGCGCGAGGGCGGCGAGCGCGGCGGTGACGATCATGCCTGCCGAGAGCGCGGCGGCCGCTGCGCGGGCGAGGCGGCGCCAGAGCGGTTTAATCGAAGAAGCAAGGCGTGTTGAAGAGCGGATCACTGCGGGTCTCCTGGAGAGGAAGAGAGCGGGTGGTTCGGAGTTCGAAGTAGAGGACGACACAACGCTTTATGCAAAAGGTTTTTCGGCCGACGTCGAAGCATGCGCTGGCGGATTGTCGGTGCGGTTCGAAATCGCCGCGATGGTGGCGCCTTCGCGCAAGCTGTGCGGCAAGGTCAGCGTGGGCGACGTTTCCCCGAGTGTTTCGTACGTGCCGGTGACGCGGGCCAGCAAACGCCGCCAGGCGGCGCAGCCGATTTCCCGATTCGGCGCGCAGACGCTTGCCAACGGCGGCGACAGCAATTCGCCCATCGCGAGCCCGTCGAAGCCGAGAATAGACATGTCGCGCGGAATCTGCAGACGCGCACGGCGCAGGCCGCGCATCACGACCATGGCGAGCAGATCGTTGCTGCAGAAGAGGGCGGTGGGGCGATTCGGGCCGCTGGTCAGATGAGCGAGCACGGACGGCGACAGTTCGTCGGCGTTGAAATCGACTTCGAGCGCGGGCACGGGGGTGAGGCCGGCCTGCTGCATCGCCTGCGCGTAGCCGAGATGCCGTTGACGGGCACGGTCCGAGGCGGCGAGCGTGCCGGCGAGCATCAGGATGCGACGATGGCCGTGGGCGATCAGCATGCGCACGCCATCGAACGCGGCGAGGCGGTTGTCGACCGAGACCGACGGACGCCGCACGGTGTCGTTGTGCATCAGCACGTAGAGCAGGCCGGCGCGGTCGAGCTCGTCGAGCAACGGATGCGTATCGGCATCGGCGACGGTCAGGATCAGGCCTTCCACCCGATGTTCGCGCAGCGTTTCAATGGCGTGGCGTTCGCGGTCGGCATCGTACTGGGTGGTCATCAGCATGAGCCGGTAGCCTTCTGCCGCGGCGAGCTCGTCGATGCCTTGCAAGCATTCGGCGAAAACAGGGTTGGCGATCGTCGGCAGGATCACGCCGATCAGGCGCGTGCGCTCGCCGCGCAACTGCCGGCCCAGCGGGCTGGGGCGGAAATTGAAGGCGTCGATGGATTGACGCACTTTGTCGAGCGTGACCGGGTTCACGGTGTGCGGCGCGTTGATCGCGCGCGAGACAGTGGCGATGGAGAAGCCCGCGTGGGCGGCGACATCTTTGATCGTTGGGATCATGGTTTCCGCTCGAGATGTAAACGTTTTCGTGAGCGGATTATCAGGAACGTTTGTGACTTGCGGATGACTCCAATTTTTGGCTTTGCAGGACGGGGGTGGGGGTGGGCCGCGGCTGGATTGCGCCGGTTTGGTGCGCTCGCCGGGCAGTGGTAGAATTCGCGTCCACGTGCGGTTCAGCCCCTGCCGGGGTGATGAAATTGGTAAACATAGCGGACTTAAAATCCGCCGCTTCACGGCTTGCCGGTTCGAGTCCGGTCCCCGGCACCAAGAAGCCTTCCGACAAATTCCCGTGAAATCCACAAAATGGCCGTCATAGAGGGATTTTCGGGTTTTTTGTTGCCTTGTGTTCCCGGGTTGTCGATGTGCAGCCGATAGTTACCAAGTCTCTTCACGCGCAACGTTCAAGCTGCGCGAGAGGGGCCGCACGCCGGGTCACGGTGTGTATTTGGTGATTTTTGTCCTTGCACACCCAGGCCTGCCATCAATCCTTGCTGACCGTAGATGAACGCATAGACGTCGGATTTCAACGTGGTGGTGGTCATCGATTTACCCATCCCCGCGTCCACGACCACGACGCTCGGGCCGACGCCGACCGACCATCCGTCGCTCGTGTTGAGGTAGTTGATGGCTGAATCGCTCATCAGAAACACGGCTTCAGAAAAGGTTTGTCCGCCAGCCTGCAATCCCCAGGAGACAGCTCGGGCGGTGTAGTAGCCCATGACTGTTCCATCGGGGGCGAACATCACCCCCCTTGCCGCGTTGCGCGCCGGCAATGAATCCCACTTTCAGAATATCGGGGAATACCAGAACCGCTTTGGCCAGTTGCTGAAGTTGCTGTGTCCGTGGCGCATCGCTGACAAGTTGTTGTAGTGCGGCGCGTGCCTTTGCTTCGAGTTCCGGGTCGGTTCCCGGCGCCGATCCTGTCTGCTGTGTCGAACATGAGACCGCCACAAGCAGAAGCGGCACTGCGAGGATAAGCCGAAGGTACTTGAACATGTTCGTGCTCCATTCAGGGAAATGACGTCACGGTGTGAACGTGGTTCGCGCGCCGGATTGTTCACGGCGTGAAAAGACTGTGATCGTGCGGTCGGTACCGGTCGCAGGACGCGTCGATTGAAATAGATAGTGGTGTTGACGACCCGTAAAGACAATTGGACCTTGGTCCAATATCGCGCCGTGCTGTCCGTGCGTGCCGTCCGTGTATGTCACGGCGAAGACTTACTGCGACGTTCCTGGGGGCGTTCTCAGCAACGTGCAACGGTGCGGCATGCCACCGCCGCAATCTCGTCGCGGCACCTGGTTTGCCACAGGCCATGCGCGCTTCTGGCGGGCGTCGTTGCTAGCGGCGGAAACCTCCGCCTCCACCGCCTCCACCACCTCCAAATCCTCCACCCCGCGCACCCATGCCGCCGCCTGCGGCGCGACCGGCGCCTGCGGATTGGGCGTAGCGTTGGGTCTGTGCGGCGCCTCGCTGCCGGTTCTGCATCTCCTGATTAAGATCGGCGGAGGAGGGTTGCGCACTGGCCCGGTTGATTCCACCGGCGGACCTTTGAGGTTGAGCGGTGGGCGTCGCCGGAGAACGCGCTTGCTGGTTGGCCTGGGTGGTCTGCTGCGGCGTCCGCACGTTATTGGGCTGGCCCGCAGCGGCACGCGGCTGCTGATTGTTCGGGGTATTTTTCGCCGCGGTTGCCGCGTTGGTGGATTGCGTGTTGGTTGCGCGATTCGGCTGGGCGTTCTGCTGAAGGGCGGGCGCGTTCGCCGTGCCTGCCGTTTGCCGTGTTTGCGTGCCTGCAGGTTTTTGCGCAGTTGCCTGGGACACCGATTGAGAAGTCGGCTTGTTCACCGTGGACCAGGAGCCGTTGTCGTACTTCTGCCAACTGCCGCTGGTGTTCTTGTAGACGTTCCCGTCCCGTCCTGCATACAGATCGCCGTTAGCGGTCTTACCCGCGACCGCGCGGCCGTTCGCCGTGCTGCCGGCGACGGCGTTGCCGCCTGCGGAATTCTGATAACGCGCAACCGTGCCATTCGCGGTGGTGGTGTGTTGCGCCGCGGCCCATTGATTGCCCTTCGTCACGATCGAGCTACCCCATTGGCCGTAGGCGTTCGATCCCTGATGGGTTGCCGCGTAGGCGCCGGTGTAGGGGTTATAGGCCTGGGCGACGCTCGCGCTGCCGTATCGTCCCGAGGCCGTCGCGCCGC
Organism: Paraburkholderia sp. BL23I1N1; assembly: GCF_003610295.1. Lineage (NCBI taxonomy): Bacteria > Pseudomonadati > Pseudomonadota > Betaproteobacteria > Burkholderiales > Burkholderiaceae > Paraburkholderia > Paraburkholderia sp. BL23I1N1. The sequence continues at coordinate 1,268,676 of NZ_RAPV01000001.1, forward strand.
GTGCGTAGGTGCCCGTATAAGGATTGTACGAAGCGCCCCATCTTGCGCTGCCAGCGGGACCATAGACGCCACCACGTACGCCGCTTGCACCCGTATAGGGGTTATAAGCCGGATACCCGTAAGGCGCGGGACGCGGATAGTAGACCGGATACGGCCCGTAGCCGATGCGTACATAAGGCGGATAGTAATAACCGTTGCCTTGCGCCACGATCGCACCGATCGCGGCGCCGGCGATGAACATGCCGAGATATCCGGCGGTATAGCTCGCCTGAACCGTGCCGCCCGGCACGACCTGCTGGGTCACGTAAGTCACGTTATAGACAGGCGACGCCGGCGGGATCGTATAAATCACTTGCGGCACAGAAGTACTGGTCGTCCACGGTCCGCTGGGCGATGGCGAGTCGAACCATACGCCGCGTGAACACAGGTAATAGTGATTCTGGACCTTGATGATCTTGTCGGGCGTGTTGGTCGCATAGGCGAGCGGCGTGCCTTCAATCGGTGCGAATTGCGGCTCGCCGCTGTAGGCGACTTTGATCTCCGCCGCCGCTGCGACAGGGTTCACCTCGACGGTCGTTGGAATCTGTGCGAGCAGTACCGCGTCGTTCGCCTCGGGGGTGCCCGGTACCGAAGCGAGCACGCGCGAAGCGGGGCTATCCCGGGGAATTTTGGCGAAATCGGCGGGCAGCTTGTCGGTCGCGTAAGTCCATGGACCGCTGGGCGCGGACGCTGAGAACCAGCGGCCGGCGGTCAGATAGTAATGAGTCTTTGTCGGCGTATAGACGAATACGTCGCTGTCCGTGTTCTTCGCGAATACCAGCGCGGTTCCAGGGATCGTGCTGTAGACCGGTTGACCGTCGAAGCTGATCAGATCAGCGGGCGTGCCGCTATAGAACACCCTCATCTGAAAGAGTCCGCGTTGCCCGCCACCGAGCATGGCGGCATCAACCTGCATTACGTCGACGAGAGTCAACTCGCCACGCACAACCTCACGCTTGCATTGCCCAACGGCGAGACACTTGCGAGCGTGCGCGACATTGTCGTCGAGCCCGGTTCGCGATGGCTCGTGCGCGGGCCGTCGGGCGCGGGCAAAAGCACACTGCTGCGCGCGCTGGCGGGTCTGTGGCCGTTCGGAAACGGCTCGATCGACGCACCTGTGAGCGCGCGCATGATGTTCGTTCCGCAGCAGAGCTACCTGCCGGTGGGCACCCTGAAGGCGGGGCTCACTTACCCCGCAGCGGCCGCCGGCTTCAGCGACGAGGAATGTTGCGAGGCGCTGCGTCTGTGCCGGCTTGAAGGCTACATTGACCGATTGAACGAGTCCCACCCGTGGTGGCGCGTTCTTTCTCCCGGTGAGCAACAGCGGCTAGCGGCTGCACGCGTGCTGATGCACAAGTCTGACTACGTGTTCCTCGACGAAGCAACGAGTGCGCTCGACACGGAAAACGAAGCGCATCTATATCGCCTGTTGACCGAACGACTGCCGGAAGCGGCGATTGTCAGTGTCACGCACCGCAAGTCGCTTGCCGGATTCCACCAGGAGACCCTTGATATCGCAAGTACTCGCGAGAACACAGTGGCATATTCGCGGCCACCGTCTTCATGACCGTTTGACAGCAGGGGTGGCGCTGCAAGCTTTTCGCTTCCATCGATACCTGAATTCAAATACCCCGGCAGTCCTAATCGCTACATCCGTCGCGCCAGCGTTTCGGACGGGATTCGCCGAATCGTTTCTTGTATTCGATCGAAAATCGCCCCGCGCGACTCAGTCGCCGACGAATTTGCGAAGCAGGCGGCGCAACTCCTCGAACTCGGCCTTGGTGAATTTCTTCAATCGGGCGTTCAGCACTTGCGGCGCGATTTCCGGAATCTGGGCCGCAATTTCTTCGCCCTTCGCCGTCAGCGTCAGATTGACCACGCGACGATCGTCGCCGCTGCGCGAGCGTTCCAGCAAACCGCTGGTTTCCAGCTTGTCCAGCATGCGTGTCATCAGGCCCGTGTCGATTCCGAGCAGCTTCGACAGTTCGAACGGTGTGGACGCCACGCCGCGTCGCATTGAAAGCAGGATGCCCATCTGCTGGCTGGTGATGCCGAGGTCCTTGAGCGCCGCGTCCATTTCCCCGGTGATCAGGTTGCGCGCCTTGGTCAGCGTGAAACCGACGCTTTGCGTGAGCGTGAAATTTTTGGACGTGTAGTGGTCCATGGCGGTTCCTTGATGTGTTGACGTTCACAGTAACTGATATGTCAGATATTGGCAACAAAAAATTCAACCAGCACAATCGCGAAGTATGCATTAAGATCGCTCGCAAACGAGCTTCCAACGCACATGAATTGGTTCCCGGCAAAGCGGCAGCAAGGTCATTGCGTCGCACCGCCTCTGCCGCGCGGCACGCAACCCGTGCCGTCGCCAATCGCAAAGAACACCACCATGCAACACCTGAAATACCTGACCGGCTACCCGCCGGCGCTGCAGGAAAAAGTCAGAAAGCTGATAGTCGAGGAGCAGCTGGGTCCTTATCTGGCGAAGCGGTACCCCGACACGCACGAGGTGCAAACAGACCGGGCCCTGTACGAGTACTGCGCGGATCTGAAGCGCGAACATCTTCGCAACGGTGCGCAAATCGATAAAGTCGCCTACGACGGCAAGCTCGATGTCGTGCGCCACGCGCTCGGCCTGCACACGAGCATTTCGCGTGTGCAGGGCGGCAAACTGAAGGCGAAGAAGGAAATCCGCATTGCGTCGCTATTCAAGGACGCCGCGCCGGAATTTCTGAAGATGATCGTCGTGCATGAACTCGCGCATCTGAAAGAGAGCGATCACAACAAGGCGTTCTACCGCCTTTGCGAGTTCATGCAACCGGGCTACCACCAGATTGAATTTGATCTGCGCTTACATCTGACGTATCGCGATCTGAAGAAAAATCAGGCGTGAGCGGCAAGCGCCAGGAGTGGCGCTCGCCAACTGCAACGCGACACCGCAGCGACACCTTCAGGCAGCAACCGCATCGACCACCGCCGACTCCGTCAACAACACCGGAATCGACTTCGAGGTCGGCGTGCCCGCGCCATCGGCCACCGAAGAAAGCGGCACCAACGGATTGGTTTCCGGGTAGTAAGCGCCGAGGCATCCGCGCGGAATGTCGTACTCCACCAGCAGGAACCCGGCCGCGTGACGCTCGATCCCGTCGGCCCATACGCTTGTGATATCCACGCGCTGACCCGCAGCGAAACCCAGCATCGCAAGATCGTCCTTGTTGGCGAACAGCACGCGCCGCTGTCCATACACGCCGCGATAACGATCGTCGAGGCCGTAAATCGTCGTGTTGTACTGATCATGTGAACGCGTCGTCATCAAGGTCATCAGACGCTCGCCGTGCTCCGCGCGCGCCCGATGAATCGGCGTGTCGACGTCAATCGCGTGCACCAGGAATTGCGCCTTGCCGCTCGGCGTTTTCCAGATCCGCTCGCGCGAAGCCACACCCAGGTGAAAACCGCCTGGGTTCTTCAGCCGCTCGTTGTAGTCCTGGAAACCTTCGATCACCTGCGCAATGCCGTCGCGAATCAACGCATAGTCGGCGGCCTGGGCGAGCCAGTCGACCTTGCCGCTGCCGAGCGTGGCGTGCGCCATGCGCGCGACGATCGCAATCTCCGACAGCAGATTTTCCGAGGCCGGCTTGTTCATGCCGTACGAGATGTGCACCATGCTCATCGAATCCTCGACACTTACGCCTTGCGCCACACCGTTTTGCAGATCGATTTCGGTGCGCCCGAGCGTCGGCAGAATCAGTGCGTCGCGGCCATGTACGAGGTGGCTGCGGTTCAGCTTGGTCGTGATGTGCACGGTCAGATCGCACGAACGCATCGCTTCCCACGTACGCGGTGTGTCCGGCGTCGCGATCGAGAAGTTGCCGCCGAGGCCGATGAACACCTTCACCTTGCCGTCGAGCATCGCCTGGATCGTGTTGACGACGTCGAGCCCATGCTCGCGCGGCGGCTCGAAATCGTAGACTTCACCGAGCCGGTCGAGGAACGCCTGAGTCGGCCGTTCTTCAATGCCGACCGTGCGGTCGCCCTGCACATTCGAGTGTCCACGCACCGGGCACAAACCTGCGCCGCGACGGCCGATATTGCCGCGCATCATCATCAGGTTCGACAGAATCTGCACCGTCGGCACAGAGTTCTTATGCTGCGTGAGGCCCATGCCCCACGTCGAAATCACCGCGCGGCCCTTCACGTAGATGTCGGCAAGCTTCAGCACGTCTTCAAACGGCACGCCCGATTCGGCGACGATGGCGTCCCAGCTTTCGGCACGCAAATCGTCGGCGAACGCGTCGAAGCCGACCGCGTGTTCGGCGATGAACGCGACGTCGAGCACACGCGCGAGACCGGAGGCCAACGCTTCGTCGTCGAGTTCGATCACGCGCTTGGCGACGCCCTTGATCAGCGCGAAATCGCCGCCGACTTTCGGCCGGATGAATACCGAGCTGATTTTCGTGCTGCCCATCGTGATCATCTCGACCGGATGCTGCGGGCTGGCAAAGCGCTCGAGTCCCCGTTCCTTGAGCGGATTGATCGACACAATGGTCGCGCCGCGCTTCGCGCACTCGCGTAGCTCGCCGAGCATCCGTGGATGGTTGGTCGCCGGATTCTGGCCGAAGATCAGGAGCGTGTCGGCGTGCTCGAAGTCGTCGAGCGTGACCGTGCCCTTGCCGATGCCGACCGTGTGCGGCAAGCCGCGGCTGGTCGCTTCGTGGCACATGTTCGAGCAATCGGGAAAATTGTTGGTGCCGTACATTCGCACGAACAACTGGTACAGAAAGGCGGCTTCGTTGCTGGCGCGGCCCGACGTGTAGAAGGCGGCGCTGTCGGGATTATCGAGCCGCTTCAGGTGAGCGGCGATCAGGTCGAAGGCTTCGTCCCAGCCGATCGGCACGTAGCGGTCGCGCACGGTGTCGTAGACAAGCGGGTCGGTCAGGCGGCCGTGTTGTTCCAGTTCGAAATCCGACTGCGCCATCAGTTCTTCGACCGTGTGTTGCTCGAAGAACGCCGGCGTCACGCGCTTGCTGGTTGCCTCGGCGGCCACCGCCTTGACGCCGTTCTCGCAGAACTCGAAGGTCGACGCATGCTCGCGATCCGGCCATGCGCACCCCGGGCAGTCGAAGCCGTCCGGCTGATTCTGCTTGAGCAGCATCCGGTAGTCGCCGCCTGTCACCTTTTCCTTGAGGAGGTTGATGGCGACGTATTTGAGGGCGCCCCAGCCGGCGGCGGGATGCGTATACGGTTCGATGCGAGCTTCGGGTTTCTTCATGATCTTGCCGCGGGATGTGGCTTGGGTGACTTGAGCGAGGCTTTTATGCCGATGCACAGAAGCCTACTGTGTTCCAAAAGCAGCGCAGCATACAGAAAATCGGAAAGGGAAGGGATACAGTTGCGGGATATTTGTCATAGACTGGTGTTCCCGCCCACGCGTTTGTTCGAGCCCGGTCCTTGACACTGTACGAAAAACTCGCCGATGAAATGACCGAAGCCGTGCGCCGCGGCGTATTCGCGGCGGGCGAGCGGATTCCGTCGGTACGGCAGGCGAGCCAGCAGCATGGCGTTAGCATCAAGACCGTGCTGCACGCGTACGCATTGCTGGAAAGCCGGGGGATAGTCGAGACCCGTCCGCAGTCGGGCTATTTCGTGCGTGGTGACGTGGTGGCGGCGACGGCGGCCGCACTCAATGAGCCGCGTCTGAGCCGCCAGCCGGCGGCCCAAACACCGCCGGTGGCCGCCGCGGTCGACGTGAGCCGGCTCGTGCTGTCGACCCTGCGCAGCATCCGCGCGCACGACGCCGTGCCGCTCGGCTCGCCGTACCCCGATCCGTCACTGTTCCCATGGCGGCGCATCAACCAGTACGCGAACGCGATCGCCCGGCGCCACGCGAGCTGGAATCTGATCGACGACCTGCCGCCCGGCAATCCCGAGCTGATCCGACAGATCGCGCGGCGCTATGCCGAAAACGGCGTGCCGGTCGATCCGGACGAAATCGTCATCACGCTCGGCGCGACCGAGGCGATCAACCTCAGCTTGCAGGCAGTCGCCAAGCCGGGCGATACGGTCGCCGTCGAATCGCCCACTTACTACGCGATGCTGCACGCCATCGAGCGTCTCGGCATGCGCGCCATCGAAGTGGCGACGCATCCGGTCCACGGCATCGATATCGAAGCGTTGGCTGAGATCATCGCCCGGCAGAAGATCGCCGCGTGCATGGTGATGCCGAACTTCCAGAATCCGCTCGGCTTCCAGATGCCGGACGCGCGCAAGCGGCAACTGGTCGAACTGCTCGCCGCGCACGAGATTCCCGCTATCGAGAACGATGTCTATCAGGAGCTGTACTTCGGCGAGGTGCGGCCGTCGACGTTGAAGAACTTCGATGCCAAGGGGCTGGTGCTGCATTGCGCGTCGTTTTCGAAAAGCCTGACCGCGTCGTACCGGATCGGTTGGGCGATGCCGGGGCGCTACCGCGCGCAGGTCGAGAAGTTGAAGTTTCTCAATACGCTGACTACGCCTTCGGTGCCGCAAGTCGCCGTTGCCGATTATCTTCGGCAGGACGGCTACGACCGGCATCTGCGGCATGTGCGCAAGCTCTACCGGCAGCAGGCGAGCATCATGATGGCGATGGTGCAGCGGTTCTTTCCGGCAGGCACGCGCATGTCGACGCCGCAAGGCGGGTACGTGCTGTGGGTGGAATTACCCGAACGGGTCGATTCGATGCGGCTCTATCAGGCGGCGCTCGCGCGCAGCATCACAATCGGGCCGGGCATGATGTTTTCGATGCGCGACGATTTTCGCCATTTCATCCGGCTCAATTACAGCTATCCGTGGACGGCGCAGACCGAGGCGGCCTTGAAGACGCTGGGTGAACTGGTGGCGCAGATGGCTTGATAGGTCCTTGGGAAAGCGACGAAAGCAAAAAGAGCGACAAGAGCGAGGAGACATTCACGATGGAAGACGACGATCTCGATCCGGTGCTCGTGGCCGTGCTGGCGCAGTTGTGGCGCGCGTATCAGGAAACGCCTGGCGGCGCGTGGTCGCTCGCCAAGCTTTCCAAGCAGGCGAACGTGCCGATGAGCGGCCTGCGGCGGCAGTTGACGGCGCTGGTCGACGGCGGCCTGGTGGATACCACCTTCAACGAGGAAGGCACGGGCACGGCGCGCTTAAGCGAGATCGGCCTGGGCTTGTGTGCGGAATTGTTCGGCGAAGACGGTCCGCCCGACGATGAGCAGGCGGACCCGCCGCCACAGGTTCACTGAATTGCGTTGCGGCTGAGTCCGGCGCGAGGGCGACCGTTGCCCCCTCGCGTGTTTCCCGGCGGCCGGCGGCCGCGTCATGCCTCTGCCGCGACCGCTCCGCCTGTGGTCTTAAAGCTGGCTCATACCGCCATCGGCGATGATTTCCGTGCCGACGATAAAGGCCGACTCCGGCGCCGCCAGGTGCAGCACCGTCGAGGCGATCTCCTCCGGCGTGCCGAAGCGCCCGGCCGGAATCTGGCTGAGAATCTGCGCGGCGGTTGCTTCGAGCGTAGCGGCGTCGAGACCGAGCTTGCCGTACAGCGGCGTTTGCACCGGTCCCGGACTCACGACGTTGACGCGCACACCCAGGGGCAGCAATTCCGACGACAACGTCCTGGCCAGCGAGATCACCGCCGCCTTGCTCGCGGCATAGACCGAGGAGGCCGGCATGCCGATACGCGCGTTGATCGAACCGTTGATGACGATCGAAGCGCCACGATTGAGCAAGGGCAGCAGCGACTGGATCTGGAAGTAGGCGCCTTTGACATTCGTGTTGAACATCGCGTCCCAGAAGGCTTCGTCGACATCCGGGAAGGCGGCGAACTTCGCGGTGCCGGCGTTCACAAACACCGCATCGAGCCGGATACCGGCGGCGCTGATTGCTGCCGCCAGTTCGCGCGCCGAAGCGATCGAGCCGGCGTCGTTACGCACGGCGATAGCGTTGGCGCCGAGTGCCGCCTTCGCGGTTTCGAGCGCGTCAGCGTCGCGGCCGGTAATGACGACACGGGCGCCTTCGTCGGCAAACGCCTTCGCGGTTGCAAAGCCGATACCGCTGCTGCCGCCGGTGACGAGAACCGATTTACCTTGGAAGCGAGTCATTTTGTTTCTCCGAAAGAGTGTTACGGGTTGGTGTAAGTGATATTGCGCTTGCGCTGAGCGCTTGCCGTACCACTTTGTCGATGTACATGTTCGATAGTATCGAACATGTTTTATGGGTACCAAAATAAGTATTTCGTTATGGGCGAGATAACTGAAAATAATTTTTCCGCTGAAATTGACCTTCGAATATGGCCCCCTATGCTGGAGCTTCGCCCGGGGCAGTCCCGGGCGTTGTGGCCGGCACCTGGAAACCAACTTCGGAGAATTCATGAAAGCAACGCTGGCGCGAGTGCGGCATCACTCATTGCGCATCAAAACCGTGCGGACCCTTCTCGCCGCAGCGCTTGGCGCGTCCCTCGCGTTTGCCGCCGGAGCGGCGGCCGCCGCGAGCACGCAGCCGCTCGGCATCGCCTTCGTCTACCTCGGTAATCCGGGCGACGCCGGCTGGACCTACGCCCACGAGCAGGGCGTGAAAGAGGTCGAGGCGAAATTCGGCGACAAGATCAAGGTGACGCGCGTCGAGAACGTGCCGGAGTCGGCGGATTCGGAGCGCGTGTTTCGCGATCTGGCGTCCAAAGGCAACAAGATCGTGGTCGGCTCGAGCTTCGGCTTCCAGGATTTCGAACTGAAGGTCGCCAAAGACTTCCCGGACGCCGTGTTCGAACATGCAACCGGCTACAAGAAGGCCGCCAACTTCGCCACCTATGACGTGCGGACCTACCAGAGCGCCTACCTGGCCGGGCTGGTCGCCGGTTATACGACGAAGTCCAACACGCTCGGCTTTGTCGGCTCGGTGCCGGTGCCGGAGGTGGTGCGCAACATCAACGCGTTCACGATGGGCGCGCGCTCGGTCAACCCGAACGCGCGCGTGAAGGTGGTGTGGATCAACAGCTGGTTCGATCCGGGCCGCGAAAAGCAGGCCGCCGAGACGCTGATCGGCCAGGGCGCCGACGTGCTGATCCAGAACACCGATTCGACGGCGACGATGCAGACGGCCGAGCAGAAGAAAGTGCATGCATTCGGTTGGGACTCCGACATGAAGAAGTTCGGGCCGAACGCGCAGCTCGGCGCATGTGTGAGCAACTGGGGCGTGTATTACACGCATCTGGTGGAGCAGGTGATGGCGGGTACCTGGAGCAATTCGCCGGTGTGGTGGGGGCTGAAAGAGAAAGCGATCGATCTGGCCGACATCAACACGGACGCGGTGTCGCCGGCGGCGCAAAAGGCGTTGAACCAGAAGCGTGACGACATCATCTCGGGCAAGTTCAATCCGTTTGCCGGTCCGATCGCGGATCAGTCCGGCGTGGTGAAGGTCGCCGCGGGCAAGTCGTTGAGCGACGTGGAACTGCTGCGTTTGAACTGGTTCGTGCAAGGCGTGGATGGTTCGCTGCCGAAGTAACGAATTGCCTGGTTTGCCTAGCTATTATTAAAGTTAAAGGAGATCGCCCGTGAGTCTTACCGTCCCGAACAATGCCGGCGCTGCAGGCGCGGCGGCAAGCTATCCGCCGCAGGGTTTATCGCCGACGCCGGAGCAGATCGTACGGCATCTGCGGCATTCGAGCAGGGTGGCCGAACGGGCGACCCTGCTGGGGCACCATCCGTTCGGCGCGGTGCTGATCGGTCCGGATCAGGAGACCGTGTTGATGGAGCAGGGCAACGTCGACACGGTCAATCACGCCGAGTCGGTGCTGGCGCGCGTGGCGGCGTTGAATTTCACGCCCGAGTACTTGTGGAGTTGCACGTTGTACACATCGGTCGAGCCTTGCTGCATGTGTGCCGGCACGATGCATTGGGCCAACATCGGCCGTGTCGTGTTTGGCATGACCGAGAAGCGCCTGCTGGAGGCGACCGGCGATCATGCCGAGAATCCGACCATGAGCGTGGATTGCCGGTACGTGTTCGACCACTGCCAGAAGCCCGTCGAGGTCATCGGCCCGGTGGTCGAGGTGGAAGAGGAGGTGATGGCAGTACAGCGGCGGTTCTGGAGTGGCAGGTAACGCTATTGCGTTTCCGCCGGCGCGAGCATAGCCAGTCCGCAAAACCAGTCGCCGCCGTGTGGCTGATATTTCCACCGACCCGCGTTCTCCTTGAGCACTGTCGAACACTGGTCATTCATCACGATCCCGGGATTCGCCGGGGTGCATCGAAGCATCGCGGTCTCGGTCTGTTGTAGCGCGGGCATCACCGCCTTACGCTGCGGGTCCGGTTCGGCGCGTCCATCCGGCCTCTCCACGGTTCCCGTTCGCATGCTTTCGATCAACCGTTGCAGTTCTTCGATCCGCGTCGCATACCACGTCCCCAGACACGCCGCATCGCGGCAATTCGCTTCCCGCCACGCCCACTTGCTGTCACTGTCGGTGAGGAAAGCGCGACGGTTGATGACTCGCCGCCGTGCTTTCCAGTACAGTTGCCCCAGCGTGTCATCGAGCTTCGAAAGCGCGGGGTCGTTGCAGATCATCCGTTCGGTGAGCGAGCGTCCCCTGTTGCAATCGAAGCTGGTAGCGTGAGCGGACAGATGCGTCAGCATCAGTGCGGCGGCAAAGATTGGGCGGAAATTTTTCATGGTGGTCCCGGCAGTGCATGGATTTTTCATGCAAGGGATGATCGGCCGAGTCACCGGAAAACAGACGCCCGAGAACAGCGTGAATTCGGGTAGGTGATTACGAAATCTTGCCTTGCGCGGGCCGCGGAAAGGAGTGGGCACCCAGGCGGAACGTGAAAACGGGAGAACGAATGAAACAACACCTCGTGCCATGGCTTTACGCGGCGGCCGGTTTGCTGGCGCTGCCGGCAGTGGCTTCTGCGCAGTCGCAGGCTTACACGAACAGCTCGGTCAACGTACGCGCCGGGCCGGCTCCGGATTACCCGATCGTGACGCAGTTGCCGGGTGGCGTCCCGCTTACGGTGATGGGTTGCATCAGCAATTACCAATGGTGTGACGTTGCCGCTCCGAACCTGCGCGGTTGGGTCTATGCGGCGCGGCTCAGCTATCCCTATCAAGGCAGCAATGTGCCGGTGATGAACTACGGCACGGTGATCGGGCTGCCGATTGTGACGTTTTCGATTGGCACTTACTGGGGCAACTACTATCGGGGACGGCCGTGGTACAGCCAGCAATCCCGCTGGGCGCATCATCATCGGCCGCCGCCGCCGAGACCCGGTGCCGGACGGCCACCAGAGGGCCGTCCGCCAGGAGGGCCGCCGCCGGGGAACGTGGGCGGTCGGCCACCGGGCGGTCAGCAGCCGGGTAATCCAGGCGGGCGTCCACCAGGTAGCCAGCGACCGGGTAATCCGGGCGGCCGGCCGCCGGGCAATGCAGGCGGGCGCCCACCAGGCGGCCAGCAGCCAGGTAATCCGGGTGGACGTCCACCCGGCAATGGGGGCAGTCGACCACCGGGGAACACGAGCGGTCGTCCATCAGGCGGGCAGTAGCCGGGCAATGCCGGTGGTCATCCACCGGAAGGTCGGCAACGCGGCGGAAATAACCGCTCTCATGGCGGGTCTCGCCGCGACCACCGCGACCACCGAATCCGCCGTGTTAATGATGTTGCCGCTTCATTAGTTGACCGGATGGTCGGCCGGATCATGCGCTTTGTGCGCTATGCATCACGATTAAAGTACGCCGGTCTCGCGTAAACCCCGGTGTGCCGCGTACACTAACTTGCCGATGTGGGGGTTAGGGGGCGCACAGATGAAACGCGAAGCGACGTCGGATTACACGATGGGAGCAACGCCTGAGGGCACCCGCTACGGGCCGAATGTGGCCGAAGGGGTGCTGGCGTCGGAGCGTACGGTGTTGCGGCTGATCACGCGCAACACCCCGCTGCCGGAATTGCTCGACGAAGTATGCCGCCGCGCGGAAGCGCTGCTCGGCGAAGGCGCGACCTGTTCGATCCTGCTTCTGGACGCGGACGGCATCCGCGCGCGCGTGGGCGGCGCGCCATCGCTGCCGGCAGACTTCAGCGCCGCGATCGACGGCGTCGCGATCGGCCCACGGGCCGGATCCTGCGGCACCGCGATGTACGAGCGGCGCATGGTCGCCGTCGAAGATATCGAAACCGATCCGCTGTGGGCCGATTTCCGCCACCTCGCGTTGCCGCTCGGTTTGCGCGCGTGCTGGTCGGTGCCGTTTGAAAACGATGCCGGCACGGTGCTGGGCGCGTTCGCGGTCTATCACCGCACGTCGCGCCGGCCGAGTGCCGAAGAAGCGGCGATGCTCTATGACATCGGCCACAGTGTCGGTCTTGCCGTTCATCAGGACGCCATGGCGCAACGCCTCGCGCACAGCGAGGAGCACCACCGGCTGGTGGTGAATCATCTGAACGAAGGCATAGTCGTGCAGTCGCGCGAGGGCGTGGTGCTGGCTTGCAATCCGAGTGCGCAACGCATTCTGCGCGCGGGCGCCGACCTGACCGGCCACGATATTCTGACGGTGATGGTGCGCGCGTATCACGAAGACGGTTCCATCGTCACCGATGCCGATCGCCCGACCACTCAGGTGCTGGAGACCGGCAAACCGCTGCTCGGTATCACGATCGGTCTGGAGCTGATCGACGGCGATGTCGTCTGGATTACTGAGAATGTCGTGCCGATCATCAAAACGGGCGACAGTGAACCCAGTTCGGTGCTGATCTCGTTTACCGACATCGGACCGGTGCGCGAGGCGCAACGGCAGCTCAAGTTTCTGGCCACCCGCGATCCGCTCACCGGTCTCTACAATCGCGCCTACCTGGCCGAGCGAATGGGCGATCTGTTCGAGCCAGGCGGCGTGGCCGGGACGGGCGAGCTGGCGCGGGTCGCCGTGCTGTTCGTCGATCTGGACGGTTTCAAGAAGGTCAACGACACCGCCGGTCACGAGGCGGGCGACGCACTTCTGTGCAGCGTGGCGGAGCGTCTGTCGGCATGTGTCGCTCAGGGCGACACGCTCGCGCGCGTGGGCGGCGACGAGTTCGTGATCGCGGTCAGCGCTTATGAAAACACGGGCCATCTGATCGCGCTCGCCCAGCGCATTCTCGACACGATCGCGGTGCCGTTTCTGGTGGCGGACAACGAGTACTACATGGGCGCGTCGATCGGCATCAGTCTGTTTCCCGAAGACGGCCAGGACGTGGCCACGCTGATGCGCAACGCCGACTCGGCGATGTACCACGCGAAACAATGCGGCCGCAACAATTTTCAGTTCTTCACGGTCGAGCTGAATCAGCATCTGCAACGCCGCTTCATGATCGAGCAGGCCTTGCGGCGCGCGCTCGCCAGCGACGAACTGAGCCTCGTGTATCAGCCGATCGTCGACAGCAAATGCGGCCGCACGATTGGCGCCGAAGCGCTGCTGCGCTGGTACAACCCCGAGTTGGGGAATGTCTCGCCCGTGGAATTCATCCCCGTCGCCGAAGACGCCGGGCTGATCGTCGAGATCGGCGCCTGGGTGCTGGCGCGGGCCTGCGAGCAGGTCGCGCTATGGCGGCGCACGCTGGCGCCGGATTTGATCGTCGCGGTGAACCTGTCGCCCCGCCAGTTCAAAGGCGGCCTGGTGGAGCGGATCGAGCGCTGTCTCGAGCAGTCCGGACTCGAACCGGAGGCGCTGGAACTGGAGATTACCGAGCGCCTGTTGATGAGCGACAGCGACGCCGTTTTGCCGATGCTCACGGCGTTGAACGCGATGGGCGTGCGGATTTCCGTCGACGATTTCGGCACCGGTTATTCGTCGCTGTCGTATTTGAAGCGGTTTCCGCTGCATAACCTGAAGATCGATCGGTCTTTCGTCGCTGGATTGCCGGATCATCGCGATTCGATTGCGATCACGCAGGCGGTGGTGGCGATGGCCCATTCGCTCGGCATGAATGTCACTGCTGAGGGTGTGGAGACTGCCGAACAGGCGGCGTTTTTTGCGCAAAATTGCTTGCGACAAGCAGCAGGGGTATTTTTATAGCCGGCCCGTGGGGGCGAGTGCGTATGCGCGTTGCTTGCATGACGCGCAGATGGGGCTGGCCGGCGCGTCCTGACTGTCCTGGCGCCGCCGGCCATGGCCAGCGGCGCCGCAAACCCACATTGCCAGGCGGGCTAATACGGCATTCACGTCAATCGGACCTTCCCGCCGCAAGAGGCCAGATTCGATTGTTCAGTTTGACGAACAACTGCCTTCGCGTTCCTGGTATTTATCCGGATCCCTGATCTCCCTAAAATCCTCCCATCGAATGTAATTCCGCGCTGTGCCGAAGCGGCCCTGCGCAATGGGAGCCGCGATGGGACCCGTTATACCAGCCTTGATCAGAAACCAGCTTTATCGGCCATCGGTGGTCCTGCCGATGGTCGCCCTCATGCAGGTGATGGTGTCGCAGGATTTCAACCTCGGACAGGTCGGCTGGGTCGTCGCGGCGCGCGGCGCCCAGGCCGCGTTGCAACGTTCGCGCGAATTGATCTGCGCCGTGCACTGCCACGCCTGAACACCACCACGCGCAATCCACGCCAATCGGGTAGCGCCGGCCCCGCGGCGGGGTGAATAAAAATTGCGAGCCGGAGCGCCCGCTTGCAGCGCGCAACAGAAACCATCAGAAAAGGCGATCACGGCAACGCGAGGCAGTGAGGGTAAGATGCTACGACCTGCACCCCAGCCTCGGGAGATCTGCCATGCCACAGCACTTCGACGCAGTTGTGATCGGCACGGGACAGGGCGGTGCGCCGCTCGCTGTCCGTCTCGGTCAAAGCGGCCGTAAAACTGCGGTCATTGAACGTGGGGCGTTTGGCGGAACCTGTGTAAATGTCGGCTGCACGCCCACCAAGTCTTATGTGGCGAGCGCCCGAGCAGCCCACGTGGCGCGCCACGCGGCGGATCTCGGCGTGCAGGTGAGCGGCGCGGTCAGCGTCGATCTGGCCGCGGTCAAGGCGCGCAAGGATCGGATCATCGGCCAGTCGCGCGACGGCGTCGAGAAATGGCTGCGCGGCACGGATAACGTCACCGTCTTCAATGGCCACGCACGCTTCACCGGCGCGCATGCGCTTACCATCAGCGGCTCGGACGGCGCGGCGCCAATTGAACTCAGCGCCGACGAAATCTTCATCAATACCGGTACGCGCGCGGTCGTGCCGCCGCTCGAAGGGCTCGAGCGAATTCGCTACTACACCAACTCCAACCTGCTCGAACTGACGGAATTGCCGGACCATCTGGCGATTGTCGGCAGCAGCTATATCGCGCTCGAATTCGCGCAGATTTTTCGCCGCTTCGGCAGCCGCGTGACGGTGCTGGTGCGCGGCGAGCGCGTGCTCACGCGCGAGGATGCCGACTTCGCCAGCTCTGTGCAGAAGGTGCTGGCGCGTGAAGGCGTCGAGTTTGTCTTCGGCGTGCAGCCTTCGCGGGTCGAGCCGCATCCGCATCGCGACAACGAGGTGTGCATTGGCTTTGAGCAGAACATTCCCGCCCTCGAAGCATCGCACTTGCTGTTCGCCACTGGCCGCGAGCCGAATACCGACGACCTCGGCCTCGCCGCCGCCGGCATCGCGACGGACAGGCACGGCACGATTCCCGTCGACGGCCAGTTGCGCACCAACGTGCCAGGCATCTGGGCGATCGGCGACGTCAATGGGCGCGGCGCCTTTACCCACACGTCCTACGATGATTTCCAGATCGTCGCGGCGAATCTGCTCGACGGCGGCACGCGCAGCGTCGACACGCGAATCATGGCGTATGCGGTGTTCGTCGACCCGCCACTCGCACGCGTCGGACTCTCGGAGGCCGACGTGCGCAAGGACGGCCGCGACGTGCTGATCGCCACCATGCCGATGACGCGGGTGGGTCGCGCCCGCGAACGCGGCGAGACTGACGGCTTCATGAAGGTGCTGGTGGACGCGGGCAGCAAACAGATTCTTGGCGCGGCGATCCATGGCATCGAAGGCGACGAAGCGCTGCACACCTTTATCGACATCATGACGGCCGGCGCGCCTTATCCGACCTTGCAGTACGCCATGCACATTCATCCGACCATCAGCGAACTGGTGCCGACCTTGCTCGATGGGCTCAAACCGATGAAATAAGCAGTGCGCCCGGCAACGAGCCGGGTGGCGGGCGCGGCGGGCGCGACGGGCGTGATGGACGAAAGCGCGCAGCGAACGCAGGTGACGGACATAGCCGGAGCACGAGCGATGAAACGCATAAGCGGTAGCGGCAATCTCTTCGATCCAGGTACGGCGGCGAGCCCTGACGAGCAAGTCGACGCCCTCCTGGAAGACGCCGGCGTAAGCATCGAGCGGATCGTCTCGCGAGGGCACGCAAGCCCGCCAGGCTTCTGGTACGACAGTCCGCGCGCCGAGTGGGTTGTGCTGCTGAGCGGCGCGGCGACTCTCGAATTCGAAGGTGAACGCGACCTGCATCCGATGAAGCCGGGCGACCACGTGCTGATCGAAGCACATTGCCGGCATCGGGTGGCGTGGACACGCGATACGGAGCCGAGCGTGTGGCTGGCGGTTTACTACCCTGGTGTTCGCCACTGACTGATGACCAAACGGCGTCGGGCGGCCTCAAATAGCATCGTCTGCCGCCAGACAACTTGATTGCCAATGACCGATAGCTGAGATCACGGTGCCATAACGGGATTAAACTCGAACTGGCACGTATCCTGGAGCAAGATCATGACTGATGCCGACCCTAAAAGCACTTTTCGCGGTCTTCCGTTGACCCCGGAACAGGACGCGGAAGTCAGACACTACATAAAAAAACAGAAGCAACAGGGCGCCGAGTGGGACACGCCTGAACTGGCGTCCATGCTGCGAGACATGCTGGAACCCCCGGGCGATGACGACTCAGAAGACGCAGAATTCGATCCCGATTTCGACGAAACGAAAGCAGCCGCGGAACGCGCGGCGTCTTCGATCGACGAGGCGATGGACCCGATCGAAGCGAGCGAAGAGCGCAACGCAGCCATGGAAATCGAGGCGATGAAGGGCTTGAGACGCTGAGCTTGCAACGCAGAGCCACCGGCGAGTGGCGTCTATCGACCCGGCGGGGACGGCCGCGAGTTCGCCACGAATCAGGAAAACAAAACATGAGCATCAGCATTGTCCAGCTCGGGTCTCCGAGGGCAGACGACGAAGGGCTGCGAATCGGCACCGTTCGGCGGCCGCCACGCGGCGTACCCAAGACGGAATTCGCCACGCGCGACTATTACGATGTGTGGCTGCCCAGTCTGTCGCCGGATGCGGAATTGATCAAAGAAGCAAAGGCGATCACCAGCGATGTTGATTGGGCCGCGTTCGCGAAAAAATTCCGGACGGAGATGAATGCTAGCGATAACAGCAAGGTGTTGGACCTGCTTGCTGCATTGTCAAAGACGACGAACTTTTCCGTCGGTTGTTACTGCGAGGACGAAAACCGGTGTCACCGCAGCATTCTTCGTCAGTTGCTAAGCGAGCGGGGCGCGCTGATACGGTGACGCGTGCCGACGCGGCCAGCCGGTATTCGACAACTGCCGTTGTCATCGCCGATAATCGGCGGCGTGCGCGCCTGCCTGGGTTTGCCTGCGAGTCCGGCGGGCAATTGCCGTGCGCCATGCCGGCAAGCGCATCTCTTCACAACCACGATAAAACAACCAGGAAACCGACCGATGGGCAAGGGACGCGTCGAAGCCTTCAGCGATGGCGTGATCGCCATCATCATCACAATCATGGTGCTTGAGTTGAAGGTGCCGGACGGCTACGATCTCGCCGCGCTGCGCCCCATGATCCCGGTATTCTGCGCGTATGTGCTGAGTTTCATTTATGTCGGCATCTACTGGAACAATCATCACCACTTGTTCCATGCCGTGCAGAAGGTCAACGGCTCGGTGCTGTGGGCCAATCTCCATCTCTTGTTCTGGCTGTCGCTGTTGCCGGCCGTCACGCATTGGGTCGGCGCAAATCATCTCGCCGCCTGGCCGACGGCGATGTACGGCGCGGTGCTGTTCATGTCGGCGATTGCGTATTTCATTCTGACCCGCGTGCTGATCCGCGAGCACGGCACGGAGTCGACGATCGCGAAAGCCGTGGGCAACGACTTCAAGGGCAAGGTTTCGGTCGTCATCTATCTGGCGGGCATGGCGCTCGCATTCGTTCAGCCGTGGCTCTCCGCTGCGCTCTACACGCTGGCCGCGGCGTGGTGGCTGGTGCCCGACAGGCGTATCGAACATCTGATGGAAGCGTAAGCATGTTGCTTATGCTCAAGCTCGCGCTGGTGCCCGCGTTTCTCGCCGCGCTGACCGTGGCGGGACAGGTGTGGGGGCCGTCCGTGGCGGGATGGCTGGCGGGGCTGCCGGTGGTGGCCGGGCCGATCGTGTTGCTGCTCGCGCTGGAGCGTGGGCCGGCGTTCGCGGCGCAGGCGTCGGCGGCGTCGATCGCGGCGGTTGCCGCCTCCGAGGCGTTCAATTTTGCATATGCATGGACTTGCCGGCGTTCGGCGTGGCCGTTGGCGCTGGTGGCTGGCATGCTCGGCTGGGTCGGTGTTGCGATGCTGCTCACGCATCTGCCGGGTGGACTGATGTGGGCGGTGGCCGCGGGCTGTGTCGCCGTCGCCATTTCGCAAAGCGGCTTGCCCCGTGTCGCGGGCCACGTGCCGGCGGTGCGCCTCGGGCTCGGCGACCTTGTGTTGCGCATGCTCGCCGGCGCGTTGCTGACGGTGGCGGTGACCACACTTTCCGCATCGATGGGCGCGACGTGGAGCGGGCTGCTGTCGGTGTTTCCACTGCTCGGTATCGTGCTCGCGGTGTCGGCCCAGCGCGCGCATGGCGCGGATTTCGTCGCGTTGTTGATGCGTGGCATGGTGATTGGCCGCGGCTCGTTTGCGGCGTTTTTCGCCGTGACCGCGACGATGCTGCCGCACTATGGAGTGTGGCTGAGTTTTGGGTGCGCGGCGGTGGTGTCGATGGTGGTGCAGGGGGCAACCAAACGGCTGCTTCGCGCGAAGCCGCAGGTGTTGGCGCGGGAATTCGCAGAACAGCAGCCGGCAGAATGAGGCCGTTTGGCCGATACTCACGTCATGACTGCGCGTACGCAAAACTCACTAGCCACCCGAATCGGCCTGATCTCCGATACGCACAACCTCGTGCGTCCTGAGGCCCTGCAGTACCTCAACGGGTGCGATGCGATTATCCACGCGGGCGATATCTGCAATCAGGCGGTGCTCGATGCACTTGCGAAGATCGCGCCGGTCACCGCCGTGCGCGGCAACAACGATATCAGCGAGCCGGTCGCCTCGCTGCCGACTCACGTCAAGCTGACCGTGCAACAGGTGACGATCCTCGTTGTGCACGATATCGCCGACGTGGGCAACGATCCGCGTCGTGAAGGCATCAATGTAGTCGTGACGGGGCACTCGCATAAGCCTGCGATCAGCGAGCGCGACGGGGTGCTGTTCGTCAATCCAGGCAGTGCCGGACCGAGGCGTTTCAAGTTGCCGATTTCCGCCGGCATGCTGATTATTGAAGGCGCGCACGCAAGCGCAACGTTCGATTCCCTGCTGACATAAAAACGGGCCGGCAAAATTTTGCCGGCCCGTTTTTGGACACGCTAACTCGAATTGGCGCGGTTCCACGCCACTGCGCGCTACGGTGGGCGATACGCGTGTTACTTCGGCAACTGACTACCGCCCACTACCGCGCAACCCAGGTTCAGGCACGCGCCGTAGCCGCGGCAGCGTAGCTTTCATCCATCTCGGCTGCCTCACGCTCGCCGCGCAGCACCGCATGCGCTTCCGCTCGCGTCGCGACACAAGGACCCGAGCCGAGCAACGGCTTGCGGGCCGTTTCGCGCAGCGCGAGCACCGACACGATACCGATCAACGATGCACCCATCAGGTAGTACGCGGGCATCATCAGATTGCCGGTGCTGTCGACCAGCCATGCCGCGACGAGCGGCGTCGTCCCGCCGAACAGCGACACCGAAATGTTGAAGCCGATGGCGAGCGCACCATAGCGGATCTTCGTCGGGAACAGCGCCGGCAGCGCCGACGGCATCACGCCGGTGAAGCACGACAGCAGCACGCCGAGGATCATCAGCCCGCCGAACACCGGCAGCACCGTGCCCATGCGGATCAGCAGCAACGCGGGGATCGACAGCAGCAACAGACCCACGCAACCGAACAGCATCACCGGCTTGCGGCCGATCTTGTCGGACAGGTGCCCGGCCGCCAGCGTCATCGGCATCATCAGGACCATCACGAGCAGCACGAGGAAAAGGCCGTGCGTTTCGTTGAAGTGCAGCGTGGCCGACAGATAGCTCGGCAGATACGAGAGCGCCATGTAATCGGTGACGTTGAAGATCAGCACGAGGCCGACGCACAGCAGAAGCGGCTTCCATTGCTGCATGAGCAATTCGCGGAAAGATTGCTTCGGGACCGCTTTGTCTTCGGCTTCGCGTTGCTCGGCCTGCTTCTTGAACGCGGGCGTTTCTTCGAGCTTCATCCGGATGTACAGACCGACCAGACCCAGCGGGCCCGCGATCAGGAACGGCACACGCCAGCCCCACGAGAGCAGCGCGTCGTTCGAGAGGGTGGCCGTCAGAACCACGACCGTGCCCGCGCCGAGCACATAGCCGATCAGCGTGCCGAACTCGAGGAAGCTGCCCATGAAGCCGCGGCGCTTGTCCGTCGAGAATTCGGCGATGAAGGTGGCGGCGCCGCCGTATTCCCCACCCGTCGAGAAGCCTTGCACCAGACGCGCGACCAGCAGCAACGCCGGCGCGAGAATGCCGATCGTCGCGTAGCTCGGAATCAGGCCGATTGCGAAGGTGCCGACTGCCATCATGATCATCGTCATGGCCAGCACACGCTGACGGCCGATGCGGTCGCCCAGCGGCCCGAACACCATGCCGCCGAGCGGCCGCACGAGGAACGCCGCGGCAAATGTGCCGAAGGTGGCGATCAACTGGGCGGACGGACTCGACGACGGGAAGAACACTTTGCCGAGCGTGACAGCAATGTAGCTGTACACGCCGAAATCGAACCATTCCATCGCGTTGCCGAGCGCCATGGCGCCGACGGCCCGCTTGAGGAGGGATTTGTCGACGACGGTGATGTCGTCGAGTGAGAGGCGTTGTTCTTCTTTGTGGTGTCGCCAGAAGCCGTTGCTGGAAGCGGTCAAGGTGAAAACTCCAATGACTGCGACGAAACTCATGAAAACGCGCATGAACGTTCCGCCACGGGTGCTGGGGAAGTGCAGTTTCGCGAGCAGAGCGATGGCGCCTCTCTCACCCGGAGGCGATAGAGGAAATGGGCGTAAAAAAGAAAACAGAACGCCCGTGCCTCGCGAACGATTCGCGAAAAAACACTCGTCTAGATTGTGCTGACTGTTGCATCTGCGTGGCCGTGGAAGGGGGGCAGATGCATGAGGACGCTGGGGTGGCTGGAAGCTGGCCCATGCGCCGCTGGAAGGCTTGAAACGAAAAAGGCCGGTTGCTTCATTCGCCGCTCACGGTGTCACATGGAGCGGAGAAACGACCGACAAGCCTTCTTGTATAAAAACTGTCCGATTCAGCGTGGCGGCGTACCGGAAAGGCACGGTGAGCCAGTTTGAAAAGAACGCGACTGCGGATGATGCGCGGATGAAATGCAGGTGAATTGCTGTTGGAACGATGCACATGTTAGCACGATGACAGAGGATCGTGCAAACCCGAGGGGCGGCAGGAGGCTTGGGGAAGGCGCTGAATCCCTTGCGGGGTGGGGGATAGCGCGGATTGCGGCGGTATGGAAAGAAGGCTTAAAAACGACCTGAAATGTACCGGTTGGTGAGGCCGGCGGTGCTCTGAAGAAGGCGCTGGAAACGAAAAAGCGGACCAGATATCGGACGAAAAGTCGGACCAGAAATCGGACAAAAAAAATCCGCGCACGCGGCGCGGATTTTCGTGTGACTTTGCTTGGCGATCGAGGCTGTGAACGCTGGGACGAAAATAGTTATTCCGCTGCCGGTGGCACGTAACCCTGCGCCGTATCCGCGCCTTCGCCGAAGAAGAACTTTTCGGTCTGCTTCATCAGATATTGACGCGCGCGCGGGTCTGCCATGTTCAGGCGGTTTTCGTTGATGAGCATGGTTTGTTGCTTCAACCAGGCTTGCCAGGCTTCCTTCGAAATGCCTTCGTAGATCCGCTTGCCGAGTTCGCCCGGCAGCGGCGGAAAATCGAGGCCTTCGGCTTCCTTGCCGAGCTTTGCGCATTGAACCATACGAGTCATGCTGTGCTTCTCCTGTAATCAATGTGGGGGCGGCAGTCGCTTTTTATAGGGACGCTCAGAGCTGTTTCATCAGCACGAGCGACTTGCGCTGCCAGTTATAGAGTCGGCGGCGGTCTTCCGGCAGATCGTCGACGGTGACCTTGACGAAGCCGCGCTTGAGGAACCAGTGTTCGGTACGCGTGGTGAGCACGAAAATCCGCGTGAGGCCGCGTGCGCGGGCGCGTTGCTCGATGCGCTTGAGCAGGCGCTCGCCGTCGCCGGTGCCTTGCGCTTCGGGCGCGACCGTGAGGCATGCCATTTCGCCGATGCGCTCCTGCGGATACGGATACAGCGCCGCGCAGCCGAACAGCACGCCATCGTGCTCGATCACCGAGAAATGGTCGATGTCGCGTTCGATCTGGTGGCGGCCGCGCCGCACCAGCGTGCCGTCCGATTCGAGCGGCTCGATCAGCGAGAGAATGCCGCCGACGTCGTCCGGTGTGGCTTCGCGCAGGCTTTCGAGGTTCTCGTACGAGATCATCGTGCCCACGCCGTCGTGCAGGAACAGTTCGAGCAGCAGGCTGCCGTCGAGCGCGTAGGGGATGATGTGCGCCCGTGCCACGCCGCCGCGGCAGGCGCGGATCGAATGCTTCAGGTAGAAAGCGGCGTCGCCGGTGACTTCGCCGCTTTCATGCAGCTTGTAGGCGTCGTCGAGCGACAGTTCGCGGAGCAGTTCGGGACCTTCTTCGCCGGCTTCCATCAGACCCGGCGTTTCGGTCAGGAACACAATCTTGTCGGCGCGCAACGCGATGGCCGCCGCCGAGGCGACATCTTCCATCGACAGATTGAAGGCCTCGCCGGTGGGCGAGAAGCCGAGCGGCGACAGCAGCACCAGTTTGCGGCTTGCGAGCGAATGGCGGATCGAATCCGCGTCGATCTTGCGCACCACGCCGGTGTGGGCGAAATCGACGCCGTCCAGAATGCCGACCGGGCGCGCCGTTACGAAGTTGCCGGACACCACGCTGATGTGCGCGTGCGCCATCGGCGTGTTTCGGCAAGCCCTGGCTGATCGCCGCCTCGATATCCAGACGCACTTCGCCGGCCGCTTCTTTCGCCGACTCCAACGCGCGCGCGTCGGTAATGCGCATGCCGTGCGAGAACTCGGATTCCACGCCGTGCAGGCTCATCTGCTCTTCGACCTGCGGTCGCGAGCCGTGCACCAGCACGATCTGAATGCCCATGGCCTGAAGCAGCGCGATATCGGACACGAGCGCATTCAGGAGCCCCTGATGCACCACCTCGCCGCCGAAACCGACGACGAACGTCTTGTTTCGGAACGCATGGATGTAAGGGGCGACTGAGCGCATCCAGTCGACAAATTGCGCGTGCTGGGCGAGATCTTCCGTTGCTCCGGCGGGGGCCGGAACGCTCGCGGGCGCGGGGACGAGGTCGGTTTGGGAATTCATGCCGGGGATTATAATGCGCCCCCATGTCGAATGTACCCAAAAGTCCCGCTACGGCGAACGAGAATGTGGCGCCGGCCGCCGATCAGGTGAACGCCGGCGACGCCTCGCGTCGTAATGCGCAGGACGCCAACCGCAACACGCCGGAAACGGCGCGCGAGTCACGACGTGCCGCAGAAGGCGCGGATGTGTCTGCGCAGAAAAAAAACCAGCCACAGGGCGCGCGTCGTGAAGTGGGCGCGCAGATGCCGAAAGCGGCTCATGAGGGGCGCAAACAGTTGCCGCAAGGCGAAGCTTCGCGCAGGCCACCGAATGCCGGTGGCGCGGCGCAGCCGGCGCGCCGTGATGAAGGGCACGCGCAAAACGCGTCTCGCGGCCAACGTCCGCAGCAAGGCGATGAGCGGCGCGGGCAGTCTGCCAGTGCGAGTGTGCCGAATCAGCCAAATCAGTCGAAGCGCGGCGATGACCACACTAGCCACACTAATCAGCACGGCCGCGCACGGGCTCAAGGCGGCGAGCCTAACCGCGAATCCGGCGCGCCCGCGCAGAAATCGCAGCAAGCAGGCGATGCACAAAGCGGCCAGCCACGTCGTGAACCACGTCCGCCACGCGCTCAACGCGTCGTCGAGCCGAACCCGATTCCGCCGATCACGTTCCCCGAAGCGCTGCCGGTCTCAGGCCGCCGCGAAGAGATCGCGCGCGCCATCGCGCAAAATCAGGTCGTGATCGTCTGCGGCGAGACCGGTTCGGGCAAGACGACTCAGCTGCCGAAAATCTGCCTCGAACTCGGGCGCGGTCTCGGCGCGGGCGGCACTGGTCTGATCGGTCACACGCAGCCGCGCCGGATTGCGGCATCGGCGACGGGCCGCCGCATCGCCGAAGAACTCGGCACGCCGTTCGGCGAAGTGGTCGGCTACAAGGTGCGTTTTACCGACAATCTGTCGCCGGGCGCGTCGGTCAAACTCATGACCGACGGCATTCTGCTCGCCGAAACTCAGACCGATCCGCTGCTCAAAGCCTACGACACGCTGATCATCGACGAAGCGCACGAGCGCAGCCTGAACATCGATTTTCTGCTGGGCTATCTGAAAGAAATCCTCGTCAAGCGGCCCGATCTGAAGCTGATCGTGACCTCGGCGACGATCGACGCGGACCGTTTCGCACGCCATTTCGGCCGTGACGACAAGCCCGCGCCGGTGATCGAAGTGAGCGGGCGTCTCTATCCGGTCGAGGTGCGGTATCGCCCGGTCGCGGAGGACAGCCCGGCGATTAAAGCGGCCGAAGGTTCTTCTTCGTCCGCGTCGTCGCGTGAACGGCCGAAGACTCAGCGCGAAACCGATCGCGATCTGATGGAGGCGATCGTCGACGCCGTCGACGAACTGTGTCGCGAAGGCCCGGGCGACGTGCTGGTGTTCCTGCCCGGCGAACGCGAGATTCGCGATGCCGCCGAGGCGCTGCGCAAGCATCATCCGCCGCATACGGAAATCTTGCCGCTGTTCGCGCGGCTCTCCGCGGCCGAACAGGAGCGCGTGTTCCGCACCTCGAACGCGCGCCGCATCGTGCTCGCGACCAACGTCGCCGAAACCTCGCTGACCGTGCCGGGGATTCGCTACGTGGTCGATACGGGCCTGGCGCGTGTGAAACGGTACTCGTACCGCAACAAGGTCGAGCAGCTGCAGGTCGAGTCGATTTCGCAGGCCGCCGCGAATCAGCGGGCAGGGCGTTGCGGCCGTGTTGCCGATGGTGTGTGTATCCGTCTGTATGAGGAAAGCGACTTCCAGGGCCGCGTGCGCTTCACCGAGCCGGAGATTTTGCGTTCGTCGCTGGCGTCGGTGATTCTGCGCATGAAGTCGCTGCATCTGACGGCGATCGAAACCTTCCCGTTCATCGAGCCGCCGCCGGGCCGCGCCATCGCCGACGGCTATCAGTTGCTCAACGAACTGGGCGCCGTCGACGACGACAACCAGCTCACGCCGCTCGGCCGCGAACTCGCGCGCTTGCCGCTCGACCCGCGCGTCGGCCGGATGATTCTCGCCGCGCGCGATCAGCAGGCGTTGAAGGAAGTGCTGATCATCGCCAGCGCGCTGTCCGTGCAGGACCCGCGCGACCGGCCGATCGAAGCGCAGGAGCAAGCCGACCAGGCGCATCGCCGGTTCGCCGACGAGCGCTCCGAGTTCCTGCAATGGCTGAAGATCTGGAACTGGTTCGAAGAAGCGATCGCGCACAAGAAGTCGAACCGGCAACTGCAGGACGAGTGCCGCAAGAACTTCCTGTCGCAACTGCGTCTGCGTGAATGGCGCGACGTGCATTCGCAATTGTTGACCGTGGTGCGCGAGCACGGCTGGCGTCTGAACGAGGCGGAAGCGACTTTCGAGCAGATCCATCTGGCGCTGCTCACGGGCTTGCTGGGCAACATCGGCCTGAAAGCCGACGACGAACCGTATTTCCTCGGTGCGCGCAGCATCAAGTTTTACCTCTGGCCGGGTTCGGCGCTGGTGAAGAAGGCCGGTAAGTGGGTGATGGCCGCGGAACTGGTCGAGACGAGCCGTCTGTACGCGCGCTGCATCGCGAAGATCGAGCCGGAATGGATCGAGAAGATCGGCGAGCATCTGCTGCAGAAGTCATTGTCCGAGCCGCATTGGGAAAAGCGCGCGGCGCAGGTGTCGGCGTTCGAGCGCGCGATGCTGTACGGCCTGCCGATCTATCACCGGCGGCGCGTGAGCTTCGGCAAGCAGGACCCGGCGCGCGCGCGTGAGTTGTTCATTCGTGGCGCGTTGGTGGAGGGCGAATTCGATACGAAGCTGGCGTTCTTCGCGCACAACCGCAAGCTGCTCGCCGACATCGAGCAACTGGAACACAAGTCGCGCCGCCAGGACGTGCTGGTCGACGACGAACTGATTTTCGGCTTCTACGATCAGGCTTTGCCGCAAGGTATTTACACGGGCGCTGCGTTCGAGCGCTGGTATCGCGACGAGGTGAAGAGGAGCGGCCAGCCGGAAGACAAGCTGCGCCTGCTGTATCTGTCGCGCGACGATCTGATGCGGCACGAAGCGGCCGGCGTGACGACCGACCTGTTCCCGAAGCGGATGACGATGGCGGGCGTCGAGATGGCGCTCACGTATCACTTCGAACCCGGTTCGCCGCGCGACGGCGTGACGCTCGCGGTGCCGCTCTATGCGCTCAATCAGGTCGACGCACGGCGCTGCGAATGGCTTGTGCCTGGCATGCTGAAAGAGAAAACGCAGCTTCTGCTGAAATCCTTACCGCAGAAGCTGCGGCGCCATTGCGTGCCGCTGCCGGAGTTCGCGGCGGGTTTCGTCGAACGGCACGGCGGTCCGCACTTCGGCGCGGGCGGTTTGCTCGAAGCGCTGATCGCCGACATTCGCGAGCAGACTCAGGTCGCCATGAAGCAATCGGACTTCAAGCTCGAGACGCTGACGCCACACCTGTTCATGAATTTCAAGGTCGTCGACGAGCATGGGCGGCAGCTCGCAATGGGCCGCAATCTGTCGCAACTGCGTGCTGAACTGGGCGGGCAGGCGCAGCAGCATTTTCAGAAGATCGCATCGGGCGCGGCAGGGGCAGCGCTCGCGGATGCGGGCGGCGGTAGCGTGGCGGCTCCTTCGCACGCGGCGGGCTCGGCAGGCACGGCAAGCGGCGTGGCGTCGCGAGGCAAGGGCGCCGCTGCGTCCGGTCCGCAAACGGCATCGCAAGGCGGCGCAGCACCGGGTACCGCGCTTTACGAGAAACTCACCACGTGGAATTTCGGCAAGCTCCCCGAGTTGCTCGAAATTCGCCGCGGCGGCCAGACCTTGTTCGGCTATCCGGCGTTGGTGGATCGCGGCACGCACTGCGACGTCGAAGTATTCGATTCTCCGGACGAAGCCGCGCGTATCCATCGCGCGGGATTGCGGCGACTCTTCGGGTTGCAGTTGAAGGAGCCGATCAAGTATCTGGAAAAGAACCTGCCGGGTTTGCGCGAAATGGCGATGCAGTTCATGCCGCGCGGCACTCAGGAAGAGCTGCGCGATCAACTGATCGACACCGCGCTTGACCGCGCCTGCCTGCAGGACCCGCTACCGGCCGACGACGTCAGTTTCCACACGCGCCGCGACGAAGGCCGCAGCCGTCTGACTTTACTGGCTCAGGAAATTGCGCGCCTCGTCGGGCAGATTCTCAGCGAATACGCGACGGTCACGAAAAAACTGGTGCAGGCGAAGGCGTTCACGGCGGCGCACGCGGACATGCAGAATCAACTGGATGGCCTGATCGGCAAACGCTTTGTGGTCGATACGCCGTATGCGCAGTTGGCGCACTTTCCGCGCTATCTGAAGGGCATTGCGCTGCGTATTGACAAGCTGAAGGCGGACTCCGCGCGCGACGCACGGCAGTTCGCCGAATTCCAGCCGCTCTTGCAGCACTACCAGCGTGCACTCGCGCAACGCGGCGGCGTACTGGACACGCGCCTGTCGGAATTCCGCTGGCTGCTCGAGGAACTGCGCATTTCGCTGTTCGCGCAGGAGCTTCGTACGCCGATGCCGGTTTCGGTCAAGCGTCTTTACAAGGTGTGGGAATCGATGCAGCGCTGAATGTTGAGTGGAGTGGCGCGCTGCGCGCGTCTGCTCCAGGCGTGCGGTGCGGACTGCGAGGCGCAACGCTTTTGCAGTGTGCATAAAAAAACGCGCGACGCCACGCCTTTTGAGAATGACATCACGCGTAAAGGGCGCGGGTCTTCAGGACCCGCGCCCGCTCGCTGCTTTTACAACGTTGCTACAGCCATCTTGACGAGTGGCTCACGCGGCTTACCAGTGCATGCCGGCGCCGACCGATGCGCCGAACTGGCCACGCGAGTCAGAGGTGCCTTGCACCTTGTAGACCCACTTGCCGGTTTCCGACAGCTGCGACACGCCAATTGCCATGGCAGATTGACCGCCGTACGTGCCACCGGCAAGGGCGACCATGCCGTGACCCGGAAGGACCGCTTGCGGCAAACCTGCGGCCGCGAGCGCCGAAGCGGTGCCACCGTACGAATCGCGACGCGCCGAACGGATCTGGTCGTCGGTGTAGCTCTTGGCCTGACCGACCGCGCCGTTCATGCTCTGCTGCATCTGATTGACGTTGACCGCGTCCGTACCTTGCACACCGGCTGCGACGTTGATGATCTGGCGCTCCTGACCTGCTGCGCCCACCGACACCGTATTCGCTCTGTCTGCAACCGAACCTTGGCCCAGCGCGACCGAGTTGTCGGCGCTGGCGTTCGCCGCGGCGCCGAGTGCGGTGGCGTTGTTGCCGCTCTAGCGACCGAATTCGCGCCGATAGCGACAGCGTTGGTGCCGGTGGCCTGAGCGTTTGCGCCCGAAGCAATCGAGTGCGTGCCCGAGGACACCGCGCCTTCCGTATTGCGATCGCCGTCAGCGCTGAAGAACGGATTCGCTGCGTTCACCACTGCGTTGTTCGCCACTCCGTCGATGGCCGCATTCAGTTGGCCGACGTTGACAGCGTCGCTTGCATCTACGCCGTTGGCGACGTTGTGGATCGCGGTGCCTGCATCGCCGCCTAGCGTGACGCTGTTCCTGTTGACGCTGCCGTCGGCGTTCGTGTCGTACATCACTGCACCGTTGAGCTTGGCATCGGTTTGCGCGCTTGCTGCCTTCAGTTGGGCGACGTTGACGGCGTCGGTGTCCGCTGTGCCGGCTGCGACGTTGGTGATCTGGCGTTCTGCGCCTGCTGAGCCCACCGAGACGGTGCCCGCCCGGTCGGCGACGGAACCTTGGCCGAGTGCAACCGAGTTGGACGCAATTGCGTTCGCGTTGAAGCCGAGTGCGGTCGAGTTGTCGCCCTCGGCCGTGACGAGGGTGCCGACGGCTGTGCTGACATTACCTTGCGCCCATGAGCTTGAGCCGGCGGCGAAGGATTTGTCACCCTCGGCAATCGAACCGCTGCCGATAGCGACTGAATGGTCGCCGCTCGCGATTGCATCGTCTCCGCTGCCGTCGATGCCGGTTGCCTTGAAGTAGCGCGATGCGCTGGCCGTGGCGGCCTGCAACTGGCTGACGTTGACCGCGTCGGTGGCTTCGATGCCGGCTGCGACGTTGGTGATCTGGCGTTCGCTGCCGGTGGCGCCAACCGATACGGTGTTGTCGCGATCGGCCAGGGAGCTTTCTCCCAGCGCAACGGAGTTGACACCGGTCGCGGTCGAATACGTGCCGATAGCGGTGCCCTGAATGCCTGCGGCCGAATAGGCGCCGAATGCAACTGAACCGTAGTCGGATGCATTCGATCCGGTGCCAATCGCCACCGCTGTCATGCCTCCGGCGTATGCCATATTGCCGATTGCAACCGAATTGATACCTTCAGCCTGAGCCTTGTTGCCGAATGCCAACGAGTAGTCGCCACTGGCTTGTGCGTTGTAACCGATTGCCGACGATCCTTTACCTGTGGCGTGTGAATCGTCCGGCTGCAGCCCGGTATCGTTGGTGCGCACGTATTTCACGCCGGTGCCGTTCTTGTCAGTGTAGGCGCTGCTGGTGTCTCCGGCGACGGCGTAAAGCTGCGCGCCGTTCACGGCGTCGGTGCTGGTAGCTGAAACCACGCCTTGATGCAGGTTCGTATTCGTTGTGCCGCCCGTTATGCCACCGTCCGAGGATGCCGGACCGGCAAGCGTGACGCTGCTCTTGTCCGCGGGCGTTGCGTCGTACTGGACGCTATTGGCGGTGGCCGCGGCGATCTTGTCGTCGACGGCACTGAGCTGGCTGACGTTGACCGCATCGGTGTCTGCAGCGCCAGCGGCGACATTGGTGACACGCCGTTCATTGTTCTTCGAACCAACGGAAACTTCGCCAGTTGCGGTGGGCGCTGCAATTGCCGTTGCACCGGCGCCAACTGGCGCGTAAGCGGTTGTAGTCAGATCCGCGGTAGTGGTCGAGTTGGCGCCAAGTGCGACACTGTTGTCCGACGTCGCGGCCGCGCTATAGCCGATCGCGACTGAATTGTTACCGGTGGCGGTTGTAGCAGCGCCTATAGACGTGGCACCGTCTGCAGACGCTGTGGACTTGTCGCCGACCGCCGTACCGTATTGGTTCAAAGACCACGCCGCGTTACCAATGGCGGTGGAGCCGGTGGAAGTTGCCAGCGCATTTGCGCCTGCGGCAACCGCCGCGTTGCCAGCAGCCGACGCATTGCGGTCGACAGTAGGGTCCACTCCACTGGCATCGAAATAGTTTGTGGCTGCGTTGCCAGCTGCCAAAGCCGTCGACGCTCCGCCCATCAGCGTTGCCGCGGCCAATACCGCCTGCGCTACCGCCAATTTTCCTGCCCCGCCCCGCCCCGCCCCGCTTCGTCTTCGACCGTGCCGTTTCCGACGTGGCTACCCACGTTCCCGTCGCTTCACACCAAACCGATTTGTAAATCTTATTCATATTTTCTGAAACTCCGCGGAATTACGAGTGTGGACGGCGCGTGAAAGTAAGCGGATTCGGATAAGGCGTCATCGCCCTGATATGTCGCGCACAAAATAAAAACATATAGACCGCGGTTTCTCCGTTATCCGTTTTCCGTGTCCTGCTGAATTTTTCGCGCGTCCGAAACACCTGCTTTACGCTCTTAAGTCCACAGGATTAAGTGCATGAACGATGATCGGCGGGATTGTCAGGTGTGGTGTGGGAAGGGTGGAATAAGCCAATTACTAAACGATTGAAAATAAATAATTAATCGTCATTTATTTTTATTAATTGTGTTTAAAATGTATAAAGTAAATAAAAATAAATAACCGTCTTGGTTTGTCTTATGTTTATGTTGAAGATATAAGAATGTAATAATCCGTCTTTTTGATTAAAATAATGACATTGTGTAAATCGGATAAGGTTTTTCCTACGTGGAACCGTCGTTATGTCGGCAGTGCAGCGAAATTCGCCGACAGCGCCTTGCTTGCATCCCGCCTGGTTTCCGCTTTTCCGCACTTCGCACCCGCATCTAGCTCAACCTCTGGCCCGGGCAAACGTTCTACAATGGCGGTTGTTCTCCGAAGTGAGTTTTCATGCGTAAATTTTTTCTTCCCGGCTTGACTGCCACGTTCGCCGCGGGCGCAGCGCTGGTCGCCGCCGCAGGCTTTTTTTCTCCGGCGGCCCACGCCAACAACGTGATTGTGCTTAATTCCGGCGAAGCCACGCTGAGCCTGATCGACGAAACGACCCGCCAGGTCGTCGGCACGGTACCCACGGGCAAGGAACCGCACCATTTGATGGCGACGCCGGACAACTCGTCGCTGATCGTCGCGAATTCGGTGTCGAACAACCTGATGTTCGTCGATCCGAAATCGGGGCAGGTCCAGCGCTGGGTCGAGAACATTGAGGATCCGTATCAGATCGGTTTTTCGCCGGACCGCAAGTGGCTCGTCACTACCGGGCTGCGTCTGGACCGCCTCGACATCTAT
This sequence comes from Paraburkholderia sp. BL23I1N1, assembly GCF_003610295.1. Lineage (NCBI taxonomy): Bacteria > Pseudomonadati > Pseudomonadota > Betaproteobacteria > Burkholderiales > Burkholderiaceae > Paraburkholderia > Paraburkholderia sp. BL23I1N1. The sequence goes on from NZ_RAPV01000001.1 coordinate 1,300,887, forward strand.
CACTACGACAGCCAGAAGAACCAGATGACGCTGGCCTCGCGTCTGCCGCTCGCGGTGATGCCGAGCCACATGGCGTTCACCAATGACAGCAAGACGGTATTCGTCACGCTGCAGGTCTCGGGCGAACTGGCCGCGATCGATCTGGCCACGCAAACCGTGAAGTGGAAGATGAAAGTCGGCAAGGTGCCGGCCGGTCTGTGGATGACCCCGGGCGAGAAGTACCTGCTGATCGGCATGACCGGCGCGGATTACGTTGCGGTGGTCGATTGGCGCAATCAGAAAATCGTCAAGACGATTCAGACGGGCAAGGGCGCACACAATTTCCGCTCGCTGGCTGACGGCAAGCATGTGGTGGTGTCGAACCGCGTCGCGAGCACGATCAGCATCATCGACGAAGACACGCTCACGAACGTCGGCGACATTGCCGGCTTGATGCCCGGGCCGGACGACATGGAACTGTCCGCCGACAAACGCTATCTGTGGGTTACCTTCCGCTTCGCGAAGCATGTCGGCATCATCGACCTGAACACGCGTAAGCTGATCCAGACGATTGCAGTCGGCCGTTCGCCGCACGGTATCTATTTCTTCAATCGCGCGCCGGTTACGGCGCCGAACGGCGCGTAATGAGTAATAAGCGTGTAATAAGCGTGTAACAGGCGGCGGCAATCAGCGAACCGTCAGGAATGAAGTAACAGGCCAGAACCATGTTCCATCTGATTTTTTCTTCTCTCGACAGCTTCGTCTCAGCCGTGCAGACGCTGCTGTACATCGACGTGGTGCAGCCGCTGCTGTTCCACTTCGACCTGATGGACTATGACGAAGACACTTACGACAGCCTGTATTGGGTGCTCGTCGGCGTCTTCGAGGTGCTGGCGATGTACGCGATCCTGCGCCCGCTCGAGGCGCTTCGCCCGGTGGAGCAGTGGGAAAACCGCAAGGCCGTGCGGGTCGACGTGATTTACACGGGGATCGCCAAGCTCGGCTTCCTCAACCTGTTCTTCTTTTTCGCGCTGCAGCCGTTCTTCGACACCGTGCAGGCCTGGCTGCGCTTGCACAACATCGCGAATATCGATTTCGACAATTTGTGGCCGGGTGTCACCACGCAGCCGCTCGTCACGTTCGTGATGTATCTGCTCGTGCTCGATTTCGCCGGTTACTGGTACCACCGCTGGGAGCATCGGATCGGCGTCTGGTGGGAATTGCACGCGGTGCATCATAGTCAGCAGCAGATGTCGCTGTGGACCGACGACCGTAACCATCTGCTCGACAATCTGTTGCAGGCGTCGTTCTTCGCGGTGATCGCGCTGGTGATCGGCGTGCCGCCGTCGCAGTTCGTCGTGCTGGTGGCAATCACGAACCTCGCGCAGAGCGTGCAGCACGCGAACATCCGTCTGTACTTCGGCTGGTTCGGCGAGCGCCTGCTGGTCAGTCCGACTTTCCACCGCCGTCACCATGCGATCGGCTACGGCCACGAAGGCCTGAAGTACGGTTGCAATTTCGGCGTACTGTTCCCGTGGTGGGACATGCTGTTTCGCAGTGTGTCGTGGAACCGCGAAATGGAGCCGACTGGTATCCGCGACCAGCTCGAAAGCCGGCGTTACGGGGACGGTTTCTGGGCGCAGCACTGGCTCGCCTTCGTGCGCATCGCCGGGCGCCTTTCGCCGAAGCGTCGTACCGAGGGCCGCGACGCCGCTCCGGTTTGAGCATTCTTCCTCTCACGCCGCCGGTTTTCCCGGCGGCGTGTCACGTGGTTTATCCTGTTCACGTTTGCGCGTACAACCTTGGCCTCATGGCCGGTGCGTTGCGCCATCCGCCTTTTTCCATCGTTTCGTTCACCGGCACTGGCTCGCATGAATGATCTGTTGCGCTCGTTTGGGCGCGCGCTCGCAAGCGCGCTCCACCCGCGCATGCTCTGGCTGACCTTCCTGCCGTTTCTGGCGGCAACGGTCGGGTGGGGCGTGATTCTCTGGTTTTCCTGGCAGACGCTGATCGGCGCCACCCGCACGTGGCTCGAAAGCTGGTCGTTCACGGTCACGCTGTATCGTCTGTTCGACTGGCTTGGCTTTTCGGCGCTGCACACGGCGATCGCGCCGTTCATCGTGATTGCGATGGCGATTCCCTTGATTGTCGTCACGGTATTGCTGCTGATCGCCACGCTGTCGATGCCGGCAGTGATCCGTTTCTTGTCGGCGCGGCAATTTCCCGGCCTCGAAATGCGTCACGGCGGAACGTGGTACGGTAGCCTCGGTCAGGCGTTGTGGACCACGCTGGTCTGTCTCGTGTTGCTGATCGTCACCTTGCCCCTATGGCTCGTGCCGCCGTTCTTCGCGCTGATTCCGCCGCTCCTGTGGGGCTGGCTGACGTATCGCGTGATGAGCTACGACGCGCTCGCGCTGCATGCCACGCGTGACGAGCGGCGCGCGCTGGTGAAGCGCTTCCGGTTGCCGCTGCTGCTGATCGGCATCGCGAGCGGACTGCTGGGGTCGCTGCCTACGCTGTTGTGGGCGTCGTCGGTCTGGCTGATCGTGCTGTTCCCGGTGATCACCGCGGTGACCATCTGGATCTACGCGTTCATCCTTGTGTTTTCGGCGCTGTGGTTCGGCTACTACTGTCTGCGCGCGCTGCAACGCATGCGCGCGGAAGAGCACGGTCCGCGGCACGCGGCACCGGTTCCTTACTGATGAATTATTGACTAAGCGAAAGAGGCGGCAATGGCATTTGGCGTCATCATCATCGGCGACGAAATCCTGTCGGGCAGACGCGTCGACAAGCATCTGCCGAAGGTCATCGAATTGCTGGGCGCGCGTGGGCTGTCGCTCGGTTGGGCGGAATATATCGGCGACGAACCGGCGCGGATCACGGCAACGCTTCGACGCACGTTCGCGTCGGGCGACATTGTGTTTTCCACGGGCGGCATCGGCGCCACGCCGGATGACCACACCCGTCAGTGCGCGGCGGCCGCGCTCGGTGTGCCGCTCGAACTGCATCCCGAGGCCGCGAAGCTGATTCAGGAGCGGATCCGCGATATGTATCCGGCGAACTTGGCTGCGCCGCTCGATCTGGACTCGCCCGAGAACCGGCATCGTCTGAATATGGGCACGTACCCGCAGGGCGCGTCGATCATTCCCAACGGCTACAACAAGATTCCGGGCTTCTCAATCAATCAGCATCACTTCGTACCGGGCTTCCCGGTGATGGCGTGGCCGATGATCGAGTGGGTGCTGGATACGCAGTACGCGCATTTTGCATCACGCGATGCCGCATGCGGAAAAGTCATTGCTGGTGTTCGAGCTGCCGGAGTCGCGCGTGACGCCGTTGATGGAAAAAATCGAACGCGATTTTCCGGGCGTGAGGGTGTTCAGCCTGCCGAGCGTGGGGGATGCGGAGCGCGGCGGCGTGTATGCGCGGCATCACATCGATCTCGGCGTGAAGGGCGAACCGGAAGCCGTCGCGGCGGCGTTTGTGAAGCTGCGCGAAGGGGTGCATCTGTTAGGCGGCGATATTGTCGAGCCTGAGGCGGCTGCGGCTAAGCCGCGCAGTTGAACCTTGATTGAATCTTGCTTGAGCCTTGATTGTGAGCTTTGGCGGGGCCGCGGTTCGGCCGCCGCACACGTCAAACGTTGTTCGGGCGCGTTCGCGCCTATGCCTGACTTAACCAACTGACTTAAGAATCAACGCATCATCGGCCTGTCACATGCAGCGCCGACGATGCGTCTAATTGTCCCGTCTAACCTGCGGAAGCACCATCAAGTGGTTCGCATCGGCTTGCACGCGCGGCTGGCAAGCGGCCACTTGTCGCACCGTGCGGGTCCCGTGACGCAAGCGCCGCTGATGCGGCCAGCAGCGACCAGGCAGCCAATCAGGCTGCCGATCGAGCGGCCAACAAGATGGCCAACTCGGCAACCGGCCAGCAATCAGGCGCCGATCCACGGCAACCCGCGAAAGCACCAGCCCGTCACAGTCTTCCGATGCCCTTGGCCATCCTTATCGCCTTCGAAGCCTTCCAGCAGGTCGTACGCCTTGGAGTAGCCCGCCTGGGTGGCGGCGATCGCAGCCAGCTTCGAGCGCGCGGCGCTGCGACACAAAAACAGCACCGGCGTATCGGGCGAGGCAGCCTGGCTCAGTTGCTGAAGGAATTCCTGGTTCGGCACGGCGCCCGGGTAGCGCGTCCATTCCACATGCACGTATTGCCCGTCGCCGATAACCGGCCGGCCGACCCAATCGAGTTCGGCACGGGTGCGCACGTCGACGAGGCGCGTGCGCGGATCGAGTTGCAGCAGTTCGAACGCTTCGGCGGGCGATACCGCGCCCGCATAGGGCAACTGGTTTTCGGTGCGGCGCTTGTCCGCCTGGGCGTACAACTGTTCGAGCGTGCTCATGAGCGCAAACCTCCTTCGGACCAAATGACCATTCTAGCGCGCGGCGCGAATGCGGTTCAGCGGTGGCGTCCCGTGAACGCGAGACAGGAGAGCGCAGGAAAAAGCAGGAGAGCGCGCGCTCGACGATGGTGCATATTTTCACGCATGCACCAAAATAGAGATGCCCGTCGTTGCTGATTTTGTGAATGCACCGAGTCGGTGCGTGATGGGGCGCAAAGTTTTCGGGGCTGCATGCGGTTCGGTGCGCTCATTCCCCGCAAACGCGCGCGCAGTGTGGCTTTGCGCCGGGTTGGCGCATACGTGGCACAGAAGCTGCTTTATTGGTGCCGATCGATTTGTTCCAGCAGGCTTTTATGTTCGTCCTCAACGATAGAGGGGTGGACGCGCCGGGACGGGTCAGCTAGATTGGGCGGCGGCTGAATCCGCCGAATTCGTTAATCAGGAGATAGGTTATGAGTAAATCCGTGGCCGACGTCGTTCAACTCGTCAAAGACGAAGACGTCAAGTTTGTCGACTTCCGTTTCACCGACACGCGCGGCAAAGAGCAACACGTTTCGGTGCCGGTGTCGGCATTCGATGAAGACAAGTTCGAAAGCGGCCATGCGTTTGACGGTTCGTCGATTGCCGGCTGGAAGGGCATCGAAGCATCGGACATGTTGCTGATCCCGGACGCGAACACTGCTTTCATCGACCCGTTCTACGAAGAATCCACCCTCGTCTTGACCTGCGACGTCGTCGAACCGGCTGACGGCAAGGGCTACGAGCGCGACCCGCGTTCGCTCGCCAAGCGCGCTGAAGCCTACCTGAAGAGCACGGGCCTCGGCGACACGGCCTTCTTCGGTCCGGAACCGGAATTCTTCATTTTCGATTCGGTCAAGTGGGGCACGGACCAGTCGGGCACGTTCGTCAAGATCGGTTCGGAAGAAGCACCGTGGTCGTCAGCGATGGACTTCGAAGGCGGCAACACCGGCCACCGTCCGGGCACGAAGGGCGGCTACTTCCCGGTCGCTCCGGTCGACACGTTCCAGGACATCCGTTCGGAAATGTGCCTGCTGCTCGAACAGATCGGCATCCCGGTCGAAGTGCATCACCACGAAGTCGCGGGCCAGGGCCAGAACGAAATCGGCACGAAGTTCTCGACGCTGGTGCAACGCGCCGACTGGCTGCAGCAAATGAAGTACATCATCCACAACGTCGCGCACACGTACGGCAAGACGGCGACGTTCATGCCGAAGCCGGTGGTTGGCGATAACGGTTCGGGCATGCACGTTCACCAGTCGATCTGGAAAGACGGCGCGAACCTGTTCGCGGGCAACGGTTACGCAGGTCTGTCGGAATTCGCGCTGTTCTACATCGGCGGCATCATCAAGCATGCTCGCGCGCTGAACGCGATCACGAACCCGTCGACGAACTCGTACAAGCGCCTCGTGCCGCACTTCGAAGCACCGGTGAAGCTGGCTTACTCGGCTCGTAACCGCTCGGCATCGATCCGCATTCCGCACGTGTCGAACCCGAAGGGCCGCCGTATCGAAACGCGTTTCCCGGATCCGATGGCGAATCCGTACCTGTGCTTCTCCGCGCTGATGATGGCGGGTCTGGACGGCGTGCAGAACAAGATTCACCCGGGCGAAGCGGCCGACAAGAACCTGTACGACCTGCCGCCGGAAGAGGATGCAAAGATCCCGACCGTGTGTGCTGGCCTCGACCAGGCGCTGGACGCACTCGACGCGGACCGCGAGTTCCTGACGCGCGGTGGCGTGTTCACGGATTCGATGCTCGACGCGTACATCGAACTGAAGACGGGCGAGCTGCAACGCTATCGTCAGTCGGTGCACCCGATCGAATTCGAAATGTACTACTCGCTGTAAGCGGCCATGGCGCTTCGCCCTTCAAACGGCGAAGCGCCTTGCCCGACGCTCGCGATCGGTCACGAAGGGACGGCGGCGCCGTCCCTTTTCTGTTAGGCCCGAATGCGTCCACTCGCAAGCTGTGCGGTGTATGGGCAAGGAAGCAGGGCAGTAGGCAGGGCAATGAGCAGGACAATAAGCTGTACACCTGATTTATCACCATCTCCTATCGGCCAGACTGCAAGATGGTTCTGAAGAATCTGATGAAGGCAAGGAAAGGACACGAGCAGACGCTGTCGAATGACGCTCAGCTGGTGAGTTCCGGTTTGCTGCCGGGCTTCGAGGCATTGCCGACGGTTGTGCTGGTGCTCGACAAGCGCGCGCTGCGTGTGGTGTTTGCGAACCCGTCGGCGGAATCGATGCTTGAGCTTTCGCGCAAGCAATTGACGCAGATGGCATGGCAGGACATTTTCTCGAATGCCGACGAACTGGTCGCAACCATCTCCGCGATCGCTGCTCACCGTTTTCACGCGACGCATCTCGACGCCGTACTCGAGCGCCCGGGCCACGAGCCGCTGCATGTACATGCGATCGTCGGCTTTCTGGAGAGCGCGCAAGACTACGTGCTGCTCGAACTATTCGAGAACGAGCGGCATTTGCGCTCGGACCGCGAGGAGCGCATCAATGACCTCACGGCCGTCAACAAACAACTGATCCGCAATCTCGCGCATGAGATCAAGAACCCGCTCGGGGGGATTCGCGGCGCGGCGCAACTGCTCGAGTTTGAACTCGGCGAGCGTCAGCGCGACGAGTTGCGCGAGTACACGCAGGTCATCATCAAGGAATCGGACCGGTTGCAAACGCTGGTCGATCGCTTGCTGGAGCCGCACCGTCATCCGCATATCGTCGGCGACGTGAATATTCACGAGGTATGTGAGCGCGTGCGCCAGGTGATTCTCGCGGAGTTTCCGCGCGGACTGACGATCGAGCGCGATTACGATGTGAGCGTGCCGGACCTGCGCGGCGACAAGGAGCAACTGATCCAGGCGCTTCTGAACATCGTGCGTAATGCTGCCGAAGCGTTGCGTGAACGCATCTCGCAAGGCGACGCGCGCATCGAATTGCGCACGCGCATTGCGCGCAAGATCACCGTGTCGAAACGCTTATGTAAGCTGGCACTGGACTTGCATATCACTGACAACGGCCCAGGCATTCCCGAGGAAATCCGTGACCGCATTTTCTATCCGCTCGTGTCGGGGCGCGAGGACGGTAGCGGTCTCGGCCTGACGCTCGCGCAGACCTTCGTGCAGCAACACGACGGGCTGATCGAAGTGGACAGCCGGCCGGGCCATACCGAGTTTCAGATTCTGCTGCCGCTCGACTGCTAACACCGAAAGTAACTGAAGACTTCTGACCGACCTATATGAAGCCGATCTGGATAGTAGACGACGATCAATCGATTCGCTGGGTGCTCGAAAAAGCGCTCGCTCGCGAAAACTTCGCGACACGTAGCTTCGCGAACGTGCGCGAGGCTTCGGCGGCGCTCGATCACGACAGCCCCCAGGTGCTGGTGTCCGACATTCGGATGCCTGGCGGCTCCGGCCTCGAATTGCTGCAAACCGTCCGTGACAAGGTGCCGGGCCTGCCCGTCATCATCATGACGGCGTTCTCGGACCTGGATAGCGCGGTCGCCGCATTCCAGGGCGGTGCTTTCGAATACCTCGCCAAACCGTTCGACGTCGACAAGGCGGTCGAGTTGATCCGCCGCGCGGTCGACGAAAGCATGCGCGGCGAACAGACGTGGGATGACCGCGTCGCCGAAGCACCGGAGATGCTCGGGCAGGCGCCGGCGATGCAGGACATGTTTCGCGCGATCGGCCGGCTGTCGCATTCCGCGGCCACCGTGCTCATTACCGGCGAATCAGGCACCGGAAAGGAACTGGTCGCGCGCGCGTTGCACCGACATAGCCCACGCGCGAACGGTCCCTTCATCGCGCTGAATACGGCGGCAATTCCGAAGGATCTGCTGGAGTCCGAACTGTTTGGTCACGAGCGCGGTGCGTTCACCGGTGCGCAGGCCATGCGCCAGGGGCGCTTCGAGCAGGCCGAGAACGGCACGCTGTTTCTCGACGAAATCGGCGACATGCCGTTCGATTTGCAGACACGCCTGTTGCGTGTGCTCTCGGACGGGCAGTTCTATCGCGTCGGTGGTCACAATCCGTTGCGCGCCAACGTGCGCGTGATTGCGGCGACGCACCAGAACCTCGAATCGCGCGTGCGTCAGGGCCTGTTCCGCGAGGACTTGTATCACCGGCTCAATGTGATCCGCTTGCGCTTGCCGGCGTTGCGCGAGCGCAGCGAAGACATTCCGCTGCTCACTCGTCACTTCCTGCAAAAGAGTGCGCGCGATCTGGGCGTGGAGCCGAAGCGCGTGTCAGAAGATGCGCTTGCTTATCTGGCCTCGCTGCCGTTTCCGGGCAATGTGCGTCAACTGGAGAATCTCGCCAACTGGCTCACGGTGATGGCGCCGGCGCAGACCATCGAGATCAAGGACTTGCCGCCCGATCTGGGGCCCGCGCAAGCAGGCGTAACCGATCTCGCGGGCGGTGGCAGCGGCGTGATCGGCGCGGGTGAATCAGGCCTCGCCGGCGGCGCGCCGATCAATGGCATCGGCGCGGCCACGCATCCGGCTTCTGCTGCCGGCATGCCGGCAGCGACCACCGTGAGCGCCTGGGAAGGCGGCTTGCGCACCGAAGTCGCGCGGATGTTGCGCGAGAATGCGGCCGACGTCATGGACGAACTCGCACGCCGTTTCGAAGCGGCGGTGATTCGCGAGGCGCTGGATTTCACGCGCGGACGCAAGGTGGAGGCCGCGGAGCGCTTGGGCATTGGCCGCAATACGATCACGCGCAAGATTCAGGAACTCAATCTCGAACCCTGAGATAGCTGGGGCGGCGTGCCAGCCGTCCCGGCATCAAGCCTCACAAAGGCTCCCGCGCTCACGCAAGGCATAATCGACGCTGTTTTCATTCGACAGCCGACGATGCCCGCTCCTCCCGCCTCTTTCTCCTGGCCGCTTTCCCCCGATCCCTTTCTGTCGCTCGAGGCGCTCGACGACCCCGGCGCGCTCGCGTGGGTCGAAACGCAGAACGCCCGCACGCGCACCGCATGGTGCCGCGGCGCGGAATTCGAGTCGCTCCAACGGCGGCTTGCCGACGCTTATCTGCCGCGCGAGCGTCCGGTCATTCCCGATCGCTGGAAAGATTGGGCCTACGATCTGTGGCAGGACGAACGCAATCCCAAAGGCATCTGGCGACGCACGACATGGGCGGCCTGGCGCAGCGGCGCGCCCGTCTGGCAGAACCTGCTCGACTTCGACGCGCTCGGTGCGGCCGAAGGCACGCCGTGGGTCTGCGCCGAACTCGACATTCTCTATCCGGACGGCGATCGCGCGCTGATCACGCTGTCGCCGGGCGGTTCGGATGCGCTGGTTGTGCGCGAGTTCGACATCGACGCGCAACGTTTTGTCGACGACGGTTTCGTGATTGCGAAGGCCGGCAAGCACACGGCTTCGTGGATCGACCGGAATACGCTTTACGTCGGCTGGGACAACGGCCGCAAGACGCTGACGCGCTCCGGCTATCCGCGCGAAGTGCGACGCTGGACGCGGGGCAGTGCGCTGGCCGATGCGCCGGTGGTTTTCAAAGGTGCATTCGGCGACATCGGCGTGGAGGCGCATTACGATCCGGTTGAACAGCGCCACACGATGGTGAGCAGCGTCGATTTCTTCGATTCGCATACGTATTACCTCGATGGTGTCGCGGGCACCGCAGACAGTGCCGATGCCTGGCAGCAGTACGACGTGCCGTCGCACGTCGCGGTCGGCGGTTGGCAGGGCTGGCTGCTGCTCGAACCGCGCCTCGATTGGGACTGCAACGGTGTGTGCTATCCGGGCGGCGCGCTGCTGGCGATCCGCGAAGGCGCGTTCTTGCGTGGCGAGCACGACGTGACGCCGCTTTTCATGCCGACCTCGCAAACCTCCGCTTGCGAGTGGACGCATACGCGCAATGTCCTGATCGTGTCGTATCTGGAGAACGTGCAGAGCAGGACCTCGCTGTGGATACCGTCGCAGGCGGACGATCAGACCTGGCACTGGCATCAACGCCTCTTTCCATCGCGTGACGACGTGCAAGCCGACGTTTCGCCCGTCGAACCGACGCTGAACGACGAAGTGTTCGTCGACACCGACGATTATTTGCAGCCGCCTGCGTACTGGCTCACCGATCTTGCCCAGAACAACCTGAGCGATTGGGCGCTGCTCGACCGTTGGCCGACTCAGTTCGACGCGGCGCCGTTCGCGGTGACGCGTGGGCACGCAGTGTCCACGGACGGCACGCGGGTGCCGTACACCGTGATCGGACCGCGGGTTGTGCAACAGATGGAGCAAGGGCAGACGGTGCAGCAGACGCGCGGTCAAGGGTGCAAGCAGACGCATGAGCACGCGCATACGCATACGCCCGAGCTAGCCCACGAGCCGGCGCGCCCCTGCCTGCTCAACGGTTACGGCGGCTTCGCGATTCCGCTGCTGCCGGGTTATCTGACCGGGCAGGGCATCGGCTGGCTGGCGCGGGGCGGCGTGTACGTTGTGGCGCATATTCGCGGCGGCGGCGAGTTCGGCACAGCGTGGCATATGGCGGCGCAGGGCGAGCACCGGCAGCGCGCGTTCGACGACTTCATCGCGGTGGCCGAGGCGCTCATTCGCACAGGCGTAACCAGTGCCGCGCAACTCGGCATTCAGGGTGGCAGCAATGGCGGCCTGCTGGTCGCGGCGTGCATGGTGCAGCGGCCCGAGCTATTCGGCGCCGTGGTGTGCGAGGTGCCGTTGCTCGACATGAGCCGCTATCACTTGCTGCACGCGGGCGCGTCATGGATCGATGAATACGGCGACCCCGACGAGCCCGACGAAGCACGCATGCTGGCGGCTTACTCGCCTTATCACCGAGTGAGTGCGGATGTGGCCTATCCTCCCGTGCTATTCACCACATCGACTGCGGACGACCGCGTGCATCCCGGACACGCGCGCAAGATGGCCGCGCGCATGCAGGCGCTGGGCGCGGACAGGGTCTGGTATCGAGAGAACACGGAAGGGGGCCACGGCGGCTCCGATGAGCTGGAGCAGGCCGAGCATGATGCAATGGTGTTCGAGTTCTTGTGGCGCTGTTTGAACGGGCCGGCGTAGGCTATTGAAACAGGTCGGCCGCCGCTCCGCCCGGGCCTTGCTGAGGCCTCGCCTGAGGCCACGCGTGCGCTGCTGTTCAGCCGATCTGCGCGACCACCGGTGTGTGGTCCGACGGCTGATCCCATTTGCGCGGCACCCTGTCGATATCGCACGACGAGCAAAGTTCGGCGAGCGCTTTCGACAGCAGAATGTGGTCGATGCGCATCCCCGCATTGCGGCGGAACGCCATCATCCGGTAGTCCCACCACGAGTAGATCTTCTCGGGCTGCTCGAACTGGCGGAACGCATCGAGGAGACCGAGTTCGATCAGCCTCACGAATTCGGCGCGCTCTTCGGGCGACACCAGATTCTGGCCCTCCCATGCTTTCGGATCGTGCACGTCGCGATCTTCCGGCGCGATGTTGTAATCGCCGAGCAGCGCGAGCTTCGGATACAGCGCCATTTCGCTCGCGATCCAGTCGTGCAGTGCGGCGAGCCAGCGCAGCTTGTAGGCGAATTTGTCGGTGCCCGGCGCCTGGCCGTTCGGGAAGTACGCGGAGATGATGCGTACGTCCTCGACAGTCGCGGCGACCACGCGTTGCTGCGGGTCTTCAAAACCGGGGATATTGCGCACGACGCTGCTTTCGTCGACGTTCAGGCCTTCGCGCACCAGGATGCCGACGCCGTTATAGGTCTTCTGGCCCGCGAACCAGCTCCGGTAGCCTTTCGCTTCGAGTTCGGCGCGGGGGAATTTGTCGTCGGTCAGCTTCAGTTCCTGCAGGCACAGCACATCCGCGTGGCTGGTGTCGAGCCAGTCGATGACGTGCTGCAGACGGACTTTCAGGGAGTTGACGTTCCAGGTGGCGATTTTCATGGCGTTCTCACATTCTTGCTGGGCAAGGCTTTGTGGGGTGCGGACCCCGCGTTTTTACTTTGTTCCGCCGCGGCGGCTACCCATCTGGCGACCCGGATTCGGTTTGGCAGCACCGGCTTGATTCCGATAGTCCCGCATCTTATCGCGCGAGACGAGCGACGGTGAAAATTGCCTTGTCGGCGGCGAAAAATAAAAGCGCGATCCGGCCGTGCCCCGGCGTATAGTGGGTTCACATTGACGCGCATTGGGGATTCATCATGGCTCAAGTTTATCCAGCCCTTTATAAGGACTTCGAAGTGCATCCGCTGGTGTTTTCGCGGGAGTTCGACAAGTTCGACGGTCACAAGCGTCATGCCGAAGGTTACGACGTTGCGGTACGCGTCTGCCGGCCGGGCGCCATCAGCGGCTCGAAGGCAAGCCGCGTATTTCGTCTCGAACTGCCGGCCACGTTTTCCGATTTCGGCGTCGCGAAACGCAGAGCGAGTCAGTACGGCGCGGACATCATCGACGGCAAAGTGGAAGGCGCAACGGTCGAAGATCTCTGAGCTGCTCGCTCATTGACGGCATTTGCTTGCTGCATGAATGCGGACCTGCGCTGCGCCTCGTCTGAAACTATTTCACCCGATAGTTTGACGTCTTGCGAGCGTCCCTATACAATCCTTTTTCTCTGACGCGGGGTGGAGCAGTCTGGCAGCTCGTCGGGCTCATAACCCGAAGGTCGTAGGTTCAAATCCTACCCCCGCAACCAAGTATTGTTGAAAGCCCGCTAGCGCAAGCTACGCGGGCTTTTTAACTTCTGGCGCCTGCTTTCCGTCTCCTCACGCATGCGGCACGCGCGCTTGCATTCAGTCCGACTCGATCGCCCATTCCACCGCCGCTTGCGCATGCAACGCGGTTGTGTCGAACACAGGTAACACCGAATCTTCCGGCTTGATCAGCAAGGTGATTTCCGTACAGCCGAGAATCACCGCCTGCGCACCGCGCGCCGCGAGTCCTTCGATCACACGTTGATACACTGCACGCGAGGCGTCATTCACGTTGCCGTGGCACAGCTCCTCGTAGATGATGCGATGCACTTCCGCGCGTTCGGCTTCATCGGGAACCAGTGTCTCGAGGTCGTAGCGCTCGCGTAAGCGCCCCGTGTAGAAAGTCTGCTCCATCGTATAGCGCGTACCCAGCAAGCCCACCCGCTCGATTCCCGCCGCGCGCAGTGCGCTGCCGGTCGGATCGGCGATGTGCAGGAACGGTACGTCGATCGCCTGTTCGATCGATTCAACCACACGATGCATCGTGTTGGTAGCCAGTATCACGAGATCGGCGCCGCCTCGTTCGAGATGGCGTGCGGCATCGGCCAGTTGTTTGCCGAGCGCGGTCCAGTCGCCGGCGCGCTGGTTGGCCTCGATCGGCGCGAAGTCGAGCGTCAGCATCAGGCTGCGCGCGTTGTGATGGCCGCCGAGGCGCGCCTTGGCGTGACGGTTCAGGAGCTTGTAGTACTCGGTAGATGACTCCCAACTCATTCCGCCGATCACGCCGATGGTCTTCATGGTCTTGCTCCGTGAGTGGATGATGCCAACGCCAACGCAGAACGCCCAAGCATCGAACGTGTGGAACGTCGAGTATAGGCGGGCGCCCGGGCTCGCAGCCGGTACGGATTTTCCTCTGCCTGCCGGTACGGCTTCCTGTTAAAACAAAACGCCGGCACGCCCTTTCTGACGCCGATAGAATCGTAGTCACTCAAAGACCGGTCAACAGGGAGCGAACCATGGATCTGATTATCCGCCGCGCGATGCTGCCGCCGGGCGTCGCGCCGCAGCACGGGCAGCCGGTTGACATCGGCATCGAAGCAGGCCGCATCGTCGCCGTCGAAGCAAATCTTGCCGCGGCCGCTCGCGAAGAAATCGACGCCGCCGGTTCGCTCGTTACACCGCCATTCGTCGATCCGCATTTCCACATGGACGCGACGCTGTCGTACGGTCTGCCGCGGGTGAATGCGTCGGGCACCTTGCTGGAAGGCATCGCGCTGTGGGGTGAACTGAAACCGCATCTGACGCAGGAGGCGCTGATCGAGCGCGCGCTGCAGTACTGCGATTGGGCGGTCGCGCGCGGTCTGCTGGCCATTCGCAGTCACGTGGACGTATGCGATCCGCGCTTGCTCGCGGTCGAGGCGCTGGTTGAAGTGAAGCGCCGCGTCGCACCGTATCTCGACCTGCAACTCGTCGCGTTTCCGCAGGACGGCGTCTTGCGCAGTGCCGGCGCATTCGAGAATCTCAAGCGGGCGATTGCGATGGGCGTCGACGTGGTCGGCGGCATTCCACATTTCGAACGCACGATGGCCGACGGCGCGCAGTCCGTGCGCATGTTGTGCGAGTTCGCGGCGGAGCAGGGCTTGCGCGTCGACATGCATTGCGACGAATCGGACGATCCGATGTCGCGCCATATCGAAACGCTCGCGGCCGAAACGCACCGGCTCGGCTTGCATGGGCGCGTCGCCGGTTCGCACCTGACCTCGATGCATTCGATGGACAACTACTACGTCAGCAAGCTCTTGCCGCTGATGCGCGAGTCGGGCGTCGCGGCGATTGCCAATCCGTTGATCAACATCACGCTCCAAGGCCGCAGCGACACGTATCCGAAACGGCGTGGCATGACGCGCGTGCCGGAGATGATGGCGGCGGGCATCACCGTCGCGTTCGGCCACGATTGCGTGATGGACCCTTGGTACAGCCTCGGTTCGGGCGACATGCTCGAAGTCGCGCACATGGGCTTGCATGTTGCGCAGATGACGGGCGTCGACGGCATGCAGGCGTGCTTCGACTCGGTCACGGTGAACGCCGCGCGCATTCTCGGTCTGGAAGACTACGGCATCACGCCGGGTTGCGCCGCCAATCTCGTGCTGCTCGACGCGCGCGATCCGGTCGAAGCGATCCGTCTGCGCGCCGCGCGGCTCGCGGTGGTGAGTCGCGGCAAGGTGGTGAGCCGTGCGCCCGCTGCGAGTGCGGCCTTGTCGCTGGAAGGGCGTCCCGCGCAGGTGGATTTCAAGCTGCATCGCGGTTAGCCGCCGCGCGCGCGGCGTACTGACGCGTGAATGAAAAAAGCCGGTGCTTGCTCACGCAAGCCACCGGCTTTTTATCGATGCCGGCGTGATCTACAACGCCGGCCAATGCCTCAACGCAAGCTCAATGCGCGGCGGCAGGCGCCATGCCGTTGTGCCGCAACAGGGCATCGATATTCGGCTCGCGGCCGCGGAACGCCTTGAACGATTCCATTGCGGGACGGCTGCCGCCCACTTCCAGAATCTCCTTGCGATAACGCAGGCCGGTTGCCTGATCGAGCACGCTGCCGCTCGCGGCCTGCGCGGCTTCTTCGAACGCGGCATACGCATCGGCGGACAGCACTTCAGCCCACTTGTAGCTGTAGTAACCCGCCGCGTAACCACCCGCGAAAATATGGCTGAACGTATTCGGCCAACGCGAGAACGGCGCTTGCGGCACCACGTGGAAACGCTCGTTGATCTCGCTCGCGAGTTCGGTCGCGTTCTTCGTGCCGGACGCATCGAAACCGGTGTGCAGTTGCATATCGAACATCGAAAACACAATCTGGCGCAACGTGCCAAGACCGCTCTGGAAATTCTTCGCGGCGAGCATCTTGTCGAACAGATCGCGCGGCAGCGGCTTCGCGGTGTCGACGTGCGAGGTCATGTCGCTCAACACGTCCCATTCCCAGCAGAAGTTCTCCATGAATTGCGACGGCAATTCGACCGCATCCCACTCGACGCCGTTGATGCCCGACACGCCGAGTTCATCGACACGCGTGAGCATGTGATGCAGACCGTGGCCGAACTCGTGGAACAGCGTGATTACTTCATCATGCGTGAAGCAGGCGGGCTTGCCGCCGACCGGTGCCGAGAAGTTGCACGTCAGATACGCGACCGGCGTTTGCACGCTGCCGTGCGTGTGCTTGTGACGGCCACGCGCATCGTCCATCCATGCGCCGCCGCGTTTGCCTTCGCGTGCGTACAGATCGAGATAGAACTGGGCGACGAGGCCGCCGTCCCGATTCTCGACGCGGAAAAAGCGCACGTCCGGATGCCAGATGGCCGCTTCGTCGCGGCGGATGCGTACACCGAACAACGTTTCGGTGACCTTGAAGAGGCCCTTGAATACGACGTCTTCCGGGAAGTACTGTTTGACTTCGTTCTCGGAGAACGAATAGCGCTTCTGGCGCAGACGTTCGGCGGCGAACGTCATGTCCCACGGCTGCAGCTCGGCCATGCCGAGTTCGCTCGCGGCAAATTCGCGCAGTTCTTTCCAGTCCTGTTCAGCGTGCGGCCGCGCGCGCGTGGCGAGGTCTTCGAGGAAGGCCATGACTTGCGCCGGCGACTCGGCCATCTTCGGCGCGAGCGAGACTTCGGCGAAGTTGTTGTAGCCCAGCATGTGCGCTTCTTCCGCGCGCAGGTTCAGTTGATCGGCGAGTACTGCCGTGTTGTCCCATTCCGCCTTGCCGTTGCCATACTGCGGACCGAGTTCGGACGCGCGCGTTACATACGCGCGGTACATCGTTTCGCGCATCGCGCGGTTTTCCGAGTACTGCATGACCGGGAAATACGACGGGAAGTGCAGCGAGAATTTGTAGCCGGTCTTGCCTTCGCGTTCGGCCGCTTCCTTCGCGCCTTCGATCACGTCTTCCGGCAGGCCGGCCAGTTGCGCCTCATCGCCGGCTTCGACGATATAGGCGTACGCGTTCGTCGCATCGAGCACGTGGTCCGAAAACGCTTTCGACAGCCCTGCCTGCTTTTCCTGCAATTCGGCGAAATGCGGCTTCTGGTCTTCCGGCAATTCCGCGCCCGACAGGCGGAAATCGCGCAGCGCATTGCCGAGAATCTTCTTGCGCTCGCCGGTCAGCGACGAGAAATCGCTGCTGGCGTGTATCGCCTTGTACTTCTCGTACAGCGCGAGATTCTGGCCGACGCTCGACCAGAATTCGGTGACGCGCGGCAGATTCTCGCCGTACACGGCGCGCAGTTCTGGCGTATCGGCCACGGCGTTCAGATGGCCGACTACGCTCCAGGCACGCGACAGCGGCTCGGTGGCGCGCTCGACCGGTTCGACCACGTCGGCCCACGAAGCGGGCGTAATAGGCTGGGCGGCGCGCTCGACGGCGGCAGCCGCGTCGGCGAGCAGGACATCGAGGGCGGGCGTGACGTGTTCGGGGCGGATTTCGCCAAAGCGCGGCAGGTCGGAGAAATCGAGGAGCGGATTGTCTTGATGCGAGGGGGTAGTGGACATAAGGCTTCCTGTCTGACGCGGGTGAACGGGTAATTGGTGCATCGACGGGCGCGCGCGGCAACGCCCCAATGACACTCCATAAGGACATTATTGGGGCAGGGCGCGCCGATTCCAATCCGTCGGCAGACAAATTATCAGATGTCGCGTGACCGTGCGCGGGGCGCGAACGCCGCACGCGGTTCAGGCGGCGGGAATGCGCCGCTGGACTCTGTGCGAAAGCGAACGGTGGGAATTGCTGCCATGCCGCATTCTGGCGTGTCGCTACGCGTCGGCGGCGCTTTCTGCAAGAGGTAGGAATGAACCCGCTTTCGCACGCTCTATCGCGCAACGGCAATAACTTCGACCTTGTGCGGCTGCTTGCCGCCATTGCCGTCGTATATGGCCACTCGTATCTGCTGCAAGCACCTGACGGCACGGCGGATTGGGTCCAGAACGCGCTCGGCTTTGACAGTTTCGGCGCACTCGCCGTCTATGCATTTTTTCTGTTGAGCGGCATGCTGGTGACCGCCAGTTTCGACCGGCAACGCTCGGTGCCTCGGTTTGCCGTGTTGCGTATCGCACGGCTGTGGCCGGCGGTGGCGGGCGCTTCCCTGGTGGCGGTGTTTGTCCTCGGACCGTTTTCGACGACACTGCCGCTGCGCGACTATTTCGCCTCCGGAATGACGCGGGCCGGCCTCGATAACTTCTCCACGATCGTGCTCAACGCCGGCTGGACGCTGCCTGGCGTATTCGAGCACAACCGTATTCCGGGCGGCGTCGGCGGGTCGCTGTGGACGCTGCCGCTCGAAGTGCGCTGCTATCTGATCGTCATGGTGACCGGCATGGTGGGGCTGTTGTCCAATGCGCGCGGCGTGGCATTGGCGGCGGCGCTCGGGTGTGCCGCGTTCATGCTGCGCGTGCATCTGCCGCATCTGCAAATCGGGTTGCGTGATTTCAGCGAAACGCCCGGCGGCTTTTCGTTCTGGCCGGCACCGTTTTTTCATGCTGGGGATGCTGCTGTACGGCTGGCGCGAACGGATCGATATCAACGGCCTGACGGCGTTCGCGCTGGTGATGGTGTTTCTGGTGTTCCGCGACACAGCCGGCGCTCAGCCGTTGTTCTACGTGGCTTTTGTTTACGGCGTGCTGTGGGTGGGCACGACGCCGCTCTTGCGGCGCTTCGTGCCGCGCCACGATTACTCGTATGGGATTTATCTGTACGGCTTCATGGTGCAGCAATGCGTTGCGAACATCGCGCCGCAGTTGGGCCATGTGACGGCGGTGTTGGTCGCCGCGCCGTTTATTCTGCTGTGCGCGGCGCTGTCATGGCATGTTGTGGAGCGCCCCGTGCTGATGTGGTGCCGGGGGCGCCTTGCGCGTCGGTCGACGCCGCTTGGCGCGGGTGTGGCGACTGGGGATCAGGCGGTGCGCTGAGAGAGCTTGTTGGCGCTGAGCGTGCCAACGAGCATCGTAGTCTTGCATGCCGGCGAAACCGCTTCGCCGGCATGCGCTTGCATCGTTAAGCGTTTGCTGGCGCTTCGCGCTCGGCGGCTTCGATCGTGTTGACGAGCAGCATGGTAATGGTCATCGGACCGACGCCGCCCGGCACCGGCGTGATGTAGCCGGCCACTTCCTTGACACCCGCGAAATCGACATCGCCGCACAGCTTGCCCGCTTCGTCGCGATTCATGCCGACGTCGATCACGGCTGCGCCCGGTTTCACCATGTCCGCCGTGAGAATGTTGCGCAGGCCGGTGGCAGCGACCACCACGTCGGCGTTGCGCGTGTGGGCGGCCAGATCGCACGTCTTGCTATGGCAGATCGTGACGGTTGCGCCGGCTTCAAGCAGCAGCAGCGCCATCGGCTTGCCGACGATGTTCGAGCGGCCGATCACCACCGCGTTCGCGCCTTGCAGCGCAATCTCGTAGGCCGCCAGCATCTTCATCACCCCGTACGGCGTACACGGACGGAACAGCGGCCGGCCGGTCATCAGCGCGCCGGCATTGGCGACGTGAAAACCGTCCACGTCCTTTTCCGGGGCGATCGCCTCGATCACCTTGTGGCTGTCGATATGCGGCGGCAGCGGCAGTTGCACCAGAATGCCGTGGATGCGCGGATCGCGATTCAGTTCGTCGACGCGCGCCAGCAGTTCGGCTTCCGGCAGATCGGCCGGATAGCGGTCGAACGACGAACCGAGGCCGTTGTCGTTGCACGCCTTGACCTTGTTGCGCACATAGACCTCGCTGGCCGGATTGTCGCCGACCAGCACCACGGCGAGACCCGGCTGATGGCCGCGAGCGGTGAGGGCGGCGGCACGCGTGGCGACTTCGGCGCGCAGGGTCTTGGAAAGGGCTAGGCCGTCGATCAGTTTGGCAGTCATGGTCGGTCGAGATGGGCAGTTTGGAAAGCGGGGCAGGGCGCAAGCGCGCGTGTTGTGCGGCACGTGCGATGGCGCTTTTCACCAGAAACGGGGCGGCACAGGAAAAGCGCGCGGCGCGAATCAGGGATAAGCAGCGCTGCAAAGTCCGACATTATACCGGCCCGGCATGGCGCGACACGCCACTCGCGTAGACCCAAAAATAAATCGGCCGCGGACGGGCATGCGCGCCGCCGCGGCCGATCGAGCACCCTTCAATCTCTACTGCTGCACGGGCTGCCAGCTATCGTCCGGGTCGAACGATTTAACGGCGGCCGCGGCACGCGAGGTCTGCGGGCCGAGATTCTTCTGATAGACCTGGCCGTCCTGATTGACGATAAAGCTCATCACGCCGGTCTTGCCGTACTCGGCAGGCGAGGCGATCAGACCGAAGCCTTTGGTCAGCACGCCGTTTTCGACGTAGTTCTGCGCGCCGCCCTTCGCGTGCGGCCCCTGCGCCGTCAGGATCCGGTAGTGATAGCCGTGATAGGCCTCTTTCGGCAAGGTGCCGTTGGGCATGGTGGCGGCGAGCGGTCCGAGCGGGCTTTCCGTTTCGCCGGGCGCTGTTGCCCAATACAGGCCGTCATGCTGGCCTTGCGTACTGACGAAGCGCTGTGCGTAGTGCTGGGTCAGATTGCGATAGTCGTTTTGCGCGTCGAGGTAGGCAAGCGAGGTCAGGATCGCAGCGTGTTCGTTGCGGCCGATGCGGCGCGTCAGCATCTCGTCCTGCGCGGCGGGCGGATCGAAGCGCCAGCCATGCGCGGCCTGCACGAGCGGAATCGGCAACGTCCAGCCACTGTCGCCGACCGCCAGATGCGCGGTGGCGCGCCCGTTGCCTTTCACGGGATCGTCGACGATCTGATGCCCTTTCGACCATGCGCCGAGGAACTGGTAAATGTCGTCCTCGCCGATTCCCTCGGAAGGAATGAAGCGATGAAAATCGTTGCCGAGCACGTGTTTGAGCGCACCTTCGTCGTTGCGGGCCAACGCGTCGACGAACGCATTGGCGGCTTCGTCGGCAGTGGGGTAGACCGCTTGCGCGTGTGCGGCGTTTGTGCCGAGCAGCAGGACGGGCGCCACCAGCAGCGTGCCGGTCGTGCCGAGGGCGACGGCGAGTGTCACAACGTGGGCGCGCAACGCGCCGCGTGGAAATAAGCGAATCATTAGAGACTCCTCCCGATCGTTCAACGGTTGCGGCCGAGATGACGCTCACCGCCGCCGCCACCGCCCAGTCTGCCGCCACCACCACCGCCGCCGCGCTGGACGCCACCGCCATTTGCACCGAGACCGCCGCCCGAGCGTTGCTGGCCGCCGCCGTTGGCGCCGAGGCCGCTGCTGCTGGAGCGGTTAGAGCGGTTCGCGGCTGCGTTGCGGCTTGCCTCGCCGCGCTGCGTGTCCTGCCGCGCGGCATTGCCGTCGCCGGCGCCGCGTAATGCGTTGTCGCGATTGGCGTTCTGCGCACGGTTCTGCAGGTCGGCGTTCGCGGTGCCGCCCTGATGAATCCCCTGCACGCGCTGGCTCGCGCTGCCGCTCAGGTTCTGGCCGGTGCGGTTCTGCAAGGTCTGCTGCGCCTGGGCACGGGCATTATCGTCACGGCCGCGGTAGGCATCGCGCTGCGCACCGCCGAGGTTGTTGTTGGCGTTGCGGTTGATAGTCGTGTTGTTGACGTTGCGATTGACGTTGGTGTTGCGGTTCCAGTTCGTCGTGCTGCTGTTCACATTGAGCCGGTTGTTCACGTTGATGTTGTTGTACCGGTTCACGTTGATGTTGACATCATGCGTGTTCCAGTTGAAACCGCCCCACAGCGAATTGGCAACGGCGATACTGGCGCCGAACGCCAGGCCGGTAGCCAGGCCGGTCGCGATTGCATAACCGGGCGGCGGCGGAACATACACGGGTGGGTAGGCGGGATAGGGCCACGTACCGTAGACGACAGTCGGGTTGTATGTCGGCACGTAGACCACTTGCGGATTGGCCGGCACGATCTGAATCGTGCTTTGCTCGACCACGACCTTCTGCTGTGAACTCGTCTTCAGATTGCCGGCGGCCTGCGCCTGTTTGCGCAAGCGTTGCACGGAGTCCATCACGTCGTTTGGCTGGGCCAGAAAGGCGTTGCCGAGTTGCGTGACCCAGTCGGGTTTCGACGCCATCGTCGCGAGGACCTGCGGGAAGGCGACCAGCGACTGCACGCTCGGGTCCCACGTCTCGGACGCGACCGCCTTGACGGCGTCGTCGCCTTGCAGCTTCGAGTTCGCTTTCGACCATGCGGCGGCGGCCTGCACGTCCTGCGGGAAGGTGGCGGCCATCAGCACCTGCGCGAGCAGGGCGTCGGGATAGAGCGCGATGGGCGCGGTCAGCGAATCGAGTTGCTGGTTCGAAATCTTCGCGGCGCTTTGCGCATACGCCGCGCTCGGTGTAGCAAGGCCGACGAAGAGTGGTGCGCCCGCAAGTGCGGCGCAAACAAGCAGCACACGCGAACGGTGTGTTCCGGATCGTTTCACGATGAAATCCTCCCGGCTGTGTTAGACCGAAGTTCCCCCATCCACCCAAGCCACCAAGCGGGTGCAAGCCCCCGTGTTTCAAGGCATCCGCGCTTTCGAAGCCCTTCCTGTGGATTACAAAATGTAGTCACTAAAATTTCTTGAAATCTACGCAATATTACCTATATTTGTTCTATGGCAAGCAGGACTGGAACCGCTCACGTCGTCACCACAACGCGCACTTACAAGGGCACGGTGTACCGCACGCACCTGCTGCGACGTAGCTACCGCGAGGACGGCAAGGTCAAGAACGAGACGCTGGGCAACCTCTCGCATCTGCCCGAGCCGCTGATCGAGATCATTCGGCGCTCGCTGCAGGGCGAGACGTTCGTCCCGCTGGGCCAGGCGTTCGAAGTCACCGGCTCCCTCGCTCACGGCCATGTGCAGGCCGTTGAGTTGGCGATGCAGCGCCTGGACTTCGCGTCGCTGCTGGGCAGCAAGCCCTCACCTGAGCGCGAACGGGTGCTGGCGATGGTGGCCGCGCGCATCGTGGCGCCGCACACAAAGCTGGCCACCACGCGCTGGTGGCACACCACCACGCTGGCGACGGACTTCGGCGTGGCCGACGCGAACGAGGACGATCTGTACGCGGCGATGGACTGGCTGCTCGCGCGCCAGGACGCGATCCAGAAGAAGCTCGCCGCGCGGCATTTGAGCGCCGGCGGCCTGGTGCTGTACGACCTGAGTTCGAGCTACTTCGAGGGCACCACCTGCCCGCTGGCCCGGCTGGGCCACAACCGCGACGGCAAGAAGGGACTGCTGCAGGTCAATTACGGACTGCTCACCGATGCGCGGGGCTGCCCGGTAGCGGTGTCGGTGTATGAAGGCAACGTGGCCGACAGCAGCACCTTCCTGCCCGAGGTGCAGCGCCTGCGCGAGAGCTTCGGCGTCGGGCAGCTGGTGATGGTCGGCGATCGCGGCATGATCTCCAGCAAGGCCATCGACGAGCTGCGCGAGACGCAGGGCATCGACTGGATCACGGCCTTGAAGAGTGCATCGATCCGCGCACTGGTCGAGCAGGGCCAACTGCAGCTGGGGCTGTTCGATGAGCACAACCTCATGGAGATCGCCTCGCCGGAGTATCCCGGCGAGCGGCTGGTGGCGTGTCGCAATCCGCAGCTCGCGACGCTGCGAGCGCACAAGCGGCAGGACCTGCTCGCTGCTACCGAAAAGAACCTGCAGCAGATCAAGGAACGCGTGGAAGCGGGCAGACTCAAGGGCGCCGATGCGATTGGGCTGCGCGTGGGCAAGGTGGTCAACCAGTACAAGGTGGCCAAACACTTTGAACTGCAGATCAGCGACGGGAGCTTCTCGTTTACGCGCAAGCACGAGGCGATCGCCGCGGAGGCCGCGCTGGACGGCATCTACATCATCCGTACTTCGGTCGAGGCCACGCGCATGGAGGCGGCCGAGTGCGTGCGCAACTACAAGGCGCTGGCCAACGTCGAGCGGGCCTTCCGCAGCCTCAAGACGGTGGACCTGAAGGTGCGCCCAATCCACCATCGCACGGCTGCTCGGGTGCGCGCGCACATTCTGCTGTGCATGCTCGCCTACTACGTGGAATGGCACATGCTCGAAGCCTGGCGCGAACTGATGTTCGCCGACACCGACCTGGCGGCCAAGGCCACGCGCGACCCGGTGGCGCCGGCGCAGCGCTCGCAGCAGGCGCAGGAGAAGGTGGTGAGTCGCACCGTGGCGGATGGCTCGCCCGTCCACAGCTTCTCCACGCTGATGGCCGAGCTGGGCAGCATTGTGCGCAACACCTGCCGCACACCAGGAGCTGGCCCCGAGGCGCCGACGTTCGACATCATCACCACGCCCAATGTGACGCAGCGTCACGCACTCGATCTGATCAGACAGATCCACCCGTAGACAGAAACCGGATCCCCGAATTTATGCCGGTGCCTGTGGCACGGGGGCAAACTCGCCCGGCCAATACTGGAACTTCGGGTTAGACGCGCGAGATCGATGCGCAGCGCATGCTGCGTCGCTTCGGCGCGATGGAATGGAGAGGGAAGCGGGTAAAAACAAGGGGCGGCTCAGTTTCGCCTGAACCGTTCGATATGACAGATACCTCAGCAATGCGATCGATCCGCATGAATTGCTTTGCATCGCACGTCGGCGCCGCACATGACAACGGCAGCACACGTGTCCTGCGTTTATCGGGCATCAAGGATCCCTGCTGAGGAGGTCTGCGTAAATTAAGGGACGCAGCGAACCTTGTCAATCTTGTCAGGGGAAAGAAATTATTGCCGCGCGACGAAAACGCATGCTGAGTAATGCGTAATGATTAGCGGGAGTAAATGCGGCAGCAAATGCCGATGCAAATGCGGATGCAAACGTGCATGCGGATGCGTCGAGCCGTGCCGAGCGCGGTCGTTGCAAAGCGGGAGGAGAGGAGGATGGAAAACGGGCCGGACTTTTCGACAGTCCGGCCGTTGAAGCTCAGTCGCGACTCGCGGCGCGTGCCGCGGGCGTTACGTTTATTGCGCCGGTTGCGGCTTGTTCGACAACGCGAGGCGCAGCAGATCGGCGACCGTGTTGACGTTGAGCTTTTCCATGATGTTCGCGCGGTGCGCCTCAACCGTCTTGATGCTGATGCCGAGGTCGTCGGCGATCTGCTTGTTCAGGCGGCCGGCGATGATGCGCTCGAGCACCTGGTGCTCACGCGCGGTCAGTTTGCCCAGGCGTTCGGCGGCGGCGCGTTGCTGCTGCACGCTGGTGCTTTCGCTGCGCGCCTTGTCGAGCATGCGCTCGACCAGCTTGCGCAGTTCGGCTTCGTCGAACGGTTTCTCGATGAAGTCCATGGCGCCTTTTTTCATCGTCGACACGGCCATCGGCACGTCGCCGTGACCCGTCACGAAGATGATCGGCAGCGAGGCGTTGTCGGCGATCAGGCGTTCCTGCAACTCGAGCCCGCTCATGCCGGACATCCGCACATCGAGAATCAGGCAGGCGATCTGGCCCGGATGCGTATGCGGCTGCCACGCGTCGATGAACTGCTCGGCGCTGGAGAAGCATTGCACGCGGTAGCCGTTCGCCTCCAGTAGCCAGCGCAGCGAATCTCGCACGGCCTCGTCGTCGTCGACGACAAAGACAGTTTCCTGTGTGGTGACTGGGCTGTTCATAGCTCTCCCGTAACGGTTTGTGGTGTCGGCGCCTCTGACCCGCCGTTGCTCGGGCCGTCGGGCTCTCCAATAGGCAGACTGCAATGGAACGTGGCGCCTGTGATGTGGCCGTCAGATTCGACGTTGTTGACCACCCACAGACGGCCGCGGTGCGATTCGATAATCGAACGGCAAATGTTCAGCCCCATGCCCATACCGTCGGACTTGGTGCTGTAAAACGGTTCAAAGAGACGCTCGGCTGTCGCTTCATCGACACCCGGTCCCTGGTCGACCACGCTGATGCAGACAAATCCACTCTCCAGTCGCACGACCACGCGAATCACCGGGTCGACCGCATTCGGGCGCGCATCGTGCATGGCTTCGATGCCGTTCTTCAGCAGGTTCACCAACACCTGCTCGATCAGCACCGGGTCCACGTAGATCACCGGCAGTCGCGAGCGCAGATCGGTCACGATGCGAATCTTGCGCTTGCGCGCTTCGAGTTCGGCGAGGCCCACCGCGTCGGCGACGATATCGGCCACGCGTGTGGCCTGGCGTTTCGGCTCACTGCGTTTCACGAATTCGCGAATGCGCTTGATGATCATGCCGGCTCGCACCGCCTGTTGAGCGGTTTTCTCGAGTACGGGCAGAAGATTGTCAGGCGTCGTCCGACCGGATTTAACCAGTGCAACCGTTCCGGAGCAATAGTTATTGATCGCGGCGAGCGGCTGATTCAGTTCGTGCGCGAGCGACGAGGCCATCTCGCCCATCGTCATCAGGCGGCTGGTGAACTGCAGCTTCTCGTCCTGCTGGCGCGAGAGTTCCTGAGCCTGTTTGCGGGTGGTGATGTCGGTCGCGATCTGCATCTGCGCGAGGTGGCCGTCCACCCATTGAATGTACTGGCGGCGCACTTCGAACCATTTCTGGATGCTCTGGACGTAGATTTCCTGCGCGTCGGCCGTGCTTTCGGTCAACGCGGCGGCGGGCAGGCCGGCGTAGGTATCCACCATATCGATCGAATCGGACGATGCCTGGGCGCTGTCGAATCCGCCGCCCGCCAGTTCCAGATGACCGTCCGGGCGAATGCCGAACAGGTGGCGGTAGTAGCGGTTGGCGAACAGCAGTTCGGCTTCGTCGGCGGCCAGCACGGAGACGGCGGCGTCGAGGCTTTCGAGCACGGTCGTGAAGCGCTCGTGCGCGGCGGCGAGTTCTTCGCGCGCGCGCTTCGGTTCGGTGATGTCGGTCATCGACGACATCCAGCCGGTCTGGCGGCCCGAGCTGTCGATCAGCGGCGACACATAAAGACGCGCATGGAACAGCGAACCGTCCTTGCGGCGCACCCGCAATTCGAAGCCCGAAGAGGGCGCCTTGCCGCGCAGCGTCATGTCGAGCTGGCGTTGCATTTCAGGGTAGGCGTCGCGCGGCCAGTAAGCGAACGGCGCGTTCTTGCCGACCAGATCGCTTTCGTCCCAGCCGGTCATGCGACAAAAGGCCGGATTGACGTGAGTAATGCGGCCATGCATATCGAGCACGCGCATACCGATCAGCACCGAGTTTTCCATGGCGCGGCGGAAAAAGGCTTCGGCGTAGAGTGCCTGCTGCGCTTCGAAGCGTTGCCGCGTGTGTTTCCACAAGCTCCACAGACTCCACAGCACAAAGCACGAGAGGCCCGCCACCAGCCAGACCAGCGTGTTGTTGGTGAAGTTGGTCATCTGCGGGAACGCGTAGACGCGTACCGAGACGCCCTGGCCCGGCGGGTCGAGCGGCAGATCGTAGAACATGTCGCGCGGCAGGCGCGGACGGGTCGACGTGGTGGTCAACTCGCGGTTGTTCACGTCGATGATCGAGATTTTGTATTTGGCCGACAACTCGGGCGGAATGTCGTGCTTCAGGATGCCTTCCACCGAGAACACGGCGGCGATCGTGCCGAGGAAGTCACGGTCGCGGTAGACCGGCGTCTGCAACGTAATGTAGCCGTTGCCGAGGTCGTCGTAGATCAGCGGCGAGTACACCTGGCGGCGCGTATTGCGCGCCTCGTTGAAGGCGGCCTTGACGGCTTCGTCCATCTGCGCGTCATTCGGCTTGGCGAGGCGCTGGCCGAACACGGGAAGTGCGGTACTGGGCCAGCGCGGCTGCTGCAGGCTCGTGTACCAGTTCATGTAGAGGATCTCGGGATGCCCCTGCATGATGTCCGTGGTGGACACCTGGAATGAATGCGGATCGGCGTGGCCGGCGACGAGATCGCGGGCGAGGGCCTGAATCTGTTCCTGCGCGCCAGTCATGGACAGGCGGATTTGCTGCTGCGCCCACGCGACATTGCGGTAGAGCGTGTCTTCCTGCTGCTGCTGTTCGCGCCGGTTCAGGCTCCACAGAATCAGGCTCATGACGACCAGGAAAACCAGGATCGACAGCAGCGGCGTGAGCAAATAGGAGTTCGACCACCACGGTCCGTGGTGCCAGCGGGAGGACGGCGTCGAATCCGCCGGCGAACCAGCGGTGCGCGCCGAGCGAGCGAAAAGCCGTTCGGTCAACATGCGTGGCATTGTAGCGCAGCGAGTCGCTAGCAAATGGCGCAAAAAAGCGCTGAAAGAACCATTAATCGGCGCAAACTAGCCGGCGTATCCGTCGATCGGCAGTCAAATCAGGTTGCGCCGCAACAATTTTCCGCATTATGAGAATCGATCTCGTAATTCGAAAATTTTGTTGCGCGGACGTCGGGACCCCTTTTACAATCGGCCGAAGCTGCCGCGGTCGTGCTTCGTCCGCGTCGTCTGATCAAAGAGCGTTCCTCTAATTCCAGGAGACGAGCATGTCCGCTGTACCCGACGAAGTCATGAAATATGTCGCCGCTGAGAAAGACGACGATCCCCAGGAAACCGGCGAATGGCTGGAAGCGCTGGATGGCGTGATTTCTGCTGTGGGCCCCGATCGTGCTCACTACCTCATCGAAAAACAGATCGAATTCGCCCGTGTACACGGCGAACATCTGCCGTTCTCTGCAAACACCCCCTACATCAATACGATTCCTGTGTCGCGTCAGGCGCCGATTCCCGGCGACCAGGACCTCGAACACCGCATTCGCTCGTACACGCGCTGGAACGCCATTGCCATGGTGCTGCGCGCGGGCAAGGACACGAACGTCGGCGGTCACATTGCATCGTTCGCGTCGGCGGCCACGCTGTACGACGTCGGCTACAACCATTTCTGGCACGCACCGTCGGCTGAACATGGCGGCGACCTCGTGTTCGTGCAGGGCCATTCGTCGCCGGGTGTGTACTCGCGCGCGTTCCTGCTCGGCCGTCTGAGCGAAAACCAGCTCGACAACTTCCGTCAGGAAGTGGGCGGCGAGGGCATCTCGTCGTATCCGCACCCGTGGCTGATGCCGGACTTCTGGCAATTCCCGACCGTCTCGATGGGCCTCGGTCCGATCATGGCGATCTACCAGGCACGCTTCATGAAGTACATGCAGGCGCGCGGCATTGCGAAGACCGAAGGCCGCAAGGTCTGGGCTTTCCTCGGCGACGGCGAAACGGATGAACCGGAATCGCTCGGCGCAATCGGCATGGCCGGTCGCGAACGTCTCGACAACCTGGTGTTCGTGATCAACTGTAATCTGCAGCGCCTCGACGGTCCGGTGCGCGGTAACGGCAAGATCATTCAGGAACTCGAAAGCGAGTTCCGCGGCGCCGGCTGGAACGTCATCAAGGTCGTCTGGGGCAGCCGCTGGGATGCGCTGTTCCAACGCGACAAGTCGGGCGCGCTGATGCGCCGGATGATGGAAGTCGTCGACGGCGAATATCAGACGTACAAGTCGGAGTCGGGCGCGTTTGTTCGCGAACACTTCTTCAATACGCCTGAACTGAAGGCACTGGTCGCCGACTGGTCCGACGAAGACGTGTGGAATCTGAATCGCGGCGGCCACGATCCGCACAAGATCTATGCGGCGTTCACCGAAGCCACGAATGCCCAGGGCCAGCCGACCGTCATCCTCGCGAAGACGATCAAGGGCTACGGCATGGGCGAAGCCGGCCAGGCGATGAACATCACGCACCAGCAGAAGAAGCTGCACGTGGACCAGCTGAAGAAATTCCGCGACCAGTTCCGTCTGCCGATCTCGGACGAAGATCTCGTCAACGTGCCGTACCTCAAGTTCGAAGAAGGTTCGAAGGAACTCGAGTACATGCGCGCTCGCCGTCAGGACCTCGGCGGTTATCTGCCGGCGCGTCGCCAGAAGGCCGAGGCGCTGCCGGTGCCGGCGCTGGACGCGTTCGAGCCGCTGCTGAAGGGCACGGGCGAAGGCCGTGAAATCTCCACGACGATGGCGTTCGTGCGGATCCTGAACATCCTGCTGAAAGACAAGGCGCTCGGTAAGCGCATCGTGCCGATCGTGCCGGACGAGTCGCGTACCTTCGGTATGGAAGGCCTGTTCCGTCAGATCGGTATCTGGAATCAGGACGGCCAGAAGTATGTGCCGGAAGATTCCGACCAGCTGATGTTCTATCGCGAATCGGAATCCGGTCAGATCCTGCAGGAAGGGATCAACGAAGCCGGCGGGATGTGTGACTGGATCGCAGCCGCGACGTCGTACTCGACGCACGGCGAGATCATGATCCCGTTCTACATCTTCTACTCGATGTTCGGCTTCCAGCGTATCGGCGATCTGGCATGGGCGGCGGGCGATATGCGTTCGCGCGGCTTCCTGCTGGGCGGCACCGCGGGCCGCACGACGCTGAACGGCGAAGGTCTGCAACACGAAGACGGCCACTCGCTTCTGTGGGCGGCATCGGTGCCGAACTGCATCAGCTACGACCCGACGTTCGGTTACGAACTCGCGGTCATCATGCAGGACGGTCTGCGTCGCATGGTCGCCGACCAGGAAGACGTGTACTACTACATCACGGTGATGAACGAGAACTACGAGCACCCGGCGATTCCGCAGGGCGATGCTGTAGCCGCTGACATCATCAAGGGTATGTACTCGTTCAAGAAGGCCGAAGCCGACTCGAAGGCGCCGCGCGTTCAACTGATGGGCGCGGGTACGATCTTCAACGAAGTGATCGCCGCTGCTGATCTTCTGAAGAACGACTGGGGCGTCGCTGCCGACCTCTGGAGCGTGCCGAGCTTCACCGAACTCGCTCGCGAAGGTCATGAAGTGCAGCGCTGGAACCTGCTGCATCCGACGGAAGAGAAGAAGGTCTCGCACGTCGAGAAGCTGCTGAAGGACGCACAAGGTCCGGTCATCGCTTCGACCGACTATGTGCGCGCGCTGACCGAGCAGATCCGCGCGTTCGTGCCGCAGAAGTTCGTCGTGCTGGGCACGGATGGCTACGGCCGTTCGGACACGCGCGAAAAGCTGCGCCACTTCTTCGAAGTCGACCGCTTCTGGGTCACGGTTGCCGCGTTGAATGCACTGGCAGATGAAGGCACGATCGAACGCAAGGTCGTCGCCGAGGCGCTCAAGAAGTACAACCTTGCTCCCGCCAAACCCAACCCGATGACCGTCTAAGGCATCATTCCCCGTGTGCCACGGCGTGCGCGCCTGCCCCTGATCGCCAGGGGCGGGTGGCGTGCGCGGCCCAGGAGACACTAACAATGAGTCAAGCGATCGAAGTCAAGGTGCCGGACATCGGCGATTACAAGGACATTCCTGTGATCGAGGTGCTGGTGAAGGCGGGTGATACCGTCGAGAAAGAGCAATCGCTCGTTACGCTGGAATCCGACAAGGCGACCATGGACGTGCCGAGCTCGGCCGCCGGCGTCGTCAAGGAAGTGAAGGTCAAGGTGGGCGACAACGTGTCGGAAGGCTCGCTGATCGTCGTGCTGGATGGGGCGGGCGCTGCCGCTCCGGCTCCTGCACCCGCTGCGGCCCCGGCGGCGGTACCCGCTGCTGCGCCGGCGCCTGCCGCCGCCGGTGGTGGTCTGCAAGAAGTCAAAGTGCCGGATATCGGCGACTACAAAGACATTCCCGTGATCGAAGTCGCGGTGAAGGTCGGCGATCGCGTCGAGAAAGAGCAGTCGCTCGTGACGCTCGAATCCGATAAGGCGACCATGGACGTGCCGAGCTCGGCCGCCGGTGTCGTCAAGGAAGTGAAGGTCAAGGTCGGCGATAACGTGTCGGAAGGCTCGGTCATCGTCGTGCTGGAAGCGGATGGTGCGGCTGCATCGGCCGCGGCTCCCGCAACTGCGGCAAGGCAGGACGTGCTCGAGAAGCCATCGGACGCGCCTGTTGCCCCGTCGCCCGCGCCGGCTTCGCCGTCTGCGCTGGCACAAGCGCCGCTGATTCCGGCTGGCGAAGGCGGTGCTCGTCATGCGAGCCATGCTTCGCCGTCCGTGCGCAAGTTCGCGCGTGAACTCGGTGTCGACGTGGTGCAAGTGCAAGGCACGGGTCCGAAGGGCCGTATTACGCAAGCAGACGTGACCGCGTTTATCAAGGGTGTGATGACGGGCCAGCGCGCTGCACCGGCAGGTGCCGCACCGGCCGCCGCGGGTGGCGGCGAGTTGAATCTGCTGCCGTGGCCGAAGGTCGACTTCACCAAGTTCGGCCCGATCGATCCGAAGCCGTTGTCGCGTATCAAGAAGATCTCGGGTGCGAACCTGCATCGCAACTGGGTCATGATTCCGCACGTCACGAACAACGACGAAGCGGACATCACCGATCTCGAAGCGCTGCGCGTGCAGTTGAACAAGGAAAACGAAAAGGCCGGAGTGAAGATCACGATGCTGGCGTTCGTGATCAAGGCGGTGGTTTCCGCGCTGAAGCAGTTCCCGACGTTCAATGCCAGCCTCGATGGCGACAACCTGGTGTTCAAGCAGTACTTCCATATCGGCTTTGCCGCCGATACGCCGAATGGCCTGGTCGTTCCGGTGATTCGCGATGCGGACAAGAAGGGTTTGATCGATATCGCGAAGGAAATGGCCGAGCTGTCGAAGGCTGCGCGTGATGGCAAGCTGAAGCCGGATCAGATGCAGGGTGGATGCTTCTCGATTTCTTCGCTGGGTGGGATTGGCGGGACTAACTTCACGCCGATTATCAATGCGCCTGAAGTCGCCATTCTTGGGCTGTCGCGTGGCGCGATGAAGCCGGTTTGGGATGGTAAGCAGTTTGTGCCGCGTCTGACTCTGCCGCTGTCGTTGTCGTATGACCATCGGGTGATTGATGGGGCTGCGGCGGCGCGGTTCAATGCGTATCTGGGTGCGATTCTTGCCGATTTTCGGCGTGTGATTCTTTGATCGGCTGATTTGGTTTTTGCCGCGGGCGCGTGGATGTCTTGTTGTTTGGTTATTCGCGCTCCTCGCTGAACTTGCTTTCTTATCGGTTTGCTAGCGTCGCCCCTGTGCGGGGCGGCACCTCTTTTCTTTGTCTTCCAAAGAAAAGTAGGCAAAAGAAAGGCGCGTCCTTGGGCGGACAGCAAAGGATGTTTCTGTCCGACACGTTGCTAGCTTTTAAGCCGATTCTGGAGCCTTGTTTGCGGCACTTCCTCATCAACGATCAATAAGAGAAGGGGACACTATGAGTCTCGTCGAAGTAAAAGTGCCGGATATCGGTGACTTCAAGGACGTCGATGTCATCGAAGTCAATATCAAACCGGGCGATGTCATCGAGAACGAACAGGCGTTGATGACGCTCGAGTCCGATAAGGCATCCATCGAAGTGCCGAGCGATATCGCCGGCACGGTCAAGGAAGTACGCGTCAAAGCCGGTGACAAAGTCTCGCAAGGCACGGTCATCGCGCTCGTGGAATCGTCGGCAGGCGCGACGCCCGCTAAAGATGCGCCGAAGGCCGCGGCTAAAGAACCTGAGAAGGCGCCGGCGCCAGCCGCTGCCGCACCGAAAGCGGCTGCGCCCGCTCCGCAAGCCGGTAGCTTCTCCGGTAACGCGGATATCGAGTGCGACATGCTCGTGCTCGGTTCGGGCCCCGGCGGCTACTCGGCTGCGTTCCGCTCGGCC
This sequence comes from Paraburkholderia sp. BL23I1N1, assembly GCF_003610295.1. Taxonomy (NCBI): domain Bacteria; kingdom Pseudomonadati; phylum Pseudomonadota; class Betaproteobacteria; order Burkholderiales; family Burkholderiaceae; genus Paraburkholderia; species Paraburkholderia sp. BL23I1N1. The sequence goes on from NZ_RAPV01000001.1 coordinate 1,334,480, forward strand.
GACCTCGGCATGAAGACGGTGCTCGTCGAACGTTATGCAACGCTCGGCGGCGTCTGTCTGAATGTCGGCTGTATCCCGTCGAAAGCGCTGCTGCACACGGCCCTCGTCATCGACGAAGCCGAAGCACTCGGCTCGCACGGCATCACGTTCGGCAAGCCGCAAATCGATCTCGACAAGCTGCGCGACTTCAAGTCAGGCGTCGTCAAGAAGCTCACCGGCGGTCTCGCCGGCATGGCCAAGATGCGCAAGGTCGAAGTCGTGACGGGCACCGGCTCGTTCGTCGATCCGTATCACATGGAAGTGCAGACCGAAAGCGGCAAGAAGGTCGTCAAGTTCAAGCAGTCAATCATCGCCGCGGGCTCGGAAGCGGTGAAGCTGCCGTTCATTCCGGAAGATCCGCGTGTGCTCGATTCGACCGGCGCGCTCGAACTGCGCCAGATCCCGCAACGCATGCTGGTGATCGGCGGCGGCATCATCGGCCTGGAAATGGCGACGGTCTACGCTACGCTCGGCGCACAGATCGATGTGGTCGAAATGCTCGACGGTCTGATGGCCGGCGCGGATCGCGATCTGGTCAAGGTCTGGGAGAAGTACAACAGCAAGCGTTTTGCCAACGTCATGCTGAAGACCAAAACCACCGCGGCAGAAGCGAAAGACGACGGCATCTACGTGTCGTTCGAAGGCGAAAAGGCCCCGGCCGAAGCGCAACGCTATGACCTCGTGCTGGTCGCTGTCGGCCGTTCGCCGAATGGCAAGAAAATCGGCGCGGACAAGGCCGGCGTCGCAGTAACGGATCGCGGCTTCATCGACGTCGACAAGCAGATGCGCACCAACGTGCCGCATATCTTCGCGATCGGCGATATCGTCGGTCAGCCGATGCTCGCGCACAAAGCCGTGCATGAAGCTCACGTTGCCGCCGAAGTGGCGCATGGCGAAAAGGCATACTTCGATGCGTTGCAGATTCCGTCGGTGGCCTACACCGATCCGGAAGTGGCGTGGGCCGGCAAGACGGAAGACCAGCTGAAAGCCGAAGGCATCAAGTACGGCAAGGCAGTGTTCCCTTGGGCCGCTTCGGGCCGCGCAATCGCCAATGGCCGCGACGAAGGTTTCACCAAGCTGCTGTTCGACGAAGAAACGCATCGCGTGATCGGCGGCGGTATCGTCGGTCTGAACGCCGGCGACCTGATCAGCGAAGTCTGTCTCGCAGTCGAAATGGGTGCGGACGCGACGGATATCGGTAAGACGATTCACCCGCATCCGACGCTCGGCGAATCGATCGGGATGGCCGCCGAGTTGTACGAAGGCGTCTGCACCGACTTGCCGCCGCAGAAAAAGAAGTAATGCCGCCGTGTCCGCCTGCATGCAGGCGGACACGATGGATGCAGAGGCAAAAAAACGGCGCGCCCCGCAAAGGGCACGCCGTTTTTCTTTTGCAGCAAGCAATCAGCGTCAAGACCCGTTTATCGTGCCGCAACGCATGAAACTCGCGCCGTGCAGTTCAGGCAGCAGGAAAAAAAATCCCGGCCTTTCGCCGGGCAAACGATACGTTATTCAACGTATCGGAGCGTTCGGCCAGATAAAACCGTGTGAGCGGCAACGGCACGACGCTGTTGCTTGCGATAACGCCGGCCCAGCCGTGAGGCGAGCCGGCGTAATGTGACGCCTGAGGTGAGGCCTGAAGCGATGCCTGAAACTTAGACTGCCTTCTTTGCCGAGCGCGATGCTTGTGCAGCGGCTTGCGAAGCTGCCTTCGATGCGGCCGTTGCGGCTGCATTGAAGTTGCTTTCGGCGATTTCGACAGCTTGCTTCGTTGCCTTGTGGACCGTTTCGTACGTGGTGTTGGCGGCGGTGATAGCCGACTTCATCACGGCGACAGCAGTTTCCGAACCGGCCGGAGCATTCTTCGCAACGTTTTCGACGAGCGCCTGGACCTTGCGGTTTTGCTCTTCGAATTGCGCTTCCGCCACGCGGGTGAATTCACCTTGCGTTGCCGAAACGATTTCATACACGTGACGGCCGTACGACAGCGCCTTTTCAGCCACCGGCTGTGCAAGGCTTGCTTGCAGTGCCAGCAGTTCCTGCGCGTCCTTCACCGACAGGGCGCGCTGGGCGTTTTCCTGGCTTTCCGCGAGCGTTGATTTCACGACTTGCAGGTTCAGTTCAACCAGCTTTTCGACGCCTTCAAATGCTTTGGTCGTCAGGCCGAACAACGTTTCAAAGTTGGCTTTCTGGGCTGCAGCGAATTGCTCAGGGGTCAGCAGAGTCATGGTTTACGCTCCTGGATCGCGGTCTGTCTGTGCGGACCGCATTGGGTTGGTGGCGAGACGCTCTCAGATCGTCTCCCCGGACCGCGATGTTTTGTGCATCGCAGCAATGGTTCCCATTTTAGGATGGCTACAAAGATTGTCAAGTGCTTTTTGTGCATCGCACAATGTTAACAAATTGCTGATAAAACAATACGTTATGCGGTAGGCATGACATTCGGATGACGCGGGTTAATTTGTCTTTCGCACTGTGCTGGTGCAGAAGAAATCTGCATTTGTTACCGATTTCGCGAGAAATTTTGACGCGTGAGATGGCGCTGCAGCGAGAGAGCAACGTTGACGATTGACAAAAAATCCATCAACTGGCCCATATCGATGTAAACCAGAAAGTGTCACGGAACGTTAATGCTCTATGCCGGTCGAATGCGCGTTGGCGGTCTGCAGCAGATGTTTAACACCCTGCGGCGAGATCCCTGCGACGTTCCGGCATGCCGGCGCGGTGCGCTGGCAAGGCTTTACATGCCCGTGCTCTAACCGTATTTCCCCTGATCAAGGTTGTCTCGAAATTGCCGTTATGCTGAAAGAATCCCCTCGATTCCGGCATGTGACGGCAAAGGCGAGGCGTAGCGCGTTGGCGATCGTTTTTTTCGATCGAAACGCGGCACTTATTTGTGTTTTTGCGATCGGAGCTTACAAGCCGGTTTAAGGAGCGCGTATAAGTGCTTCAAATTGCTAATTTTTCGTTGTTTTACTACACTTGCGGAAACCTCCTGCCGCTCCCTACCGAACACCCATGAAAACCGACATGTTTTCGTCGCTAAAAGTGATCCACGGCGCGGCCCGCAGCACCGCTCTGTCGGTGGCCGCCTCCATGGTCATCGCAGCGGCGTTCGCCACGCCTGTCAGCGCTTTTGCCGCCACGCCCGCAGATGCGTCCGCCCCGACTGCAAAAACCACCAAACACGCGAAAGCGAAGAAGCCCGCAGCGGCCACCGCCGACAAAGTGTCGAGCAAGAAGGCCGCCAAAGGCGCAGCGGTAAAGACCGTTGCGGCCGCGGGTGACGACGCGCCGCGCGCGAGCGTCAAGCGCAAGCGCGTGACGTACTCGTCGAACGGCCGTCACCATTCAGTGGTGCGCCGCGTCGCGTACGAACCGCGTCAGCCTACCGTTGGCCAGGCGTTCGGTCTGCACGACACGCCGGACGCGCTGATGCTGCGTTCGAGCGTTGCCTACGTGATCGACCAGAACACGGGCGAATCGCTGTTCGACAAGAATTCGCGCGCCGTGGTGCCTATCGCGTCGATCACCAAGCTGATGACCGCAATGGTGGTGCTCGATTCGAAAGAGCCGATGACCGACCAGATCGAAGTCACCGACGAAGACCGCGACTACGAGAAGAACACCGGCTCGCGTCTGTCGGTAGGTTCGGTACTCTCGCGTGAAGACATGCTGCACATCGCGCTGATGGCCTCGGAAAACCGCGCGGCCGCAGCGCTGTCGCGTTATTTCCCGGGCGGCCGTCCGGCGTTCCTCGCGGCGATGAACGCGAAGGCCAAGCAACTTGGCATGACCGACACGCACTTTGAAAACCCCACGGGTTTGACGAGCCAGAACGTGTCGAGCGCACGTGACCTGGTGAAGATGGTCAACGCCGCGTATCAGTATCCGGTGATCCGCAAGTTCTCGACCGATCACAGCTACGAGGTGTACACCGGCAAGCGTTCGCTCGCGTACAACAGCACGAATGCCCTGGTGCGTAACCCGACGTGGGATATCGGTCTGCAAAAGACGGGTTTCATCAACGAAGCGGGCGAGTGCCTCGTGATGCAGGCGACCATTCACGGCCGTCCGATGATCATGGTGTTGCTCGACTCGTCGGGTAAGTACTCGCGGTTTGCGGACGCAACGCGTCTGCGCACGTGGCTCGATAATGGTGGCGATCAACCGCGCATTACCAGTGCGGATGCCAGCGGTCCGGGCACCTGAAGTCGCTTTGGCATGCACTGGCGGCCGGTTTTCGGACCGGCCAGAAAAAAGCCTCGCAGATGCGAGGCTTTTTTATTGAGCCGGGGGAGGGGCAACCGCCAGCTTACGCGTGGTGGTGATGCGTATGCTCCTGCGGTGTCTGCGGGCGATAACCGAGCGACTCGGAAATCAGCAGCGCCGTCTGGCTGAGCTGACCCAGCCACGAGTCCTGCAAGCGATCCGCCGGGGCGGACAGCGACAGACCTGCAACCAGCTTGCCGGTGTCGTCGTAAATTCCCGCGGCGATGCAGCGCACGCCCAGCTCCAGTTCTTCGTTATCGCGCGCGCACGCCTGTTGGCGCACATGTGACAGCTCGCGTTCGAGTTTGGTCAGATCGGTGATGCTGTTCTGCGTATGACCGGACAGGCCGGTGCGCGTGGCATAGGCCCGCACGCGGGTCGATTCGTCCGCGGCAAGGAAGAGCTTGCCTACCGAGGTCAGATGCAGCGGCGCGCGCCCGCCAATCGCCCGCACCACCTGCATGCCGGAGCGCTCGGAGTAGGCGCGCTCTATATAGACAATCTCGTCGCCCTGACGCACCGACAGGTTCACTGTCTGCCCGGTTTGACGGTGCAGTTCGCGCATCGGCGTGAGCGCCGCGTCGCGTACCGAGAGCCGCGCCTTCACCAGATTGCCCAGTTCGAGCAGGCGCATACCGAGACGGTATGTGCCGGGATCCGATCGGTCGACCAGCCGGCACATCACCATGTCGTTCAGGATGCGGTGCGCGGTGGACGGATGCAGCTCCGTGCGGATGGCGAGTTCTTTCAGGCTGACCGGGTCGCTATGCGCAGCGAGTGCATCGAGCAGGCGCATCATGCGTTCGATCACCTGGATCGACGTTTTGGGATCCGGGTTCGTATCGCTCATGGGAGGAATCGGTTGGCGCGTCAAACAGCGGAAATTGATTGTATCCCGTATGGTGAAAAGATGGGAGGCGGTTGGAAGCGCAATTCCAATTTAACGTGACATTCGTCCTATGCCTTCCGGCCGTTGGTATTGTGCGGCAAACAGCGGATAATCAGGGACGTTTTCCCGAAGGAGGGGCTCATGCGAGTCGGATTGTTCGTCACCTGCCTGATCGATCTGATGCGTCCGGAGATCGGATTTTCGGTAATCAAGCTGATCGAAGGCGCCGGTTTCGAGGTGATGGTGCCGCCCGCGCAAACCTGTTGCGGGCAACCCGCGTACAACTCGGGCGAGCGGCGCATTGCGCGCGACCTGGCCGAGAAAACCTTGCGCGAATTCGAACAGTTCGACTACGTCGTGGTGCCGTCGGGTTCCTGCGGCGGCATGATCCGTGCGCATTACGGCGACCTGTTTGCGGACGACCCGGAGCTGATGAACCGCTTCGGCCGGTTGCGGGCCAAAGTGTTCGAACTGACCGATTTCCTCGTCAATGTGGCCAAGGTGCAATTGCAACCGGGCGAGTTCGCGGGTCAGGTGACTTATCACGATTCCTGTTCAGGGCTGCGCGAACTGGGCGTCAAGGCGCAGCCGCGCGCCTTGCTGTCGCAGGTGCGCGTGGCGGTGACCGAAATGAAGGATTGCGAGCACTGCTGCGGCTTTGGCGGCACCTTCGCGCTCAAGTACGGCGACATTTCAACGGCGATTGTCGATGAGAAATGCGCGAATATCGCCGCGAGCGGCGCCGGCACGGTGGTGCTCGGCGACCTCGGCTGCATGCTCAATATCGAAGGCCGCTTGCGGCGCACCGGCGATACCACCACCCGCGTGCTGCACATCGCCCAGGTGCTGGCCGGCGATGCGTAAATCATCGCGACGCTTAAACCGGCGCGTTTGATCCGGCGCACTCCGTTTCGCGCACTTCATTCGCACTTCATTTGCATCTAGCTTGTGCACTTCCGCCGCGCAATTCACTCGCGCGTTTCGCATGTGCATCTCACTCGAATACGCTCAAGGCCGCCATGCAAGTCCAATCGATGCATTTCAAGGCCCGTGCGGGCCAGAAACTCGCCGACCAGCGTCTGCAGCAGAACCTCACCAAGCTGTCGACGAAGTTCGTGTCGGCCCGTGCCGCGGCCATTACCGCGATCGATTTTCCCGCCACCCGCGCGGCGCTCAAGGAGAGCCGCAATCGCGCGCTGGAAAATCTTGATGTCTGGCTCGAGACCTTCGAACGTGAAGCGACCCGGCGCGGCGTGACGGTCCTGTTTGCCGAGACGACGCAGGAGGCCGCACGCCTCGTCGGCGATATCGCGCGCCGGCATGACGTGAAGAAGGTGATCAAGACCAAGTCGATGGTCACTGAAGAAATGCGCCTGAATGAAGTGCTTGGGCAGATGGGCGTGCAATCGATCGAAACCGATCTGGGCGAATACATTCTGCAGATCAATGACAATGAGCCGCCCAGTCACATCATCGCGCCGGTCATCCACAAAGATAAGGACGAGATTGCCGATCTCTTCGCGAAAACGCACGGCCGGCCGCGTCTGACCGAGATCACGGACATGACCCGCGAAGCGCGCGAGATGCTGCGCCCGCACTTCATGGCCGCGGATATGGGCGTGACCGGCGGCAACTTCGTGGTGGCGGAAACGGGTTCGGTTGCGCTGGTCACGAACGAGGGCAACGAAGGTATGTGCACGGTGATGCCGCGCGTGCATGTGGCTGTGACCGGTATTGAGAAAGTGCTGCCTACGCTGGAGGATCTGGCGACGGCAATGCGCTTGTTGCCGCGTTCGGCGACCGGCCAGGCGGCGTCGAACTATTTTTCCGTGCTGACCGGGCCGCGCGGCGCGGGCGATCAGGACGGTCCCGAGCATATGTATGTGGTGCTCGTTGACGGCGGCCGTACGGGGCTGATCGGCGGCGACTTCCAGGACATGCTGCGCTGTATCCGTTGCGGCGCTTGCATGAACCATTGCCCAGTATATCAGAAGGTGGGCGGTCACGCCTACGGCTGGGTTTATCCGGGGCCGATGGGGTCGGTGCTGACGCCGAGCTACGTTGGGATAGACAAAGCGCTGGATCTGCCGCAGGCGGCGACGTTGTGTGGCGAGTGCGACAGCGTCTGTCCCGTGGGCATTCCCTTATCCGGTCTGCTGCGCAAGCTGCGCGAGAAGCAGGTCGAGCGGCGCTTGCGGCCTTGGCGGGAGCGGGTAGGGTTCGCGGTGTGGGGTTTCCTCGCGCTGCACCCGGATGCTTATGCGCTTTTCACCAAGCTGGCGGTTCGTGTGCTGGAACTCATGGGTGGGCGAAATCGTTCGATTGCCAGGCTGCCGTTGGGCGGCGCCGGCTGGACCAATACGCGCGATATGCCCGCGCCGGTTGGCCGTACGTTCAGAGAGCTGCACGCCGCGCAACGCACCCATATTGGGTGAGGGAGTGGCTCGGTCGTTGTAGATTGCGGAGCCGGTGATGTGCCTCGTGCGTCGGATTCGCCAGATGCCCAGATGTGCGAAGTGCGCGAAGTGTAGAAGCGAGACCGCCTCTACACCGCGCCCTTTATTGCCGGATCAATGGTCGGACATCCCCGGCTGACGGCTGTAACTCCCTCTGGCCTGCGCATTGCCTCCGTTGCCGCGCCCACCGCCATTGCCCGCCTGTTGCGGTGGAGGGGGCGGCGGGCTGCCGGCCCCCGGTCGTGGCGCATTAGACCCGCTCGGTCCCCTCGGCCCGCCAACCGCACCTTGAGGCGGCGGTCCTCCGTGCTGGCCACCGCCGTCCGGCTGACCATGCCACCCGCCGTTATCTCCACGGTTTCCGTTGTTTCCATAGTTGCCGTTATTCGGCCGTCCCCGATCCGGATAACCCGGGTAGCCCCGATACCCCGGCCCGTAATAGCGGCCCGGCCCGTCGTAGTAACCCGGGTAATTGCTGTAACCCATGTAGACGTTGGTTTGCGGCACAACCGGTACGCCAGTGGCGTAGCCGTCGTAGCCGTCATAGCCGCTGTAACCGCCGCCATAGCCGTTGCCGGCCACCGGCGTGCCGTCCGGATAGACCGCGCAGCCGCCTAGCAATGCAGCAGCAGCTGTCAGAACAGCAAGAGGAGCAATACGTTTCATTTGGACGACCAGTGCGAATATTTCATGTCTGTAAGACAGCTATTATCGCCAACCGTCGCGCCGGTTTTGTATGTGTTTGTAAGGTTTTCTTTTTCATGCCACGACGCATGTCAAGGTCGCGAGCGGTAACGCGATCAATGGACTGTTCCATCCTGAGCAACGCTGTATCTCGCGTCTGTGGGTTTTTCCCGATTGTGAATTGCTATAGGATTTCGAGTGGGCATAGTGCGTCACGAACTCACGAGCCCCTAATCGGAAGAAACGACATCATGAAAAAGATAATATCGGTGTACTGGCCCTTTGCCATCGTTGTGCCGCTTGCTGCGGCAGGCTATCTGCACATTTGCGGCGACGCCGCTTTGCGTTCCTCGCAAGCCCCGCTCGCTGCTGATCAATTGACCGCGGAATTGGCGCGTGCCGTCTCGTACGGCATGGTCGACAACGCTGCGACGTTGCCGGCCAAACCCATGCGTGCTGTGACGGCCATGCCGTTGGCGCAAGCGTCTTAAGCGCGGCGTCCGTACTCGCATGCGGACGCCGGCAGAAGCGCGCAGTGTCCGGCGCGATTTGATGCAGCTTTGTATAATCGCGCCACCGTTTACTAACTGTCGATCCGTGGGCGTCTAGCGTCCGGAAGCCTCTGATGAAAACCGTGTCCATCTGCTTTGTCTGCCTGGGGAACATCTGCCGTTCGCCAACCGCGGAAGGGGTGATGCGCCGTCTGGTCGGCGAGGCGAAGCTTGCGGAGCGCATTCTGGTGGATTCGGCCGGCACCGGCGACTGGCACATCGGCCAGCCGCCCGACGACCGCGCGCAACGGGCAGCCGGCCGGCGGGGGTATGAGCTTGCCGGCTTGCGTGGACGTCAGATCGCGGCAGCCGATTTCGAGCGCTTCGACCTGCTGATCGCGATGGACGACAAAAACGTGGCCGCACTGCGCCAGGTTTGTCCGGGGGCGCAGCGTGACAAAATCCGCCTGCTGATGGAGTTCGTCCCCGATGCGGATGGCCGCTGGGGTGGCGCCCATGAAGTCGTCGACCCCTATTTCGGCGGCGCCGAAGGGTTCGAGCAGGTGCTGGACCAATGCGAAGCCGCTTGCGGTGGGCTGATCGCAGCGTTGCGCCCCCAATTGGTTGCATGAGTCGGGTGGCCATCGACGAATGTCGGCGGCCTTATCCGGTAATTAAGCAAATGACCCAAATCGCGATAGGGATACTTGACTAATTCACTCATGTATTTATACTTGACCAAACTTGTCGAGAATTGCGGTTCCCACACCATATGAGACTCACCACGAAAGGCCGTTTCGCCGTCACGGCGATGATTGACCTGGCATTGCGCCAGGAGCAGGGCCCGGTGACGCTTGCGGGTATCAGCCAGCGCCAACATATCTCCCTGTCCTACCTCGAGCAGCTGTTTGGCAAGCTGCGTCGACACGAAATCGTCGAGTCCGTGCGCGGACCGGGCGGCGGCTACAATCTGGCCCGCCGCGCTGAAGACGTGACCGTCGCCGACATCATCATCGCTGTCGACGAGCCGCTCGACGCCACCCAATGCGGCGGCAAAGGCTCGTGCGAGGGCACCAAACAGCACGACGGCCACTGCATGACGCACGAATTGTGGTCGACGCTGAACCAGAAAATGGTCGAGTACCTGGATTCGGTCTCCCTCAAAGATCTGGTCGATCAGCAGCGATCGCGCGAAGGTGCGCCGGCGGTATTGCGCGACCGGCGCAACGAGGCGCCGGCGGTCGAACCCGCCCGCGTCGTGCCGAAAGGGCCCAATTCAGTTTTCAACATGGCCGGTTCCTAGGCGCGGCAATCTGAACGCACCGCAGCCTGATCAGGAATCCAGAAGCCAGAGCAATGACGTCCCCGGAGCAATTGATGAACAACGACACTCTCCACCTGCCCATTTACATGGACTACAGCGCGACGACACCGATCGATCCGCGTGTGGTGGACAAGATGATTCCGTACTTGCGTGAGCAGTTCGGCAACCCCGCATCGCGCAGCCACAAATATGGCTGGGACGCGGAGCGTGCGGTCGAGGAAGCGCGCGAGAACGTCGCCGCGCTGGTGAATGCCGATCCGCGCGAAATCATCTGGACCTCGGGCGCAACGGAGTCGGACAACCTCGCGATCAAGGGTGCCGCGCACTTCTACAAGAGCAAGGGTAAGCACGTCATCACGGTGAAGACCGAGCACAAGGCTGTGCTCGACACCTGCCGCGAACTCGAACGCGAAGGCTTCGAAGTCACGTATCTGGATGTGAAGGACGACGGTCTGATCGACCTCGAGAAGTTCAAGGCCGCGCTGCGCCCGGATACGATTCTGGTCTCGGTCATGTCGGTGAACAACGAGATCGGCGTGATCCAGGACATCGAGGCGATTGGCGAGATCACCCGTGAAAAGGGCATCATTTTTCACGTCGACGCCGCACAAGCCACGGGCAAGATCGAGATCGATCTGCAAAAGCTGAAGGTCGACCTGATGTCGTTCTCGGCGCACAAGACGTACGGCCCGAAGGGTATCGGCGCGTTGTACGTGCGCCGCAAGCCGCGTATTCGTATCGAAGCGCAGATGCACGGCGGCGGTCACGAGCGCGGCATGCGCTCGGGCACGCTGGCCACGCACCAGATCGTCGGTATGGGCGAAGCGTTCCGTATCGCGCGTGAAGAAATGGCGACGGAAAACGAACGTATCCGCATGCTGCGCGACCGTTTGCTGCGCGGCCTGCAGGACATGGAAGAAACGTATGTGAACGGCGACATGGAAAAGCGTGTGCCGCACAACCTGAACATCAGCTTCAATTTCGTCGAAGGCGAATCGCTGATCATGGCGGTGAAAGATGTGGCGGTGTCGTCGGGCTCGGCTTGCACGTCGGCTTCGCTGGAACCGTCATATGTGCTGCGCGCACTCGGCCGTAACGACGAATTGGCCCATAGCTCGATCCGCTTTACGGTGGGCCGCTTCACGACCGAGCAGGATGTCGATTACGTGATCAACCTGCTGAAGACCAAGATTTCGAAGCTGCGCGACTTGTCGCCGCTGTGGGAAATGCACAAGGACGGGATCGATATTTCGACGATCCAGTGGGCAGCGCACTGACGCGCCAGTTTGGACGACGTCGAATTCATCGAATTGCAGGTTGAAACGAAACTAGGAGTTAATCATGTCTTACAGCGCAAAGGTTCTGGACCACTATGAAAACCCGCGCAACGTCGGTTCCTTCGCGAAGGACGACGATGCAGTCGGCACCGGCATGGTCGGCGCACCGGCATGCGGCGACGTGATGAAGCTGCAGATCCGCGTGGGCGCGGACGGCATCATCGAAGACGCAAAGTTCAAGACGTATGGCTGCGGTTCGGCGATTGCGTCGAGCTCGCTCGTCACCGAATGGGTGAAGGGCAAGACGCTCGATCAGGCAATGTCGATCAAGAACACGCAGATCGCCGAAGAACTGGCGCTGCCGCCGGTGAAGATCCACTGCTCGATCCTCGCGGAAGACGCGATCAAGGCAGCGGTCGCCGATTACAAGCAACGTCACGGTGAAGCGGCTGTCGTCGAAGGCGACAAGCAACACGCGTAAGCGGCAGTCGTAAGTGCGATTGAGTGCTCGTTTGAGTGCTCATCCAGGTGAGTCGAAGCGGGCGATGCAAGTAGAAAAGCACAGTCCGGCATGAGCGATATTTGATGCAGGCAGGGTAGCAGCGCGTCAGTAGGCATAGGAATGCCGAACGCGCGCGGCGCAATGAGAAACGCTATGGCAATTACGTTGACCGAAAAGGCAGCACAGCACGTCCAGAAGTATCTGACTCGCCGCGGCAAGGGTGTCGGGCTGCGCGTGGGTGTGCGCACCACGGGGTGCTCGGGTTTGGCCTACAAGCTCGAGTACGTGGATGAGCTCGCGCCCGAAGACGAAGTGTTCGACTGCAACGGCGTGAAGATCATTGTCGACCCGAAGAGCCTCGCCTATATCGACGGCACCGAACTCGACTTCGCACGCGAAGGGTTGAACGAAGGCTTCAAGTTCAACAACCCGAACGTGAAGGATGAGTGCGGTTGCGGCGAATCGTTCCGCGTGTAGATCGGCTCACTCCGCGTGCAGCGGATCAAAGGCGGCGCGGGCCGCCTTTTTAGTTTCATCCGCGCATCGGGTTCGGTGTCCAGCATGCCGAGCTTGCCGTTGAACCTCCGTGGCGCTTTCGATCCGCGTTTTTAGCCTGCACTCCGGTGCGCTTTCCTGAACGGACTCCTTTTATCCGATGGTCTCGCTGAACGACAGCCACTTCGACCTGTTCGATCTGCCGGCGCAATTCGCGCTCGACGCAGCGGTACTCGATCACGCCTACCGCACGGTGCAGGCACAAGTGCATCCGGACCGCTTCGCGGCGGCCGGCGACGCGCAAAAGCGCGTAGCGATGCAATGGGCGACGCGCACCAACGAGGCGTATCAGACGCTGCGCGATCCGTTGAAGCGCGCGACCTATCTGCTGCATCTGCGCGGCATCGACGTCGGCGCGCACAACAACACGGCGATGGAGCCGGCGTTTCTGATGCAGCAGATGGAGTGGCGCGAAGGCATTGAAGACGCGGCCGCGGCAAAGAACGTCGACGCGCTCAACGCCTTGCTGACCGAACTGCGCGACGAAGAGCGCATGCGCTTTAACAAGCTCGGCGCACTGCTCGACAGCGGCGCGAATCAGGCGGCGGGCGAGGCGGTGCGGCAGTTGATGTTCATCGAGCGGGTGGCGTCGGAAATCGGCACGCAGATCGAGCGGCTCGAGAACTAGCCCGCCGGCAGTCAGGCGCGCGGCGACGCCACGCACAAGCACGCACGAGTACGTAAGAATACGCAGCGATAGCAGCCGTAGCACTATATCCAGCAACGCGAAAATTCAGGACGGAGCCCTGCGGCTCCGAGAAGATCCAGATGGCCCTACTGCAAATCTCCGAACCCGGCATGGCGCCGGCGCCCCATCAACGGCGTCTGGCGGTCGGTATCGATCTTGGTACGACCAATTCCCTCATCGCCGCCGTGCGCAGCGGCGTGCCCGACGTGCTGCCCGACGAAGATGGCCATGTGCTGCTGCCGTCGGTGGTGCGATACCTGGAAAAAGGCGGCCGCCGTATCGGCCGCACGGCCAAGGCTGAAGCCGCTACCGATCCGCGCAACACGATCGTCTCGGTCAAGCGCTTCATGGGCCGCGGCAAGGCGGAAGTGGAAGGCGCCGAAAATGCGCCGTACGATTTCATCGACGCACCTGGCATGGTGCAGATCCGTACCGTCGACGGCGTGAAGAGCCCGGTCGAAGTGTCGGCGGAAATTCTTGCGACGCTGCGCCAGCGCGCCGAAGACACGCTTGGCGACGAGCTGGTCGGCGCGGTCATTACCGTGCCCGCATATTTCGACGAAGCGCAGCGCCAGGCGACCAAAGACGCCGCGCGTCTGGCCGGACTGAACGTGCTGCGTCTCCTGAACGAGCCGACCGCGGCCGCGATCGCCTACGGCCTCGATAACGGCTCCGAAGGTCTTTTCGCGGTCTACGACCTCGGCGGCGGCACCTTCGATCTGTCGATCCTGAAGCTCACCAAGGGTGTGTTCGAAGTGCTCGCGGCAGGCGGCGATTCCGCGCTGGGCGGCGACGATTTCGACCATGCCCTGTATCGCCACGTACTGGAGCAGGCGGGCATCGCGCCGCACACGCTCGCACCGGAAGACGTCCGCCTGCTGCTCGACAGCGTACGCGTGACCAAGGAGGCGTTGTCCGATGCGCCGAATGCGAAGGTGCAGGCAAAGCTCTCGAACGGCACCCAGATCGATCTGACGGTCGACGAGGCCACTTTCGAAGCCATCACTCAGGCGCTGGTTCAACGCACGCTCGGACCGACCAAGAAAGCGCTGCGCGACGCCAAAGTGGCGACCAAGGAGATCAAGGGTGTGGTGCTGGTGGGCGGCGCGACGCGCATGCCGGTGATTCGCCGCGCGGTCGAGTCGTTCTTTGACCAGCCGCCGCTGATCAATCTGGACCCGGATCAGGTCGTCGCGCTTGGCGCTGCGATCCAGGCCGATCTGCTCGCGGGCAATCGTGGTGCCGACGGCGACGACTGGCTGCTGCTCGACGTGATTCCGCTGTCGCTCGGCGTCGAAACGATGGGCGGATTGACCGAAAAGATCATCCCGCGCAATTCGACGATTCCGGTCGCCCGTGCGCAGGATTTCACGACCTTCAAGGACGGCCAGACGGCGATGGCGATCCACGTCGTGCAAGGCGAGCGCGAACTCGTCAACGATTGCCGTTCGCTCGCGCGTTTCGAGTTGCGCGGCATTCCGCCGATGGCGGCTGGCGCGGCGCGGATTCGCGTCACGTATCAGGTCGATGCGGACGGTTTGCTGTCCGTGTTCGCGCGTGAACAGGGCTCGGGCGTGGAAGCGTCGGTGGTGGTCAAGCCCTCCTACGGTCTCGCCGACGACGACATCGCCAGGATGCTCGAAGAGAGTTTTTCGACCGCCGAAGTCGACATGCGCGCGCGTGCGCTACGTGAAGCGCAAGTGGAAGCGCGCCGTCTCGTGGAAGCGACCGACGCGGCGCTCGCCGCCGACGCCGAATTGCTCGACGACAGCGAACGCGCCGAACTCGACACGCTGCTCACCGCGTTGCGCAACATTGCTGAAAGCGACGATGCCGATGCAATCGAAGCGGCGACCAAAACGCTCGCCGAAGGCACCGACGAATTCGCCGCCCGCCGCATGAACAAGGGCATTCGCCGCGCGCTGGCCGGCCGTAAGCTCGACGAGATCTGAGCGTCTTGCGGCATGGGCGGCGTGGCCGCGCCATGCGCGCCACCCGGCAATGAACCGCGCCGTGCAGACTTAAAAAGTCCGCGCGGCGCCAGTAAAATGGTACGGAGCCTGTTTGCGGCCGCCGTGCCGCAGACCCAAACGGAAAATGTATGCCTCAAATCGTTGTGCTGCCTCACGTCGAACTGTGCCCGGATGGCGCGGTGATCGATGCCGTGCCCGGCAAGAGCATCTGCGACAGCCTGCTCGAACACGGCATTGAAATTGAGCACGCGTGCGAGAAGTCCTGCGCGTGCACGACCTGCCACGTGATCGTGCGTGAGGGTTTCGCCGCCTTGACGCCGTCTGAGGAAGACGAGGACGATCTGCTGGACAAGGCGTGGGGGCTCGAGCCGGCTTCACGTCTGTCGTGCCAGGCGATGGTGCCGGCCGAGCAGGATCTGGTCGTCGAAATCCCGCGCTACTCGATTAATCACGCGAAGGAAAATCACTAACTGGAGGATGCAGCCATGAAGTGGACCGATACGCAAGACATCGCGATGGCCCTGACTGACAAGCACCAGGGCGTCGATCCGCAGCAGGTGCGCTTCACTGATTTGCACCGCTGGGTGACCGAACTGGAGGGTTTCGACGACGACCCTAACCGGTCGAACGAAAAAATCCTTGAAGCGATTCAGGCTGCATGGATCGAAGACGCGGATTACTGAGCACCAGGCTGGATTTTCCGCCGGCGGCGGGGCGCGATTGATGCCGTTCCCGCTGCGGCAAAGAAAAAGGCGATTCCATTGGAATCGCCTTTTTTAATGCCTGAAGAGTCTTTCAGGCTACCAGCGGTCAGCTTGCTATCAGCGTGCCGTTTTCTACCCGCACGCGCTGGCCTTGCTGGAACGGCGGCGCGTCGTGGTACGTAAAGTAGCGCGTCTTGCCGTTTTCCATCCGCACCCGCACCGAATACGACGTCGTACTGCGGATGTGCTTTTCAACCGAGTTACCGGCGAGGCCACCACCGAGGGCACCGAGCACAGTCATCGCGGTGCGGCCGTTGCCGCTACCGAACTGGTTACCCACCACGCCGCCGGCCACTGCACCGCCGACCGCGCCGATACCCGTGCCGTGACCTTCCTGACGCACCGTCGAGATGCCGACCACCGTGCCGCAAGTCGGGCAGTAGGCCGGTTGCTGCGGCTGTTGCTGAGCGTACTGCGGTGCCGGCTGGGCCTGTTGCTGCTGGGCGTACTGTTGTTGCTGCGCCGGCGTCGGGACGGGTTGGGGCGCCGGTTGCTGGGGTGCCTGTTGTGCCGATTGTTGTGCCGCCGCCTGCTGGGCAGCCGAATTGGCCGGCGCCGCCGAATCGACCACGCCCGGTTGGGTAGTCACTTGCGCGGACTGGGTCTGATCCGTTTGCGCGCCGGTACTCGACGCCTTCGGGAACAGCCCCGTGATAGCGGCGGTCGCGGCGAGACTGGCGATGATCACTGCACCCGCAGCGGTAGCCACAAGCGGGTGAAGACGACGTTGTTGCGTGGGTTTGGTATCTGGATTATCCATATTGGCCTCCGTCTGGAGCAGAGTCGACTGTTATTGAGACTGAGTGTCGGGCAAATTGATCCCGGGAAAGTTTCATTTTGTAACCATTTCCGGGCAATCATCGCGGCTCTTTTGCATCAAAGCGCGCGAAGCGCGGCGGGGCGCCTGATTTTCTGCGGGTTCGCAGCAGGCCAGCAGAACGGCGGCCTGGCGGCGGATACGCACCTTTTACTGATGGTTACAAACTGTCAGGTTGAGTGTGTTGTTTTTCACGTACCGAAAAAAAAGCCCGGCATCGAGCCGGGCTTTTTTCTGTTGCGAGCCGTTGACGCGAGCGACGCGGCGGGCGATCAGTCTTCGCGGCGCAGATGCGGGAACAGAATCACGTCGCGAATGCTCGGGCTGTCGGTCAGCATCATCACCAGACGGTCGATGCCGATGCCGCAACCGCCGGCCGGCGGCATGCCGTATTCCAGCGCGCGGATGTAGTCGGCGTCGTAGAACATCGCTTCTTCGTCGCCGGCGTCTTTCTGGTCGACCTGCTTCTTGAAGCGGGCGGCCTGGTCTTCCGGATCGTTCAGCTCCGAGAAACCGTTGGCGATTTCGCGGCCCGTGATGAACAGCTCGAACCGCTCGGTGATGCCCGCAAACTTATCCGACGCGCGTGCCAAAGGCGACACTTCGATCGGGTAGTCGATGATGTAGGTCGGTTCCCACAGTTGCGACTCGGCGGTCTCTTCGAACAGCGCCAATTGCAGCGCGCCCACGCCGGCGTTCAGGAACTGCGGCTTCGACGCGTCCACGCCGAACTTCTTCAGTTCGGTGCGCAGGAATGCGTCGTCGGCGAGTTGTGCGTCCGTATATTGCGGCGCGTACTTCTGGATGGCCTGGCTAATCGTCAAGCGATGGAAAGGCTTGGCCAGATCCAGCTCGCGACCCTGGTAGCTGATCGTGGCGGTGCCGAGCGCGTCGATCGCCGCCTGGCGGATCAACTGTTCGGTGAAATCCATCAGCCACTTGTAATCGGTGTACGCCGCGTAGAACTCGATCATCGTGAATTCCGGATTGTGGCGTACCGACACGCCCTCGTTGCGGAAGTTACGGTTGATCTCGAACACGCGCTCGAAGCCACCGACCACGAGGCGCTTCAGATACAGTTCCGGCGCGATGCGCAGGAACATCTGCATATCGAGCGCGTTGTGGTGCGTTTTGAACGGTTTGGCCGCAGCGCCGCCCGGAATCGGGTGCAGCATCGGCGTTTCGACTTCCATGAAGTCGGCATCCGACATGAACTTGCGGATCGACGAAATCGCCTTGGTGCGCGCAACGAACGTCTTGCGCGTTTCCGGCGTGACGATCAGGTCGACATAGCGCTGGCGGTACTTCGTTTCCTGGTCCGCGAGACCATGGAACTTGTCCGGCAGCGGACGCAGCGACTTCGACAGCAAACGCAGTTCGGTACAGCGCACCGAGAGCTCGCCCTTGTTGGTGCGGAACAACACGCCGCGCGCCGCGACGATGTCACCCATGTCCCACTTCTTGAACGAGTCGTACGTTTCCTGGCCGACGTCGGCGGGCGTGATGAAAAACTGAATCTGACCCGAACCGTCGCGCACGGTCGCGAAGCTCGCCTTGCCCATCACGCGCTTGAGCATCATGCGGCCGGCAATCGCGACTTCGAGCGGATTGGCTTCGAGTGCTTCCTTGTCGGTCCCGGCGTATTGCGATTGCAGATCTTCGGCGTGATGCGTGGGGCGGAAATCGTTCGGATAGGCGACGCCTTGCTCGCGCAGTTCGCGCAGCTTTTCGCGGCGCTCGGCCATGATCTTGTTGTCGTCCCCCTCGGGCGCGGCATTAGGCTGGGTCGGTTCGGTCATGATGATTTGGTATTCGGTGGCCCGCATCGGGGTATCCCACATGCGGGTGGCCAGTCAGTGTAAAAACCTCAGGCAGTAAAAAGATGCGGCGCAGCGATGCGATGCATGCCGCGCCGGTTGCGCTTAGACGCCCTGTTTCAGGCTGGCGCTGATGAACGGATCGAGGTCGCCGTCGAGCACGCTCTTGGTATTGCTGATTTCGACGTTGGTGCGCAGATCCTTGATACGGCTGTTGTCCAGCACGTACGAGCGGATCTGATGACCCCAGCCCACATCGGTCTTGCCGGCTTCGAGCTTGTCCTGCTCTTCCTGACGCTTGCGGATTTCCGCTTCGTACAGGCGCGATTTCAGCATGGCCATGGCTTCGGCGCGGTTGCGGTGCTGCGAACGGTCGTTCTGGCACTGCACGACGATGCCCGACGGCATGTGCGTGATACGCACGGCCGAATCGGTCTTGTTGATGTGCTGACCGCCCGCACCGGACGCGCGGTACGTGTCGATGCGCAGATCGGCCGGGTTGATGTCCACTTCGATCGAATCGTCGATTTCCGGGTACACGAACACCGAAGAGAACGACGTATGACGGCCGCCCGACGAGTCGAACGGCGACTTGCGCACGAGGCGATGCACACCGGTTTCGGTGCGCAGAAAACCGTATGCGTATTCGCCTTCGATCTTGATCGTGGCGTTCTTGATGCCCGCGACGTCGCCGTCGGTCTGTTCCAGCACTTCGGTCTTGAAGCCCTTGCGCTCGCAGTAGCGCAGATACTGACGCAGCAGCATGGACGCCCAGTCGCACGCCTCGGTGCCGCCGGCGCCGGCCTGGATATCCAGGAAGGCGTTGTTCGGGTCGGCCGGGTTCGCGAACATGCGGCGGAATTCCATGTCGGCGACACGTTGTTCGATGCCTTGCGCGTCGGATTCGCAGGCGAGGAGGGTTTCCTCGTCGTCTTCTTCGCGGGCCATATCAAACAGGTCCTGCGCGTCGCGCAGGTCGTTATCGAGCGACGTGAGTTTGCCGACGACGTCGTCGAGCAGCTTCTTTTCCCGGCCGAGGGCCTGGGCGTGCTTCGAGTCGTTCCAGACGTCCGGGTCTTCGAGTTCCCGGTTGACTTCGATTAGACGCAGTGCTTTGTCGTCGTAGTCAAAGATACCCCCGTAGCGAGTCCGCGCGCGTGCGCAGGTCCGCCAGTGAGGCTTCGATCGCGTTGAGACGTTCCGCTTCCATGTCGATCTTTTATAGCTTCGTAAAAAGACGAAATTATAGCCGATCGGCGCCCCGCGCCGGAGGCTCTTGAGCGATCCGGCGCGGGTTTGGGGTTGATTTTGCGGTGATTTTTGGCGCTTTGCGCGCGCGTAGCAACCCGGCAGCCGCTTCAGCTCGCCGCGTGCTCGACGATCAATTGCACCCGCGACACGCCATTCCACGTGTCGCTGGCGAGCCGATAGGCGACGGTGGTGCGCGCCGGCAGCGTGTCGGTGTGATTGAACCAGATCGCATTGAAACGCTGGCGACCGCGCACGAGTTGCAGCTTCAGATGTTTGTCCTTCACCAACGCTTGCGACGCAATGTCGAATTCGCCGGAAAACACCGGCGCCGGGAAGCCCTGGCCCCATACGGCGGCGTCAAGCATTTCGACGAATTGCGGCGTGAAATAGGCGTCTTCGAGTTCACCGTCGGTTTCGACCGTGCGCGACAGCGCCTCTTCGGAGAGCCATTCGCGGCCCACCGCCTCGAACGCGGCCGTAAAGCGCGGCACGTCGGCGGCGGCGATCGTCAGGCCCGCGGCCATCGCGTGGCCGCCGAATTTGACGATCAGACCCGGCTCGCGCTTCGAAATCAGATCGAGCGCGTCACGCAGATGGAAGCCCGAGATCGAACGGCCCGAGCCTTTGACGAGCTGGCCGCTGTCGTCGGCGAGCGCGAACGTGAACGACGGCCGGTGGAATTTCTCTTTCAACCGTCCGGCGACGATGCCGATCACGCCCTGGTGCCAGCCCGGATTGAACAGGGTGATGGTGGTCGCGCCCTCGGGATCGATCGCCGAGAGGTCGTCGAGCGCCTGCTGCTGCATGCCGGCTTCGATTTCGCGTCGCTCGCGGTTCATGGTGTCGAGTTGCTGCGCGAGATCCCAGGCGCGGCCGATGTCGTCGGTGGTCAGGCACTCGATTCCGAGCGACATGTCCGACAGGCGGCCGGCCGCATTCAGGCGCGGGCCGAGCGCGAAACCGAGGTCGAAACCCGACGCGCTGCGGGCGTCGCGCGCGGCGGCGCGAAAGAGGGCGGCGATGCCCGGTTGCATCTTGCCTTTGCGAATCCGCTGCAGACCTTGCGCGACCAGCACGCGGTTATTGCCGTCGAGCTTGACCACGTCGGCGACCGTGCCGAGCGCGACCAGGTCGAGCAGACCGTCCAGACGCGGCTCGGGGAATTGATCGTTGAAGGCGCCGCGGCGGCGCAATTCCGCGCGCAATGCCAGCAGCACATAAAACATCACGCCGACGCCCGCGATGCACTTGCTCGGGAACGTGCAGCCCGGCTGGTTGGGATTGACGATCGCGCGTGCGGCCGGCAGTTCGTCGCCGGGAAGGTGGTGATCGGTCACCAGCACGTCGATGCCGAGCGCATTGGCCGCTTCCACGCCGTCCACGCTGGCGATGCCGTTATCCACCGTAATCAATAGTTCCGGCTTGCCCGATGCACTGCGGGCGGCCAGCGCGACGATCTCGGGCGTCAGGCCGTAACCGTACTCAAAGCGGTTCGGCACCAGATACTCGATCTGGCCGCCGAACATGCGCAGCCCGCGCACCGCGACCGCGCAGGCGGTGGCGCCGTCGCAGTCGTAGTCGGCGACCACCAGCATGCGGCGTTTGCCCTGAATCGCATCGGCGAGCAGCGCCGCCGCGTCTTCGCAGCCCTTGAGCGCGGCAGGCGGCACGAGCCGCGCGAGGCCGGTTTCGATTTCATCGGGCATGCACACGCCGCGCGCGGCATACAGGCGCGCGAGTACCGGATGCAGGCCGTGGCGGGTGAGGATTTCGGCGTCGACAGGTGAAGCAGCGCGCGTAACGATTCGAGTCATTCGGAAAGGCCGTGGATCATTCGATGAATAGCGAGGCGAACACACGCCGCCGCCAGAATTTGCGCAGGTCGCCGCGCGTGACCGTGAGCGTCACCGAGCCGGTGTCGCCGCATAGCGTCAGGGCGAGTTCGCTTAATTGGCCGGATTGCAGTGCTGCCAGCGCCGGTTCGAACCAGTCGGTTTGCAACGCGGCGAACGCGTCGTTCCAGCGCGCCCAGTCCTGCTCGATGTAGGGTGCGGAGAAGGGATCGAGTTCGACCAGCGTGACGCCGTTGGCATTAACGTATGCGTTTACGGATGCGCCGCCAGACGTGCGGCCCGCGGCGTTGCCTGATGCACCGCCCGCGGCGCTAACTGCAGCCAGCGCCGTCAGCGCCGCGAACGACGCCGGCGCTGCGCCCGTCTCGACACCGGCGCTCAAGGCGAGCCCGCGCGTGGCCGCCGCGTCGGACAACACCCGCGCGAACGGGCTCCTGACCGGTTGTGCCGCTCCCTGCGCGTGAAACCATATCGAGTTGACGGTGGGCAGGCCACGCGCCTCGCGCGCTTCATTGACGGGATGCTCGAACCACGCCATCTGCACTTCGTTCTGCAGCTTCATCCAGGCGCGCGAACGGTCGCCGGAATGCGCCTCGTGCGGCAGCCAGATTTCGATGTTGCGGCCGCTCGCGCGCAACGGCGACGCCCCTGCCAGCGTGCCGAAGCCGTCGCCCGACAGGTACCAGCGCGCGGGCTTCGGCGCTTCGATACGCACGCCGAGTTCCTCGATCAACGGCCGGGCGACCGCCAGCAGCACGCTGGCTTCCTCGTCGGACAGGTCGAGTGAGGCCGGATCGATCAGCACGAGGTGGTCGTGCGCGATCCGCACGTGGACCGGTTGCACGCAGGCCCACGTGGCGCTGCCGGGTTCGCCGCCATCGGCACGCAGCATGTACGGGGCAAGCGGCGCCTCGTCGGCGGCCGCCGCGCCGCCTGGCAGCGCGCCGAACTGGCGCGCCACCCAGCGCTCGTGCGGCAGCGTGCGCTGGAAATCTTCGCCTATCACCCGTTCGACCAGCGTCGCGCGGGCGATCAGCCGGTCGAGGGCTGGACTCTGGATGTCGTGCAGGGCGGTGGAGGCATCCGCTGCGGCGGGCAGCGCGAAGGGCAGGAGAAGATGAAGACGGTTGGCGTGCATGATGCTGCGCATTGTAGGGCAAACAATCTGGTCTTTCCGGCAATTGCCGCTTTTCCTTTCTGGCTCTGGCGGCGCGCGATGCGCATTTCGCGAACTGTACCTTTAAACGGCTGCTGTACCTTTGCGCGGCTATCGAAGTGGTTTCACCCGCTCCGGTTTGCGGCGGTAAATGCGCTCTGTTACTCGACCGTCAGCATGGGCGAGAAGGGCCCGCGCATGCTCGAGCGTCGCCGCATCGCTGGCGCATTTCGCCCGTAGATCGTGCTCGTTGAACCGTTCCGTAAGCTTCGTCACCTCTAGCGCCTTGTTCAGGAAGTTCGTCCACATTCCCTGCCAGCCGGCGGCGCGGCCGCTCACTTCGTCGAAGTAGCAATCGCCCCGGAACGTGCAAAACAGCCAGGGTGCGATCTGCACCGGCCTCGCCGCTTTCGCCATCTCTACTGCCTCGCGCAACTCCTCCGACCACTCGATGATCAGGCGCTTGCCCGTCGAGTTTTCCGTCTTGCCCGGCGTCACATGGATGCCGTCCTCCTTCAGATTCGATTCCCTGATTCTCAGCAGATCGCCTTTGCGCAATCCGGTCAGCAGCTTGATGCGGATGTAGGCCTGGACGGCGAGCACGCTGCCTTTCTTCCGCCGCGACGGGAGAGACAGGCACTCAATAATTTCCCAATCCTCGATGTATCGATCGCGTGGCTTCTCGCCGTCGAGGCGGATCTCACCCTTGAACGGATGCCGGTCGAGGTAGCCCCACTCGACTGCCTTCGTGTATGCGTGAGAGAGCACCGCGACTTCACGCCGGGCCGCAATTTTGGCGGCTCGCTTATCGATGTATTGGTAAATGTGCCGCGGCTTCAGATCATTGAGGGCCATCGCACCGAGCACCGCACGGAGCCGCTTGATCGCGACAGCGTTACCCGCCTGGGTGGTTGGCTTCTTCGTCGGCACGACCTGCAGCAGATAGCGGTCGAGCAGATCCGCAATGGTCTTCGCGTCATCGATGGTCGCCAGCCGATCAGCCCAGACCTTGTAGGCCTCGGGCAGCGTCTTGCCGAGGCGAAACAGCTGCTTGCCGTCCCACGCCGGTTCCAGCCCCTTAGGCACCTGGAAGTAATACGCCCCGTGCGAATGTCGCCACCGGCTCGGAAGCCCTTTGTTTTCTTTTTTTCTGGGCTTCGGCATTTACGCAGCGCTCCAGTCTGGTTCCGTCACCGCAGCTCGCCCATGCTCGGCGGAGACTCCGAATTGCTGTTCAACGTGGCGCCGAAGGACGATGACGCGGCCGTCCGGACGGATCTTGTGATCGACCGCGAGCGAACGGAGTACTTCCGCCTGGCACGCGCGGTGCCGGCGGCCAGTGAGTTCCACGAGCTCGTCGTTCGAAAGAAACATTGAGTCGGACATATTCACTCTCCAAACCAATATCTGCGCGTGACGTCGATCACGCGTTGTGCTGCCTCGGTCATCCGTTGAGTTCCTTCTCAGCTGCAGCAAGTGCAGCGTTCAATTCAGTCATTGCCTCATGCGAGCCGCCCTTATCAGGGTGAGCCTCTGATGCACGTCGGCGATAGGCTATGCGCACGTCTGGCATGTTCCGGACATCGGCCGCCACGCCGATGATGTCTCGCCAGTTGCGTGCGGCCGCCGGCGCCGGCAGTGACCGGAAGCCAGCGAACGTCGCGCGAACGAGCGCAAGCGTGCCGTGCCTCAACTCGACACGGCGCGCCTCGAGCACGTGATGAATCGCCTGCAGATTCGCCGCCGGCGTCTCGTAACGGTCGACGGGGATGCAGTATTGCTTGCCTTCCCACATGAACCAGACAGCAACGCCCGGATCCCCTGGGCGGTCCGCACCCAAGGGCACATTGGACGACAGGACGATGCCGGTGACGGGCTTGCCGCTGTCTCTGCCGAAGAGTCGCAGTGAGTCCTGCACGTTCTTCAGCGCGCCGGCGAGCGTCGTTTTGAATGCGCCTTTCTCGCGACGGCCGGCGCGCGGCATCGATTCCGGCCATGAAAGGGGATATGCGGTAGTCAAAGCCTAACTCCCGCATAGTCGGTTTGCACAGTCACGTCGGTGGAGTGATGGCGCTGCAAAACGATCCGGACTCCATGGCCGATATCGAGTGCGTGCCCACGCTCGTTTGCCTTGTTCAGCGCGGCACCGTGTATCGACATGCCGAGCTCGGCCAGGATTTCGGCGAAGATTTCAGGGTGCTTCTGCAGATGACCAAGATGGTCGTGATTGATCTCGAGGATGGTTCGCGTGCTCATTCCGTGTATTCCTTCAGATCTTCGAGTGCCTGGATCATCGCTACGATGTCGCCACTAGCGGCGGCGCGCGTGGCGCGATCAAGCGAGGCGCGGATCAACATGGCACCGAACGCGCCGGCGGGACCGATCTCGACGTAATGACCGAGAATTGTCGTGACGCGCGCGATCTCGTCGGGCAGCGCATCGCCGAGGGTTTTGATTTCGCTCATACAATGGCTCCGAGGTCATGCATCTGGCGCAACTGCGTCGCGACGTCGACCGGCACGTCGAAGAACTGCAGGGCGCCCTTGCACGCGATGAACGGCACCGGCTTCGAGTCGGCGAGGTGAAAACCGTATTGGCCATCGGCATGCCATTTCGATACGCGGTCGACGGGATGAATGCATGCATCGATTGTCGCGACGCCGATGATGCCGCCGCGCTCGAGCTGCTCGAACGGAGGCAGTTCGACCGTTGGGCCGCCGGACGCCCAGAGCGGATCTTGCGCATCGTCGTATTCGGCGCGCGTCATACCTTTCGAGGCATGAACGAGAAAGCGGCCGCGGAATCTCGTCGGCCAGGTACGGTTCTCGATGTCCTTTAGCTCGCCGGCGGCGATCGCCGCAGTGCGCGCCGCGCCGACGAGGTCAGGGCGCACGATGAGCCACGCCCACGGCTGGCGGACGGAGAGTGCCTTCATGCTACGATCCCTCCACCTTTTATGCGGAGGCAACCATGGCCGATCCGAATGTTCAGGAAGTCGTAAGCGGCGTGCTGATCGTCGTCACGTTGATCCAAAACAAAAGCGAGGCGTCGATTGTGATGAAATTTAAAGAAAAAGTCGGCCACCCGCGTCACGTCAGCATCGAGCACTACCTCAAAGCCGGCATGTCTGAAAAAAAATGCCTTGGAAGAGGTCCTCAACACGGCGAAGAGCGTTGTTCAGAGCGCGGCCGACGCGGGTGTCATACCCAGCTAAGCCCTTAACTGTGTCGCCGAAGACAATTGGAATTTCCGTCATGCTGCGCCTCGCGGGAATTCGTCGTGCGTGCGGCCGTCAAGCTGGCGACCGGCGGCTTTCTTGCCGATGCGCTGCATCCATGTACCGTCGTCGAACCGATGGAACAGCGGCCCGCTAGCGGTAATTACCTCCGGCGCCGGCGCCCACTCTCCCCATTGTTTGAAAAGAAAGCTAACGCCTCCCGACTTACATTGATCGCGCAGCGTGCGCGCCCAGTCTGGATGCATCGGTCGCGCTATCTGGCCGCTCTCGCCACCGCAGATGACCCAGTGCAGGCCAGACGCGCGCTCGCACGCGCAGTCGGTCCAATATCCGCCGTCATCGCTCATTTGCACGATGCCCATCCCTTTACATTGCCTGCAGACTCGTTTCACTGCGGCTTGCACGTCGACGGTATCGAGCATGGGCTCGATACTGAGAAAGCGGATACGCGCAGGCACGTCGAGCAGCTTCGGGATGTCGCGATCGGCTTCATCTTGGTTCACGACCGTCGCGCCCAGCCACACGTTGTCGCGCCCCGCGAGCCAGTCGTGCGCCCGCGCACGCGCGACCATATCGAAGACGTTGCCGATCCGCTTCGTGAGAAGCAACCAGTTGAGGTTCGGCGTTAGCTCGATCAGGTCGAACAGATCGCGGCGCCATACCGGATCGACAGCGTTGTCGAACACATCGGCGAGCGACGCGCAGAAGACGCGTTGGCGCCGGCCGTGCGCTTCGAAGAACTCTCGATGCACCGCGTTCCACGCGAGTGGCTTACGCCAATTCGCCGGCGATGTGCGACGCCGCGGCGCGCCCGGACCCCAGTTGACCGCGACACCGCCGCCGAAGCGTGCATTGCGCGCCTCGGCATAGCAATGGTCGCAGCCCGGTCCGACCTTCTGGCAGCCTTCCCACGGATTGAACGTGTGGTCGGTCCATTCGATTTTGCTGTTCTTGCTCATGCCGCGTGCACCTCGCAATAGGACGGATGGCCACCGCCGCCGCAAGTGCAGTAAGGGCGCGCGGGGTGCGGCGCGATGGCGATCGCGATGCCAGTCATATCGATCGCGGCAGATCCATCAGCGCATTGCACGAACAGATGGCCGTAGCCGGCGGCGCGGAGCTTGCGTTCGATTTCACGGTAGGTGCACTCTGTCAGCTCGAGCGTGGCCAACGTATGTGTGACGGCGCGGTTCACGAGCGCTCCTGGGTTTCGGTGCTGTCGATTTTCATAAAGCAGATCCAGTGCGTGCGCGCTTGCCCGACTTATGCCCGAACAGCGCTGTGCGGTCCGTGAGCGCCAGAATCTCACCGACCTTGATCTGCGTCTCGTTCCATTTGAAAATCAACACGCCGTGGTCTTCGAGCACGCGAAAGCACTCCGAGAATCCCCGTCGAATGTCCTCTCGCCAGTCAGGCCCGAGCTTTCCGTATTTCGCAGCAAGCCAGCTCCGTGGCCCGGCACGCACTAGATGCGGTGGATCGAACACGACAAGCTTGAACGAACCATCCGGATGCGGCAGCGCACGGAAGTCCATCAATGTGTCGGGCTCAATGGTCAGCGCGCGCGTGCCATCCTGAACGTGAGAGCGGTCGGTGACGACGATCGATTCAGAACGCACGTCGCCGAACACCGCGTGCGGGTTTACGGGATCGAACCAGAACATTCGACTGCCGCAGCACGGGTCGAGGATGGTCTTCACGTTGCCTCCCCAGTCTTAACCGCCGCGGCCGCGATCGCCGCCGCGAGTGCGCGTTCGCCATCCGTGGTGACTTTGAAGTGATCGCACTCGAGTAAGCCGCGCTGCGCCCAATCCATCAGGGTTTCGTACTCGGTCGCCGTCTCGCCGCTATCCTCGAAATCTTGGGTCGTTTGCGAAAACTCATCGATCTCATCGGCACGCAACGTCGCGCCGGTATCGGCTGCGACTGGCCGGGCGGTTTCATTCAGCGCGAGAAAGTCTTCAACGTCGCGCTCGACGGCCGCGGGTTGCCGCGACTCACCGGTATGGACTTGTCGCACACGCCTAAGCAGTCCAATGGCTTCGCGTGCGAGCGCATCGCTGGCGCGCGGAACAGGTTCGGTGCCTTCAGCCGCTCCGAAAACACGTGCCGCTTCAAGTGCACCGATAATCCTTGCGCCTTCGACAACCAGGCGGTCACAGATACGACTTTCGACATCGATTGGGCTACTCGTACAGCGGCGCACAATCTCGATTGCTTCGATCAACGCATGATCGCGTTCGCTGGCCTGCGCGGCTGTCAGCGTCACCGTGGCGGCCGTGGATGCGGCGCAGGTGGCGAGCCAATCCTCGATTACCTGCGCGCGACGTCTGTAATCCGCTGAACGCTGCTCGCCTTCTTCATCATCACGCGTACCACAAGCCGCTCCGCGCCATCCACCGATCGCATGCGTCAGCGCATGCCTGACTTCTTCGGGGATCGCCGCCCGCTCGTCTGTCGGCGCTACTGGCGCGGCTTGCGACGCATAGCCGTTGCAAAGCAAGTTGACGATATGCCAGAAGCGCATCGCAGTCTGATCGTTGCGCTCATCCTTCAAAGAACGCGCATATTCCTTGACCATTCGGATTGCATCCTCCCTTGCTATCGGGCCTTGGGCGGCCATCGGAGCGTTGGATTGCTCGTCTGTCGGCGCTACTGGCGCGGGAGTGGTGAGCAAAAGATTCAAATGTGCGGCGATGTAGCGATCGCCGGGCCATGCTCTGCTTTCGAGCATGCTGATGTTGGTCCGAATTTCCTCAATGTGCTCGTCGCTCAGCGCCACCGGCACACCTTTACTCGCGCTCTGGTCTGCACTGGTGGCAAGAGCGCGGGGAGCGGCGAACAGATCGCGCAGGAAGTCGTTCAAGCCGCTTTCGTTGAGGCACCAGCCTTCGTCGGGCACCGGGCCGCCGTGCTTGTTGAACAGGCGCATCACGGTCTCTTTGCTTGGCACAGTCGCGGCTTCGCGAGTGAGAGGGGCGGCGTAGAACACCGGTCTGTACGATTTCGCGAACGGCTGCTTGTCCCAGCCGCCGAACACCAGCACGTCTGCTTTCTCGTCGACCCATGCCACCCGCTCTGCACTGGTAGCAGCGAGAGCAGCTTCGAGCACTTCGCCGATCGCTTTCAGCCGCTCGACATTCTTCTCCGTATACATATGCTCAAGTGCGCGTGCCGCGTTCGCATGGCGCTCGATCAGTCGCTTCGCATCAGACGGTTGGGGATGGTCGGTCATTGCACGGCTCCAGGTGGTTCATGGGCGCAGCCTTCTTCAGCCGCGATGAACTCCTTCATCGCGACAACCATGTCCGCGCGATTCGCGTTGCTGATGTAATTCATGTAACCGCCGGTGATCACTTCGAAGTCGAACACCATCAGCGTGAATCCGTAGCCGGAGAAAGCGCGGTCGAGCAGCTCGGCGACTTCGTTCATCACCTTCGAGTGCTGCGACTGGATGGGGCCATGGCCGCTCATTTCGAGGCATCCGGAAGCTTTGCTCGAGCTGCGGCGAGGTCGGCATCAGCGTGGTCGGCCCACTCAGCGCCGTGCGCGAGCACGTGCTTGATTAGCCAATGGAGGCAATAGGCCTGCTCGTCTTCGGCGCGCGTCTTGATATCGGCGCCGACGGCCCGGAACAGATGCGCATAGCGCGCGAGCTGAAAGCACATCATGCCGAGCACGTGGTGCAGCTCGGGCGTCATCTCTGCCGGGTAGGCTAGCGACATCAGGTCGGCCGGCTTCCGTGCGAGCGCCTTGACGATTCTCGGATGAAACGCGAGATAGTCGAGATCCGGGTCGATCATGTCACTGCTCATGATCATGCTGAAGCCCCAGATCACGCGGAACATCCCGCCGGGCGCCGCGTCGAGACAACCCTTCACCCGGTCATAGAACGCACGCAGGTGCTCGGAATCGTCGGCATCGAAGAACGTCGGTTCGTCTGGATCTTCTGCGTTGGGCGTCGACGGGTAATAGCCCTTGTCGATATCGCCGAGGATGCTCGCAAGCTCTATGGCCGCGTCGACGTCCTGTTTCGACGCCTTCGCCATCTTCATCTGGGTTTTGGTGTTCATCATTCGTTCTCGAAAAAGTCGCTCTGTCTCTTGTCGCTGCTCGACTCCGGCAGATGCGTCGGGCAGAAGTGGGTGTCGGCGCCGACCTGATGCGCATGCACCGCGCACAGATGCCGATCACATGTTTTTGAAGCACGCACCTGGTAATCGCACTGGAAACCGCTCGGCTCCTTGCAGCCGGGAACCGAGCAGCGCGGCGTTCGCTCGCGGCCGCGCGTGCAGACGATTCCTGAGACGCCGCCGGGCGAGCGAAAAGGCGTGCAGGGCATGATTGCTAACCGACGATCGCCGCAACAGCGGCGGCTTCTTGCGCGAGATTCGTGTAATGCCGTTGCGCGATCGCGCGCGCGGCATCGCGCATGAGCTGCGCGTCGGTGTCATCGATCTGCAGGGCGGCGCGGTTCTTCAGACGTTCCGCGAGTCGCCCGAGGTCGGATTCCTCGGGCGTCCAGTAAGCATCGGCGAAGCGGTGGAGGGAGGCGAGTGATCCCGTGACGCTCTGGTATTGCTGGCGGCCGATCTGGCCGTCCAGCAACACCGTCATACCGGCGGCGCGCGCAATCTCGACGATATCGGTCACGGGCGCCGCCCTGAATCCGTCGGGAACGGCCATGCTACTTTGGCCTCGTCGCTATTGAACAGATCGGCAGGCGAAGCCCTCTTCGTCGACTTCTTCGCGGCGATCGGTTTCTTCGGCGCTTGTGCCTTCTTTGCTGCGGGGGGCTTCTTGGCGGGCGCAGCCTTTTTGCCTGCTGCCTTTGCTGGCGGCTTGGGCGCGTTGGCGGGCATCTTCTTCGCGGGTATCGGTGTCGGCCGCTTCGGCTTCATGTCGCCTTCGACATGTTTGCGCACGAGGCCCGGGTCGATGCCACGCACGCGCGCGGTTGCTTCGAGCAGCTCGGGCTTGGCGCTCGAATAGTTCTCGGCGACCGATTCGCCGATTAGCGCGATATCCATCACCAGGCGCCCGAGCGCTTCCGAATCGTTCTTCTCGAACTCGTCGACCTTTTTCGCAAAGTCGGCTTCGCTTATCGCCTTCGAGCCCCAGTCGTAAAGCTTCGAGAGACGGCGCTGGTTCTCATTCCAGAGACGCCGATAGAAGGTGACAGCGACGATCTTCAGATCGAAATCGTCAAGGCCTGTCCCGCTGTGCTTTTCGCGAACCCGACGGAATAGCTCGCCGCGGTATGCATCGGCCGCTTTTTTCTTGGCGTTCTCCGCCGACTGGGACGGATTAGACGAGCCGGCGCTGCGCGCCTGGATGCCCTTGTCGGCGAGTGCTTTCTTCAGATCCGACTTGTGCATGACGTCGACCAGCTGCCCGTCGTACGGTGTCTCGAGCAGGGCGGCCGTCTTGACGCCTTTCGCGCCGAGGATCTGGCGGAAGGTACGCGATTTCGCGTCGTCATGGCAGCGATCATCGAGCTTCACATAGCCGCCCTGCATTGCGCTGTACTGGGTCGGGAGCACGCTTTTCGCTTCCTTTCCGCTGATGACCTTGCGGCCCGCAGCCTCGGCGTCGGCGCGTTTCTGCGCGGCCGCGGCGGCGCGCTTGGTCTCGTAGCAGGCCGGATCCGTGCAGGTATCTTTGCTCTTCACGTCTCCGAAGAGGTCGGACTGATTGCCGGTGCGCTTCGGGCACGGACCGCACGCGCCGGCCGCCGGCACCAACTCGGCATCCGACGGCTTGAATGGGGCTTGGTCGAGCCGCAGCATGTACGTGCGCTCGATATGCGCAAATGCGGCCTTCGCCGACCGCGGTTCGCCGTCGATCCACGGCGCCACGATCTCTTTGGCAGCCTTCTCCTGCAGCTCTGCAGGCATCCGAGCGATAAGCGACGCGGTCGCGACCGTCAGCTTGCCATCGAAGAACAGCTTGCGCGTGGACGCGTTGAGCACGCACAGCTTCAGGCGCTGCGCGACATACGTCTTCGTCTGGCTGACCTCGTCGGCAATTTGCTCGAGCGTGTGGCCGCGATCGGACAGGACCTTATAGCCGTCGGCTTCTTCGAGCGGATGCAGATCCTTGCGCTGCAGGTTCTCGACGATCTGGATATGGAGCACCTCGTCGTCCGAGAGATCCCGCACGAGCACCGGAACGTCGCTCAGGCCGGCAGCGGTGGCGGCGCGGTGACGACGTTCGCCGGCGACGAGCTCGAACAGGCCGGGCTCATTGGGCCACGGGCGCACGAGCATCGGCTGCAGGACACCGTGCTTGCTAACGCTCGCTACCATCTCGGCCTGATCGGCATCGGAGAAGCGCTTGCGCGGATTGGTCGGCGACGGCTGGATCGAACAGAGCGGCATAAACTCGACGGAAGCCTCTTGTGTGGTCTGCACGGACATTTCTCCTCTTTAGTGTTTTGTGACGCCGTGCGGGGCGGCATTGCCGCTCATCACATCGCGCAAGATTCCCTTGAGCGCGGTATCGCCGAATGCGGGCGAAGGCATCGGAGCGGTGGCACGTTGACGCACGATCGACATCGCGTGACGCCATTCAGGGACAGCACGCGGACTGTCGAGCCAGATCGGCATCCAGTTGCCAGCACCGTAGACCTCGTCGTAGCGGCGCAGTACGCATGTGCGCGTGTAGTCGACAGCCTCCGCGATGCCTGCATGTTCTTGCCCGCTGAACGAATGCGCGGCACCCATCGCGTATGCGGCGTAAGGCGCGCAGGCATCGTCAAAACGGACGCCGGTGACGATCTGGCCGTCTTCGCCGAGAGCGAGGACCGACGTTCTGAGGTCCGTGGAACGCGTGTCGTCGAAGATGAAGATCGATTTCATGGTTGTGATCCCTTCACAGTTCGCGTCATTCGCCGACGCCTGGCGGCGCGCAGGTGCGCACGCATGAGTTGATGGGCTTCGCGCAAGTCGATGCTTCGATCGTCGAGTGATGCAAGGATCTGCCACGGCGTGGGCACCGGCGCGCAGCGGCTATTCCGTCTCGTTTTCAAGGAACGATGGCTGCCGGCGATCTATGGGCAGATCCTGCAGCGCGCGGCGTAGCGAAAACTCATCGATCGGCTGCACGCGCAGCTGACGCGCTGTCATGCGCGCGGCCGCCTCGTCGACGAAGCTGATGCCGTAGATGGCGCCGTTGCCGTAGAGCTTCGTGAAGGCTTGCGTCGCAGGCTCATGGCCGGCCGCTTCGAGCGCCGGCACGTCGACGCGCACGAACGCGCAGCCGCCGATCGTCTGTCCGCTCACGCGGCCAGCGATGCGCTGATGGCCGAAGAGTTCGACGATGGCCCATTGATCAAATTTTTCTGTGGATAGCATTTCGAATCCTTAAAAAGCGGGGCGCTGAACAAGCCGCCCACCCAAAACTCGCCGTCGGGGAATAGTCGGCGAGGGACCACGGCAAATCAGGATGCAGGTGCATTGGGGAGCTGGCGCGTCGCCGCATCACGCTCTTGCTTGGTGAGCACCTGCACGATGCGAACGATCCGTGCGCTGCCGCGCGTCGGAATGACCTCATAGACGGCGCCGCTGTCCGAGCGGACGAGCGCGGCATCAACGAAAGCGGCGTGGGCGTCGGTCGTTATTGCAGGTTGGAGAAGGATCTGATCCTTCTGGAGGTGGCCGGCGCCACCGTGGTAATAACGCATGTCACTGTCCCCCTGGGACGGCGCGCCGCGATTGCGCTTCCGAACCAACGCGATCGGCTTCTGCAGCGCTATGCGATTCGAACAGGGCGTCGAACTGTGCCGCGACGCGTACAGATGCCCAGGCAGCGGCCACGACCACGAGAAACGAAAGGAAGATCCAGCTGGTGAGTGACATGAGTTATTCCCCATCAAGGTCGTTGGCGGCGCGCTTTTTGATGTCGACTAGGGGCGCGCTGAAATCGAGTTGCGGATAGGCGGCTCCGGCGCCGCGTCTGGGCGGTCGGCGCGACGCGCGAGGATTCGGATTGAGCTGCGCCCGCACGGCCGCTTGAACGGCGGCGCGCAGTGCGGGATTCAACAGTGCGGCGTCGGGATTGCCCGCACCGAGCGGAAGGCAGGCCGGGGCGAGGAGCTCGTCGGGGAGGCGGACCGGGGTCGGACGCATGTCAGGCCCCTTCCTTCGAGCCGAGGCGATCCAAATCGGGGCTGACGATCCAGTGCTGGAAGATCACGGATATACGATTCGAGCCTTCCTGGGCGTCTTTGCCATGCATGCTCTTGACCAGCAAATGGCCACCGCCCGCGGCACGCTTGTTGGCCTCGCGAACAGACAACGGGATGTTGTCGAATTTCCGACGGTCGGCGACTAGCACAAAAACGATGTTCGAGCCGCCGTGCACGCCCACATAGTCATTGGTTGCCATGGCCGTCTCACATGCAATGCGAGGTCTTAACGCACGCGGCGTCAGTCGCGGTCGCGGCCGCGGCCATCTCAGCCTGATAGGCGTCATAGCCGTGCCAGAGCAGGTACACGAAGAACACTCCGAACACGGCAAGCACGTTGCGAGTAAAGCGGAGGATCGACTTTGCAGCGCGCATGGCACGTTTCGGCGCCGGCGTGGCCTGTTGTTTTTCGAGCGACATCACAGTCCCCTAGTCAGTGTTTGCGCGGCGTGACGCATTTGCCGGCGAAATAGGCTGCGATGACGTCGATGCGGGAACCGCGAGTCGCCACCGCGCGGAGGTCGAGTACTTCGATCGACCTCGCTGTCGCAACGACGAAACGGATGTGACCATCAAGGGAATGGCGCGCGGCTTTGCGGCCGGCCTTTCTCGCGTTCATGGTGTGCTCCTGATCGCATTGCGATGGAGCAGATAGTAGCGAACGCTACGAGACAAATCAAGTAGCGAATGCTACTAGATGAAGGTTTTTTTGTACCTTGCGACAAAAAGCCCCGGGCGTGCGGGGCTTCCTAGAATCAGTCGTACGTCACGATTTTCGTTTTTACGACGCCGCATATGACCGCATTGTCTTGGATCTCAGTTATCCCCTCGGGCCAAGCGGGATTCAGCGCCTTTAGATAGATCCGTTCGCCTTCCGAAATTAGCTGACGAAGAATTGGCTCCGCCTCGCCATCGACCATTACAACTATGAATTTACGGTGGTCCGGCGTCCCCTTCGGATCAACGAGCACGATCTCTCCCTCGCGGAAGGAGCGATGGTCCGCGGGGTCGTACATGCTTTCACCGCGTACGCGCAGGTAATACGACTTCTGAGAAACAGCAACCGGTGAGTCGAGCCACTGCTCGGCATCACCGTACGCAAAGTTGTCCACAATGGAATCCCAGGTTCTAGCTTGTGCCCATGAAATCAGGGGATATGTCCCCTGATGTTGAGAATCAAGCTCAGCACTTTTTACCATCCTAGACCAGGTATTTTTACCTACGGTGGTAATAAGACCGCGTTTTTCGCCCGTGTTTGGTGCATCGCTGGCCCCAACTTTGTGCTCGGCTGCTGCCGGTGAAGCATGTGCTCCGTGGTGGGGCACGCCGATCGTCGCCTCGGAAAACCAATTTTTCATGCCGGGGAGCGCTTCGATCGCCCGTATCGTTTTTTCGGTGACAGGTCGATCGCCAGAAAGCATTTGACGCACGAAAGCGCCGTCCTTATAGCCGAGACGCTTGCCAAAGGCGGTTCGATTTCCACCGCAGAGTTTGTCGATCGCGGCTCTAAGAGCCTCGATGCGCTGTCGCGCCAGTTCACGTTCATTCATTTTCGTAGCGTAGCACCAGCTACGCATAGCAAACGCTCCTTGCAACTAGTAGCGTACGCTACTAGAATGCGTGCATGGATCTCGACCAATACCTCTCCGCGCCAGACGCGCTGACGATCTCCCAGCTTCGTAAGCGAATGGAGGAGCTCGGCTATCCCATCAAGAGCAATGCGCAATTGAGACAGTGGCGCCACAAATATTCCGGGCGGCTGCCCAGTCCAGAGAACTGCGTCGGTCTGGAGAAGGCTACCGATGGCAAGGTGCGGCGCGAGGACAGCAGACCCGAAGACTGGTGGAAGATCTGGCCGGAGCTGAATGGGTCTGCCGAGTCGCAGGTTGAGTCCGCTCGATCCGTCGACGATGCGCAGCCGCCTACGGGCGGCCGGTCCGAGCGGCGAGCAAAGGGTAAGGCATCGAGGCGAATTTCGAAGGAGGGCGTCTGACATGCGGCGCATCCGATCGATGTTGGTGCCCGTGCGCGGCCAGATCCGCAAGCGTGCCGAACGCGCACCGTGTCCTGAAATGGCCGCATGGCTGCCGTGGATTCGGCCACCCGCTGCGGATATCGGTCGGTTTCGCGAGCAGATGGCGGCGCATGTGCACCGCGATGCCGGCCTGGAAACGCTCCGCGCGGAAACCGGCTCCGATTGGGACGATTTATTGGCACAGCGCCGGCGAGAGGCGCAACGACTTTCGGATGTGGGACTTGAACGGCCTACGCTTTTCGACGGCGTGCGCGTGCCCGCTCTTAAGGCCGGCGAGGTAATTCGCGCAGTGACTAGCGATGCGGCTGCGTCGTGCCCGTTGTCTCGATTTGCGTCCAGTCGTCCAGAGCGGCCGGATGAATCACATAGGGAAGCGAGTCCCAGAGTTTCCATCCTGTCGTTTGCGATCGGACGGCTTCGGCGGCTTTTTCGGCGGTGCGCCAGCCCAAATCGAGAACGACGGGCTGAACGATGATTTCGCCGCTGCTTGCCCGGCTGAACGTCTCGTACGTGAGAAACCACGCTGGACGTCCATCCACATCCGGCCGAATGGTCATGGCACCGAAGGGCGATTTGTAGAGGTAGAAAAAGTACGTGTTTGCTTCCATGAGGGTTCCCCTTTGTTGTGAAGCGGTGCGTGTGGAAGCCACCGATTCTAAACGGGGTGTGAACCCTCACCCTTACGGCGCGGAGATGAGCCGAATGAAGCCCGCTTTGCTGCATTCCGTCATCGACCAGCTGCTCAACGCGATCGACCATCGCCCCGAGCTGGCCGACGATGTCCTGCACTTTCTCTTCGACGAGGTCAACGAGATCCGCGAGGGTCTTTGCGACGTGAGCACGCGTCACGGCCGCGACACGGTCCATGCGGATGGCTCGGTCACCTTCGGTATTGGCGTGGAGCTGCGCGCCACTGAGCGGTTGATGCAGTTCACGCACGCCATCGCACAAGGTGTCGTTCCACACATGCCGCTCGCTGGCGGCGCGTGAAGTCGGTTGTAAGTCGTTGTTCATTTTTCACCTGAAAGGAGGTCGTTATGCGTCGTCGTGCGCAATTCCGCAATGAAGTAAAGACACGTCTGTCGGACCGGATTTATTCCGGCCTGCAGCAATTCAAGGCTCTGCAGGGCATTGATAGCGATTCGGCAGCTATGAGCCGTCTCCTCGAATTGCAGCTGTTTGGCACGGTTGGGACTTTGCCGCCGAACCTGACAAATTTCAGTGCCGAAGCGGCCCACTATGGGACGGAATTGGCCGCATGAGCGAAGAGAAAACCAGCCTATCGGTGGAACTGCCCACACCGGAAGCAGCTGACTTAGCGGTAAGAGCGGCGCAGGAAGGCGTATCGACGCCCGATCTGCTTGGTTACCACGTGTTGCGCAGCGCCTATGGCCTGATGCATCCGAAGGTACTGGCGTTCGAAACGCGTCCCAAGTCGGGACAGGCTGGGAATAAATAGGCAGTGCTTGGGGGTTCTTTTTTGCTTTAGCTGCTGCACAAGCTGACTGGCGCACACCAGTCGTTTTGTGCAGCGGCTAGGAGTTCGATATGTCAATTACCACCATGATTTTCATCGTACTGCGCGTGATGTTCTTCGACGCAATGAGTCTGTTCGTGGGCGTGCTGTGATGCTCACTGACGTCCTCAACGCGCTGCTACGCGCGGTCGTCATTGCGCTGATGTTCTGCGCCTTCTTTCCGCCGCGCGCCCGCTGGTGGGTGCGTTTCACCTTGAGCTTCGGCGGCGCGCTCGCGGGCGCGCTAGTCCACATGTTTTGGGGTCATTCGTGAACGTCAAGGCGGCTGAACGCGTGCGGGTTACCGAGTCGGAGAAAGTGTGTCCCACCATTTAACAAACTGCACTTGGGATCTGTCCGACGTGCCATCGGAGCTGAGCGGTCTCGGCCTGCTCGTACTACTACGCCTTGCACATCTAAGCGTGCAAAGCACCGGCGAGTGTACGGTGAGCGTGCCGGAACTCGCGGTCAAATGCCGCATTTCCGACAGCGGCGTGCGTCGGCAGATCAGGGTGCTGGAAGCGATGGGCCTGGTCACGCAGTTCAGAGACGGTCGCCGGACGCTTTTCCGGGTGAACGTGGCGGCGCGTGATGAGCAGCAATGACGTCCAGCCCGCGCGGCCGATTAACGCAGGCCTCGTTGAGGCCGCGATCCGGCGGCACGTCGATCATCGTCGAAACACCCTGATTCCAGAGGCGTCGGTCCGCTATGCGCTTCCCGGCGCGCGCGGCTACGACGAATACCGCGCGGACTTCATGATGGTCTCAGGCGCTGGCTACGGCACCGAACTTGAAGTCAAGGTATCGATCGCCGACTGGCGCGCGGATCTGAAGAAATCGAAGTGGGTGGGCATGCCCGCGTGGATCACGCGCTTCGTCTATGTCGTCCCCGAGCAGCTCGGCATACCCGAGTTCGTGCCCGGGCACGCTGGTGTCTGGCATGTGAAACCCGCTCGCGTCGACCACTTCAGCACGCAGCCAGACGGCTACGAGATCGTGCTGGCCCGCGCGCCGCACGTGCTCGGCCGCGAGAAGGTGCCACCGGCCGTGATCGGCAAGTGGTACCGCAATCTCTACTACCGCTATTGGGAACAGCGCATTGACGCCCAGCGCCGGATCCCGCGTCATATCCGCGAGGGAGTTGCATGAGAGTCGCAGATGTATTGCGCGAGCTCGGCCGCCCGATCGCCTATTATCCGTTCCTCGCCCGATACCTCGGCGGCGTCAATGCCGCCGTGCTGTTCTGCCAGATCTTCTACTGGCAGGACAAGGCGACGAGCGAGCTCGGCGTGCACAAGACGTCGGCCGAGCTGGAGAACGAAACGGGCCTGTCCTACGAGGAACAGCGCTCCGCGCGCGCCGCCCTGCGTGATTCGGGCGTGCTGATCGAGACCGAGAAGCGCATCGAGCACAAGATTTATTTCCGTGTCGACGAGGATGCGCTCGAGCGGATCCTTTCCGCTGGGCCGGCCGCGAAAAAAGCCTCGCAAGACTCGCGCACCGAAGTCTAAAACGTCCCTTACACCGCCTGGTAAAAGCCCACTCCCCGAAATGGGAAAAGTCCATTTCGGGGAATTGGAAAAGTCCATTCCGGGAAATGGTGAAAGTCCAGTTCCCGGAATGGAAGAAGTCCAATCCCCGAACTTGGAAAACCCGTCTCCGCCAACCGGGCAAAACCTTGTCCGCGGAACGGGCGAAGTCCAGGTCGTTAACGATGGTGTGACTACAGCAGAGACTACAGCAGCAGCAACGCGCGCGAGCAACGCTGTGGACAACTCCGAACAGCTGCCGCCGCTGCCGCGTGAAGACGAAAACTGCAACGACGCCGCGCCGCCCGAACGCGATGCCAGCGCGAAGGCCGAAGCGGCGATTGTCGAGCTGCTGCAGTCACTCGAAACCGCTCGCGGCAAAACGCCCGCGTTTGACGGTTCGAAAGCTCGGATCCACGTGCTCGCATGGATCGGCCGCTGCGTGACGCTGGAGCAACTGCGCACGGCGCACGGGTTTGCCGTGGCGGCGCGTTTGCGCGACAAGTCGGACTTGCCGGTGAACGCGGGCTTTCTCGCCACGTTCGTCGACGAGCTGCTAGTGGGCAAGAGCAGCGTCATGCCCGACGCGCTGCCGTGGTACCGAAGCGATGAACGCGTCGCTATCCGCGCCCGCGAAATCGGGTTTCGTGATCGCAAGCCGAACGAATCTCCCGCGTGGTATCGCGTTTTGGTCATCAAGGCTGCGAATGATCGAAAAGCAGCCGAATTCGTGCTGCTGGATGCGAAGCAATTCAACGCTCTCGACCTCTACCAGTTCGCGCGCGCCACCTTCGGCGACGCGCTCATGCCCGTTGACGACTATGCGTCCTGACTTCGAACCGACCGCGCCGCCGCGCACTTGCGTGACGTGTCGTTATGCAGGCCTGAATCCGCCTGTCAATCTCCCGATGGCATGCCGCCACCCCGATTCGCCACGCGACCTCATCAACGGATGGGTGAGCACGTGCGCAACGATGCGAGGTCTGCGGGGCACATGCGGGCCGCACGGAGATCTGTGGGAAGCGCGAGAGGTGCTGCGCGTGCGTCGGTCGTTCTGGCGATCAATCTGGACGGTTCTCACCGGGGGGCCGTTTTGAGCAACGTCATAGACATCGACGCACTGCGCGTCGCCCGCAAGAGCAGCTACGTTCGCGCCGCCGGCGAATGCCGCCACATGCACGTCACGCTCGACGACAACGGAAACATCGTGAAGTGCGACGACTGCGGTGTGCAGCTGGACGCGCACTGGGCGCTCGGCCATTTCGTCGAGCACTACCAGCGCGCGATCGCGAAACTTACCCGCGCGCAAAACACGTTGGCGACGGCACAGGAAGAGGGCGTTCATCTGTTGGCGGCGCGCCGGATCGAGCGCGCATGGCGCTCGCGCACGATGGTTCCGGCATGCCCACATTGCGGCGAAGGCATTGGTGCGCGGGATGACTTCGGCGGAACGATGATCAACAAGGCGTTGTATGAACGGCGGCGCGCCGCCAAGCGAGGTGAAGTATGAACTGCAAACCCGGAGATCTGGCATGCGTGGTTCGTGTGCCCCAATCTGAGCCTCACATCGAGGCAATCCTTCGCGAGCAACTGATAGGAAAGTTCGTTCGCGTCGTTCGCCTTACCGTCGGTTCCGAAGGCGCATTGGACGCTTGGAAAATTCTCGAACCGGTCAGGATCACGCTGCCCGCGGGTCGCGGAACGGGGACGATGATCATTGACCTGTTTGGAATTGAGGATTCCGTGCTCCAACCTGTCCGCGGCGTGCCGGTGCACGACGAGCAGCTCGACGAGGTGCCCGCGTGAAAGCGACGATCCAAGCTGACGGCACTCTCTATGTCGCCGCAGAGACGGCGCTTGAAGCATATGCGCTCGATCGCTGGGGAAGAGACAACCTGCCTTTTAACGACGCGCGTGTGTGCCTACCGAAGATGATCGTTTATCACGGTCTGTCGATCGCGAATGGAAGCGAAACGCTTGAATCGCTTGTCTCGAAACCGATATGAGCAAGGGCACCGTCCGTTTCCCGGTAAGCGCGATTACTGATGGTCGCGTCGGTACCGCACGGGTTCGCGAACAGATCGCGAGCGCGGCGGCGTGTCTTACGTCGACGGATCCGGCCCCGCTGGATGCAGCGATGAAACGCCTGATGCAATACGAAAACACGGAGGAGGCGGCGGCGCGCATTCATGCATCGGTCGCGGCGCTTGGTCTGGGTGTGGATGCTGAACGCGTGCTCGACGATTGGCGTAACGCGCCTGACCTTTCGCCCGTTGAGCGCATGCAGCAGCTCGGCCGAATGTCGCGCGGCAAGCAGAACAAGACCGAGACCGCGTACGAGAACGAAGTACTTAAGCCGCAACTGCACGCCGGCGAGATCCTTTGGTACCGCTTCGAGGCAATCAAGCTGCGCCTCGCCGACAACACGTTTATCACCATCGATTTCCCCGTCATCACAGCTGCCGGCCAACTCGAGTTTCGCGAGGTGAAGGGCCGATGGACAGACGACGCGCGTGCTAAGACGAAGGTCGCGGCCGCGCAGTTCCCATTCCGATTTTTTGCCATTCAACGCGACGGCCGTCACGGCTGGCGCATCGAAAGCCTGACCAGCAATGGCTGGTGACATCGCAACGGAGATTCCCATGAAGGCAAGCAACCCCGCAAGAGACGAAGACGACAGCGTCGACGAGAACAACCTGATGCCAGCGATCGATCGCGCGCATTCAGCTGCTGAACGTCTCGAAACCAGCATCGTGGATCTGCGCCGGCGCGTGACGCCGATCCTCCTGCCGAGCCACTCGCTGAAGTCGAGCGAAGACGACGATCGGGATGAGCGGAAGGAACCCGATTTCTCACCCGCATCCGCCGAGCTTGCGGTGCTAATTCGCCGGATCAACGACGCGCGTGCGCAGATCGAACTGATCACGCATTTGGCACGGAC
This sequence comes from Paraburkholderia sp. BL23I1N1, assembly GCF_003610295.1. NCBI lineage: Bacteria > Pseudomonadati > Pseudomonadota > Betaproteobacteria > Burkholderiales > Burkholderiaceae > Paraburkholderia > Paraburkholderia sp. BL23I1N1. The sequence goes on from NZ_RAPV01000001.1 coordinate 1,376,735, forward strand.
CTGACGAAGCGTGTTTCTCACCATTCAACGTGACGGCTGCCGATAGCCAGCGCGTAGAAGACCTCACCAGCCGCAGCTGGTGACAACCTCAACATGGAGCAACAAATGTCGAAGATGCGAGCGAAGTTACAAGTTGGTTTCGTGCAGGCACACATGGGCTGGGTCGATCCTGCCTCGGGCAAGACACCTGAAAAGTCGATGGAGACGCTGACGATGCATGCGGTGGCGAAATCGACCCCGTACGGCGATGACGGCCTCGACGAGGACAACACGTTTGCGAAGTTCTCGCCTGGCGCAACCCTGCAGATCAACATCGCGAACCCCGAGCTCTGGGGCAAGTTCAACGTCGGCGACAAGTTCTACGTCGACTTCACACCGGCCTGACATTTCGCCAGCGAGCCGCCGGAACCATGAAAGCCGCCTGGGACGTCGTGAAGTTTCGCGTCAGCCGTGTCGATCCGGATGCACCGCTTCCGGAACCCGGCGACGAGATGCGGACGGCTACCGGGCGGCGGTACCAGATTCTTAAGATCTCGCCGAAGTCTGTCACCTGCCTCGTGCTCCCTCGCGACGCAGAGCAGCAAGGGAAGGTGTGGATCTGGGAATGGAATAAACGTAGGCGGTAACGCCCCTCAAATCACACGGAGAAAATGGACATGAGTACCGCGTACGTCCCGCACCAGCAGCGCGTTCTCGATGAGAAGACGGAACTCGACGTGAAGCGATCGAAGCTTCGCGACTTCATTAAGGGTGAATGGTGAGAAAGCCCTTGCACCGCGTGCTCCGAGGTATCGCCGGTTCGGACTTTGCGGGCTTGCAGGCCGAACAACGGGAAGCAATCCGTCAGGCCGCGGCCGAGATCGAGGGGCACGACGAGGCATTCGCCGTGGTGGTGGCAGACAGGGCTGGTACCTCGCAAAGACTCGAGCAGGCGCAGAACAACCACCGTCACACGCTCGACTTCCTCGCGCGATGGCGTGAGCTGCTCGTCGCATTGCACGCCGAGATGCCAAACGACATCCGCATCAAGCGCGCGCTGATGGGTGAGCACCCGATGCGGCCGGCGGCATGGGAGAAACAGCAGTGAAGATGACCTTCATCGTCCCGGCGCAATTCACGGTGTACGGCGTGCCGCAGCGCGAGCGGCCGCCGTGCCTCGTCCAGTGCGATGTCGTCGAGCTCGTTCGCACGTTCGCCCACTCGCCATGGAAGTTCCGCAATAGCCTGCGCCGCGGCTTGCGCGTCAGCTACACGGCTTATGTCCGCATCCCTGCCTGGATCACACCGCCGGAGAACTGGCCTCGCCTCGAGACAGGTGAGGTTGAGCTGCGCGTGCCGCTGCATTTCAACCAGCGTGTCCCGTTGCCGGCTTTCCCGCCTGACAGCAACCGCGTTCGGTTAGATGACGTCGTCCAGTTGCGGGACGAGCCATGCTGACCCGTAAGACGCCATTGCGCCGCACCCCCTGGAAAAGCTCACCTGTCGAGTCGAAGGACTGGCGCACCGAGTTACACAGCGGCGGCATCAAGCGCAAAGCACGGAAGAAGCGCAGCGGCCACGACGCGAAGATGCGCAACGCGTGCCGCGACCAGATCTGCTATCTGCGCGTGCCCGGTGTCTGTCACCAGCTCGAGCGCGAAGACACGATCGTGCCGTGTCACAGCAACGAGAGCGAGCACGGGAAAGCAGGGATGCGCAAGGCCGATGACAAATACACGGTGCCGGGATGCGGCCTATGTCACTACTGGCTCGACTTCGGCGGCGCGCCGCAGATGCTGAAGTGCTCGACGTGGCGGCGCGCATACAGGGAATGGTCAGAGGTGCGTGACGGCATGCCTGACGAGTCAGTGGGAGAGATCGATGGTTGATGCAACGCGGCCAGGTGGTTCGGCAATGCGCTGGTCGGAAGATGAAGACGAGATCCTTCGCGAGATATGGACGCTGCGCACGCCGTTGAAGGTTTCGGCCGCGCGGTTGCCCGGAAGGTCTGTTCGCGGCATACAGATGCGCGCGGAGACTCTTGAGTTGCCGCGCCGCCGGCAGGCTCGCGGGACATCCGACACGCGTCCCGCGTTCGTTGCGCTGTGGAGCGCTCTGAAGAGGCGAGGCACACGCATCGAGTTGGCGACGCGCGCTGGCGTGTCAAATCAGACGGCCGGTGACTTCATCAAGCATTTCCGCGCGCAGATGCACATCGTCGACTGGTATCGCCCGGCGGACGGCCCGACCACACCGATTTACAAAGCCGGTGCGGGCGTCGACAAGCCAAAGCCGCCGAACAAGCCACGCGACAAGATCTACAGCGATTACTGGAAGCGGATGAAGCGCGAGCGGCCGGATCTCGCGGCGGCGCGCATTGCGCGGACCACATTCAAGCGGCTGGAGCGCGAGGGCAAGTTAATGCGCCGCGATCCAGCAGCTGTTGCGCTATTCGGCACCGCCGGCGGCGCGCAATAGGCAGTTCCCTTCAATCACAGGAGATCAATGTGACTCTGCTATTTATCCTTGCACTCAACTTCGCAGTCAGCTGGTTTAACTGTTACTCGATCGGGGGCATCTGGACCGAATCCAAGGCGCTCGGGGGCTTCCCGCGGCTCCTTGCATGGTGCGGGGCCATTCAGGCTGCGATCGGCTTCAGCAGCGTGTTCGGCTTCCTCATGGGGTACGCGCTGCACGTGACCGGGCACCTTCCGCCGCAGGTCGCAACCGGTGCGATGTCGCTCTGGTATCTGCTTGTGATCGTCCCTCTCCTCGGCACGGGCCTGATCATCACCATCCAGTCGTGGATCGCGGCGTTCCGCGAGCGCAGCCTTCTCAACATGGGCACGGCCGCATACAACACGTTCGCGCAGCTGCACAACATGTATGGCGCGATCGACGGAATCGCCGACGCGATGAGTGGCGTCGGAAGGCTGTTCGACGGCGACAGCGAAGACAGTGGCGGCGCGTTGGCGCTGTTCGCGATCGCGTTGGCGGTCGCGGCGCTCGCCAGCGGGATCGTGCTGACCGTGATCCTCATTCGCCGCTACGCAGGCCGCTTGCCGTTGCCGCAGCGTGAAGTCTCGAAGACGGCGGCGCGCTACGCGTGAGCGAACCGCTTGAATGGTGGAAATACCGCGATCCGCTCGAAGTACTCGAGCGGCGCGAGAGCGAACGCTGCGTGGGATGCATCCATGCGATCGCGAAGGAAGATCCATTCGGCGGTGTCCGGATGGTTTGCAGAAAGGGCAGGAAGTACGGAAAGCGCTGTGCGCAATACAAGGAAACCAACGGATGACCCAGACCACAGAGAAGCTGTTCCGCACGCCGCAGGACGCGCTGATATTCGCGTTCAACTATTCCATGCAGCGAGGGGACCGCTCGCTGACCGATCGCATGGCCGCGCCATCGCCGCGTACGGGGAAAGGCCTGAGCGGCAACGACGGCGCCGCTCAGGCCGGGATGATCCGCCGCGAGCTCGAGGAGTTGACCGATATCGAGCGCGCCGTGCTGGTGGCTCGGTTCGCGCCGCGTTCATGGCCCTGTGCGTGCGGCCGCGCATGCTGTTCCGGATACACGCCGAACCCGGAGTACCTCGGGGCTATCAGCCTGCTGACGCAGGCAGCGATGAGCGCGCTCGCGGGCCGCGTCGTTCATTACCAACTGCGCCGCGGACTTGTCGAGAAGGCGGCCGGCGCAAAAGTCGAGATCAAGGCGCTGGCGCTCAAATGCGAGGTGTCGGAGAAGACTGCCGAGGCGCATTGGCAGCTCATCAAACTGTGGTTCCAGGGGCGTGCGAAGCCGAAGAAGGTTAAGCCGTCGAAGCGTACGCGCACGGCCGCCGGTGTCGGCGCAGCTGATGTGACGGACGAGCCGCATCTGCACGATGAAGCGGTCGAGCAGCCTGATGTGGCCAGCTCCGCCGATGGGCTCGAATCTCGCGCCCGAAAGGCGGCGGATTCTCTTCTCTCGACTCTCACCTTCATAGGCGAGGGTTAGTCGGTAATCGTCAGGATTTTGACGCACTTAGCGTGCCATAATCGCGCGCGCCACGGCGCTGGACCGTGGCCGTAAATGGGGAAAGCAAAAAATGCGTACGTTAATTCTCGGGCTGAGCGCGGCCATATCGGTGTGTGCCGTGGGCGCCCCTCGGATCGCCTTCGCTAGCGGCTGCGACAGTTGGGCGAAATTCGCTGAGATTTCGGCATCCTTACGCGATAGTGGCGCCTCAGAGGATCAGGCGAACAAGCTCATGGGATCCTCGATCAAAGATGACGACGCGTTAGCGATAGCGACGACGATAAATCACCGCATTTACACGGAGCCAACACTTCGTGCCATGGACTCGAAGCGGGTCGGAAACGCCATGCGGAAGGCCTGCCAAGCCGGATAACCGATCGGTCGCTCTTGACGGTTTCGGTTTTTGACCGTAAATTACGCGTCAATCTGACACTGTGAATAAGTGTCTCCAAAGCCCCGACTCGTTTGAGCGGGGCTTTTTCGTTTCAGAAGTCGAGCTGCTCGGCAGTGATGCCGAGTGCACCCGCGATCTTCTCGCGCGTCGACTTGCGCAGCCGTTGACCGTTTTCCTGTTGAGCGTATGCGGACTGCGTGATTCCAAGCTTCGCAGCCACATCGGCCTGGGTCAGACCGAGGTGCTCGCGCCATGCGCGCGCAGGCGGCGCGCCATCGACCGTGCGACTCACGACCTCGTGTGGGATCAACCCGCGCTCGGCGCCATAACGAGCCACGTAGTCGGCATAGGGCATCACCACGAAGACCGGTTTTCCGTCCGGCCCGTTGATGACTTGGATGTTAGTAGGTGCGTTCATCGCGTTTCCTCACTTCTTCGATCTCGACGACCTTGATTGCGCCGTCCCAGTTGAACAGGACCCGGTAGTTACCGACGCGCAGTCTGTATTCATACTCGTGGTTCGTCAGCGCCTTGACGTTCTGGCAGTCGGGCATCGCCGACAAGGTTGCGACGCCGTTGCGGATCTGGACCTGATGCTGAGAGTCCAGTTTCCGGAGCTGCTTCGCTGCTTTCTGGGTCCAGTTGATCTTGTTCATGGCTGAAATTATAAGCCGAATATTAGTTTTTGCAACTGGAACATTAGTTTTCGCGGACCGCCATGAAGAGATCGAAGAAGGCTGCAGCGCCTAAAGCGGCGCGTCCACGCCTCGGCGAGAGCGTCATTGTGCGCGCGCCGTTCTTTCCGAAGCCGACTGTCGGTATCGTCATCGGCCTATATGAGGAAGACACGAACGATATCGCCGTGCAGGCCTTCCCGGTCGGCCGCGATTCGCTGCAGATCCCGGCCATTCCGTATTTCGACGCGGAGCCCGACGTCAGTGTGCGGTCGGCGACGTGGCTGGCGTAATGACGATCCGCGTTTCGTCGAACGCCAACGCGCTTGCGCGCAGCCTCGACGACTTCATAAAACGGCAACTGCCGTTCGCGATCGCCCAAGGCATCAATAAGACGGCCCAGCGTGTAGCGGAGGCCGAGAGCGAGAACATCGTTCAGACGCTGAAGAATCCAACGCCATTCACGCGCAAGTCGGTCGGCGTGCGACGTGCCAAGAAGGGCTCGCCCACTGCGGTCGTGTTCATGAAGGACATCACCGCCAGCTATCTGCAGCCATACGAGACCGGCGGTGTGCACAAGCTGCCGGGCACGGCGCTGCTGAACCCGAAGGACATCGCTCTCAACCAGTACGGCCAGCTGCCGCGCGGCATCATGGGCAAGCTGCGCGGGCGCAAAGACATCTACATCGGCGTGGTCAAGACAGCCAAGGGCAGCATCAACGGTGTGTGGCAGCGTCTCGATGTATCTCGCAATGGTGGCGTGCGAAAGAAGCGCGTCGCACACGGTGGTCTGTACGACAAGCACCTCGGTGCGTTGAAGCTGCTCATTCGTTTCGGCGATGCGCTGCCCGTGAAGAAGCAGCTGAACTGGGGCAAGCGCGCGAAGCAGATCGTCGACCAGTGGATCGACCGAGACCTCGCCGACGCCCTCGCAGCGGCCCGCAGGACGGCCCGGTGAGGGCCGCAGGAGGGTGGCCGGTCACCCTCCGAGACGGCTCCATGGCGGGCGGGTCCTTCCCGGGGATCGCCGAATACGCGGGCATTGCGCGCGCGTGTTCTTTCCGTTCCATTGAGTAAAAAAAACCCGTTACACGTTACACCTATGGCGGCATCGAACGCAGCGCAAAGCCACGCGGCGTCTGGGAAGCGTGGTGTAACGAAGGGTGGTGGAAAAACTCGGGGGAAGGCGCAAGTCGTTACACCGGTCGCCGTTACACCGGTGGGCAGCGACGGGATGATCGGGAAGGCGGCGCTTTGCGAAGCGCTGGGCTGGACGCGGCCGAAGCTGGATCGTCGGCTCGAGAGCGACGAGAACTTTCCGATCGCGCAGCGCGGCACCCGCGCCGGCGGTTGGGCTTTCGATCTCGCCGCGGTGCGCACTTATCTGGAAAACGGATCGCTCGCAACGGCGTCGGCATTGGCGCCGACGGCGGCCGCACACTTTGATCAGCGCTTCGATCCGCAGGCTGCACGCAATCCATATCCCGGGGCGAAGTACTCGGTCGTCCCGCCGGCCGGCGTCGAGCCGGTCGTGCACTCTGGTGAGCAGACCGCACGCCAGCGGCGCGACATGGTGCAGGCCGAGATCCTCGAGGACAAGCTGCGCCGCGATCGCGGCGAGCTGGTGCAGGCCGAGGTGATGCGTCAGGTCATCACGAAGATGCTGGTGCATCTCGGCAAGGGTCTCGACCGTCTGGCAGATCAGGTGGTCGACAAGCTGGGACTGCCGGAGTCGAATGCCGACGACATCCGGGATCTGACTGACGACCTGCGGGCAACGATGGTCGACGAGCTGAACGTGTTGCTGGGTCCCGATGCTTGAGAACGCTTACGCCGACGCGTACCAGATCGCGCGTGAGGCGCTAGCGGCATTCATCCCGCCGAAACGCGAGACGGTTGCGCAGTACGCCGCGATGAACCGTCGACTGTCGAACCAGGGCGGCGGCTTCGTCGGACGCTGGCACCACGAGAAAGCGCCATATCTCGTCGCACCGATGGAGACGCTGACCCGGCTCGACTACCTGACGACGGTGATTGTCGGTCCTGGACAGTCAGGAAAAACTGAGGTTGCTCAGAACTGGTTGCTCAAGTCGGTCGCGAACGACCCGGGCGACATGCTCTGGTACATGCAAACGGATCCGGGTCTCGAGGCCTTCGTCAAGAGTCGGATCAACACGCAGATCAATAGCCATCCCGAGATGGCCATGCGGCTCGGGTCGAAGCCCGTCGACGACTCGTTGCACTACAAGATGTTCGACGGCATGCACGTCGAATTCCTGTCGGCAAACGACAACAACCTGATCAACAAGTCGGCGCCGCGGATCGTGGCCGACGAGGTCGACGCGTATCCGGAGTCGCTCGGCGACATCAAGGCTGTGCTGGACGTGCGCCGGCAGACCTTCGGCCGCCAGTCGATGCTGCTCGCAATGAGCCACCCGGACCGCGCGCGCGGGATGGTGCCGGAGCGTGACTGGACCGCCGGCATCATGGCGCTGTACGGCGATAGCGATCGCCGCGTGTGGTACTGGCCGTGCCCACACTGCGGCGCTTGGTCGAGCCCGGTGCCGACCGCCGCGCGTTATATGGTGCTGCACTATCAGGACGACTTGAGCCTCGACGAGATTCAGGAGAAGGCGCGGCTCATCTGTCCCGTGAACGGCTGTCTGATCGAGGACCGCGAGCGACGAGCCATGAACCTCGCTGCGTACCGCTCGCCGTTCGGCGGGTGGGTCGGCGACGGCCAGGAGATCTCTCAAGACGGAGTCGTGACTGGCGAGCTTGCCGCGCGCGACAGCGCGGGTTTCTGGATCGTCGGCGCTATGTCGCCATTCATCCTCGGCGGCATTGGCGGTCTCGCCCGGGCGAAGGCGAAAGCGGAGCGCGAGTACGAGGTCGACGGTGATGACAAGACACTTCGTCAGGTGGTCGCCAAGCAGTGGGGCTTTCTGTATTCGCCCAAGCGCGGCACGGGTTCGATCGACGCGGGTGTGCTTGCGGAGCGTGCCGAGGCGGCGCTCAAGCTGGCAGAAGTTCCGGAGGGTGTGCGGTTCCTGACGGCCGGCGTTGATGCGAACGGCGGCCGCTTCGAGTGGTTGGTGCGCGGCTGGGGTGTAAACGGCGAGAGCTGGGTGATCGAGAAAGGCCGTGTTCTGGGCGATCCCGCGACGAACGCTGACGACTGGGATCAGCTGCTCGAGATCGTCACGCGGACCTACCTGCTTTCGGATGGCAGCCGCCGGCGAATGCCGATTCGTGCTTTCGGTTTCGACAGCGGCGGCGAAGCGGGCGTGACGCAGCAGGCGTATTCCGCATGGCGCCGCTGGCGAAAGATGGATGGCGTTGTGCGTCTGATCGGCAAGATCGCCGGTCGCGATGCGTGGACCGTGTTACCGACGAAGGGCGCAAGTGCGCTGCTCGCGCAGCGGCTTGTCGTGACGTACCCGGACACGGCCCGTAAATCGAATCGCGCGGCCGCCGGCGGTACGGTCCCGGTTGCCCAGTTCAACCCGAACAGCTTCAAGGATGATCTTTCCGGCCAGCTGCAGAAAGCGGATGTCGGCGAGTGGTACGTGCATTTCCCGTATGCATTGCGGTCTCCCGAAGAACCTCACCTCTGGTTCGAACAGCTGACCGCTGAGACGCGCATGAAGAACGGGCGATGGGAAAAATCCATCAAAAGCCGGCGCAACGAGGCGCTCGACCTGATGGTGCTCACACACGTGATGGCGCACCTGCACGGTCTCGCACAGATCGACTGGGCCAAGCCGCCGTCGTGGGCGGGGCCATGGGATACGAATTCAACCCTCATCGCAGGATCAGCCGCTGTGGCGCCGAGCGCGCCGCAGTCGGCGCCGAGCTCCGGCGCCACGCCGCAGAAGTCGAAATCCGCAGTTCACCGTTTCCGCTAAATCCTATGGCCACTACCGATCTCAGCTCGCCGTACTACGGCATGAGCGATGCGCAGCTGCAGGCCGCGCTCGTCTCGGCGCAGCAGGCCTTGATCGATCTGCGGACGGGAAAGAAACTCGTCTCCGTTTCGTACGCACAGGGCGGCGGCGCGCGCAGCGCTACCTTCCAGCAAACCGACATGGCGAACCTGCGCATGCTGATCGCGGAACTGCAGCAGGCACTCAACCCGGGCGTGTGCATTAATCGCCGCCGCTACATCACGCCGGTGTTTTGATGGCCAAAGAGATCACGCTGGTTGACGCGGGCGGCAATCCGATCCGCCGCGCGCGTGCCGACTATCCGAACGGGATGCCTCTACGGAGTCAGGTTGGTGCCTCGTTTTTCCCGTATCAGGCTGCGGAATGGCAGACGCAGGAGATGGGGGCGTGGCTGCCGTGGATCCGCTCGCCCGACGCCGAGATTACCCAGTTCCGCGATCGGATGGTGGCGCGCTCGCGCGATCAGGTTCGCAATGACGGTCGCTCGAGCGGCGGTATCACACGGATCCTCGACAGTGCGATCGGCGCTTCGCTGCGCCTGTCCGCTGCGCCTGACTATCGCGCATTGCGCCTCATCAGCGGGGCGAACTTCGATATCCAGTGGGCGAAGGAATTCGCGAGCGCCGTTGAGGCACGCTGGCGCATGTTCTCGAACGACCTGGACCGTTACAACGACGTGTCGAGGCAGCTCACCGTGTCGCAGCAGCTGCGTCTCGCGCTGCGTCACAAGCTGATCGACGGAGAGAATCTCGTCGTCAACTACTGGAAGCCCGAACGCGTTGGCCGCGGCGGCGCGCATTACGCGACCTGCTTTCTGGTTGTGGATCCGGACCGCCTGTCGAATCCCATGCAGATGTTGGACACGAAGCACCTGCGTGGTGGGGTCGAGGTCGACGACGACGGCGTACCGCTCGCATATCACATTCGCAAGGCGCACCAGAACGACTGGTACAACGCTGTCGAGAGCATGGAGTGGGAGCGCGTCGAGCGGGAAGACGATGACGGCTGGCGGCGCGTGATTCATGACTATGACCGGGATCGCGCAGGACAGAACCGCGGCATCGGCGTATTCATTCCAGTGCTCGCGCACGCGAAGATGCTCGCGCGTTACTACGGCATCGAGCTGCAGGCGGCGGCCCTCGCCGCATCGATCGGCACATACGTCACAAGCCCGTACGACCCGTCAGAAGTGCAGGATGCGCTCGGCGGCGACCAGGAGCTCAAGTTCTACCAGAGTCTGCGAAAAGACTGGAACGACGAGCGTCCGGCGATGTTCAACGGCGTGCGCGTGCCAGCGCTGGCGCCCGGCGAAAAAATCGAGGCGGTCGCGTCCGACCATCCGCACAACGGCTTCACCGAGTTCGTGCACGAGATGCAGGGATGTGTCGCTTCCGCGCTTGGCGTCCCGATTGAACAGGTGACGCAGGACTGGTCACGCAGCAACTACTCGAACATGCGCGGCTCAATGCTCGAGGGATGGAAGACGTTGATCCGCCGGCGGCTCGATTTTTCCGCGGGCACCGCGACGCCGATGTATGCGGTATGGCTTCGCGAGTCGATGGAGAACGACGAACTGCCGTTGCCGAAGGGCGCGCCCGACTTCCTGGAGGCTGCAACCGCCTACGCTGCCTGTTCGTGGCTCGGGCCCGCGCGTGGCTGGGTCGATCCGGTCAAGGAACCGCAGGGTTCCATTCTCAAGATGGACGCCGCGCTCACAACGCTCAAGCAGGAAGCCGCCGAGCAAGGCCTCGATTGGGAAGAAGTGATCGACCAGCGTCAGATCGAAATCGAGGCTTTCAAGAAACGCGGCATGCCTCTGCCCGAGTGGGGCGGAGGGGAACTTGCTTCGCGCACCGACGAACCTCCCGAACAGCCGAAGGCTGCATGATCAACTTTCCCCATCTGGCCACGCGGCTTTTCAACGTGCCGATCGCGATCCTGCCGCATAAGGCTGAAGTCGTGATGGCGGCACTTGCAGACCGGCTTGGTATCTCGCATCTCTTTCGCGGTGATGGCTCATCGCTCGAGCTGGCGAACGGCGGCGCGCGCGCGTTCCTCGACTCAGAGGACAACAGCGAGGAAGCGCAGTACAAGCCCTACGACGTAGCGCAAGGCGTCGCGCGCATCCCGATCGAAGGCACGCTAGTGCACAAGCTCGGGACGCTCGAGCCGTATTCGGGCATGACCGGCTACGACGGGATACGCGCGCTGCTGAGCATGGCGCTCGGAGATCCGGATGTGCGCGCGATCATGCTCGATATTGATTCTCCTGGCGGCGAGGTGGCGGGATGCTTCGACCTGGTCGACGCGATATACGACGCCCGCGGACGGAAGCCGATCTGGGCCGTGCTGACCGAAAGCGCCTATTCGGCTGCGTATGCGATCGCAAGTGCGGCCGACAGGATCATCGTCCCGCGCACGGGCGGCACCGGCAGCGTGGGTGTCATCTGCATGCATGTAGATATGTCGCAGGCACTTTCGAAGGCGGGGATCGACGTCACGCTCATCCACTATGGGGCGAAGAAAGCCGACGGCAATGAGTTCAATCCGTTGTCGAAAGACGCGCTCAACCGCTTCCAGTCCGACGTCGACAAGATGGGAGAGATCTTCGTCAAGACCGTTGCTCGCAATCGTGATCTCAAGACGGCCGTCGTGCGCGACACGGAGGCCGGCACCTTTCTCGGCGCCGCTGGCGTCGAAATCGGCTTTGCCGACGCCGTCATGGCGCCGGACGAAGCTTTCGCTTCCCTGCTCGCCGAGCTGGGCTAACTCATCCCACCATCAGGGTAAATCCAATGAGCAATACGTTACGCAACCTCATGTCACGAGGTGGGTTGAGCTTCGCCCATCTTGGCCGCGGCTCCCGCGCTTCCGACGATAGTCGGGATGACGACAGCGACAAAGGGAAGAAGAGCAAGCGCGCGTCGGACGACGATGACGATCAGCAGCAGGATCGTGAAAACGGCGACGGCAAACGCGGAAAGGCCGACGGCGGCGATTCGGATGATGACGACGACAGCGGTAACGGCAAAAGCGGGAAGCGCGCGTCGGACGACGATGATGACGACAGCGGCAAGGGGAAGAAGGGCAAACGTGCCGCTGACGACGATAACGACGAGCGCGCCGAAGAGGACGACGACGATGAAGAGGAGATGCGCGGCAAGAGCGCAAATGCTCGTGCGCGCCGTCGGGAGCGCGCCCGTTGCGCCGCCATCTTTGCCGCCAAGGGCGCCGGGCGAAACCCGGTTCTCGCATGCAAGCTGGCATTCACAACGTCGATGACGCGCAACGAGGCGATTGAGGTTCTCAACGGATCCCCGGCGCCGGAGGGCAGTCGCGGGCGTCGCGAGAATCCGAACCTTGGCATCGACAGCGACCGCAGCGTGTCGAGCGAGCAATCGATCCAGTCCAGCTGGGATCGAGCGTTCGAGAAAGCCGGCGCCAAACGTCGCCGCAGCCGCTGAACGGCGAGCGCGTAGTCCATCCCTTAACTCTGGAAACCGATCATGGCTCAAACCCCCCTCATCGAAAACCGGCACGACGGTGGCTTCCTCGTGTCGGAAGCGCGCGGGCACCGTTCGCGCGACGCGGTTACGTTTAGCGGCGCCGTAAGGCATCTTCCCGGCGAAGTGATCGCGAAGAAGGCCGGCGGCACAGCGACGGCCGCGGCGAAGGCTGGCAATACGGGCAATGGTGTCTTTACACTCGACGCGACGACGCCCGTGCTGCCGAATGCGAAAGCAGGCATCTACGTCGTGCGATGCACCGCCGCCGCGACGAACAGCGGCACATTTCGTGTGTTCGACCCCGCTGGCGATGTAGTCGGCGATATCGTCGTCGGCCAGACGTTTGCCGACCAGATCAAGTTTGCGATCGCGGACGGCGCGAGCGACTTTGTCGTGGGCGACGAGTTCGACGTCGACGTTTCGGTTACCTCGACAACCTTCGTACCGTTGAATCCGACGGCTACGGACGGAACGCAGGTCGCTGCAGCCATTTGCTTCGGAACTTATGACGCGACGTTGGCCGACGTCCCGGGCGCCGCTGTCATGCGTGATGTCGAAGTGAACGGCGGCGAGCTGATCTGGCCGACGGGGATCACCGCCGCGCAGCTTGCGACGGCGCAAAGCCAACTCGCCTCGCGGGGCATCATCACCCGCTAAGTCTTACCCATTGGGGTTGTTCTTTCCTTTGTCCTGTGGCCGCGTTCGCGGCCATTATTATTTCTGGAGCCGATAATGGCCAGTTTGGACGTATTCCATCAGGATGCCTTCTCGACCATCCAGCTCACGGCTGCGGTCGATAAATATCCGTACCAGCCGGTGGGGCTCGGGGATCTCGATATCTTCGAAGATGAGCCGATCCGAAATACCGTGCTCGCCGTCGAACAGCGGCAAGGCCAGTTGATTCTGATTCCGACGTCGCCGCGCGGCGCGGAAGGCACCCAGCGTGTCACTGAGCAGCGTGGAGCCCGCTATTTCAAGGTGCCGCGTCTGATGCACGACGACACGATCTACGCGAACGAGATTCAGGATATCCGAGCGTTCGGCACGGAATCCGAGCTCATGCAACTGCAGGCTGAACTGGCGCGCCGTGTCAGCGGCCCGACAGGCATTCTGCGCAATATCGAGTACACGTGGGAGTTCCACCGTCTCGCTGCCGTGCAAGGCCAATTGCTCGACGCGAACGGCTCGGTGATTTACAACTTTTTCGACGAGTTTGGCATCACGCCGGCAACGGAGGTGCCTTTCAATCTCGCTGCGGACACCCCCAACAGCATCCGTCCGATCTGCAATGGCATCCGCCGCGCGATGATGCGCAAGGCGCAAGGTGCGTGGTTGCCGACGACGAAGGTGTACGCAATGTGCGGCGATCAGTTTTACGACGACTTTGTGAATCACCCGGACGTGATCCGCACGTTCCTCAACTGGTCAGCTGCCGCGGATCTCCGCGACGATAGCCAGGGTGCTGCGTTCGACACCTTCAAGTTCGCCGGCATCTACTGGATGAACTACCGCGGTTCGGACGACAACACGACCATCAAGATCCCGGACGACAAGGTCAAGTTCTTCCCGGTCGGCGCGCCCGGCGTATTCCGACGCGCGCTCGCGCCTGGCGAGTCTTTCGAGTGGGTGAATACACCGGGCAAACCGATGTACATGATCCCGATCATGGATCGCGACCGTAATTCGTGGTGGAAGGTCGAGGGCTACTCGTATCCCCTCCATATCTGCACCCGACCGGAGATGCTGCAGAGCGGTCGCCTCGAGTCCTGATTGTGATCGACTTCGACGGAACGCTGAACGCCGCGATCAGCACGGTGCTCGGCGACGAAGTGCCGATCGCGTTTCCCGGTGTCAGCACGCCCGTGCTCGGCATCTTTTCGCTGATCACGGATCACATCTTCAGCGAAGAGGGCGTGGCGTCCGCGAATATCACGGTCGCGACGTTGGGCCTGCAGGTCTCGCAGCTACCGGCGCCCCCCCAGCAAGGCATCGTTGTCCAGATCAACGGGGCTAGCTATGTCGTGAAGGACATAGCGGTCGACGGCCTCGGGTGGGCATATCTCGATCTGGGTGCTCAATGACGACGTCCCGTGATCTGCGCGAGATCTCCGTGCAGGGGCTCGTCGTGCCCGGCGCGACAGCAGCCGGCACGAATGTCTTTTCGCCGCGCACCTGGGCAACGTGGGACGGGACGTACCCGATGCTGCTCGTTCAAACGCCGGACGAAGACGGTCAGTCGTGGGGCCCGCACGGTCCGCCGGCGTTCACTGTAACGACAACCCTTCGGGTGACGGCACGTGCGCAGGCCGCTGCGCAGACAGGCGACCTCGCTGCAGCAGTCGTCGAAGAGCAGCTCGAGACGCTACGCGAGCAGATCAAGGCGGCCCTCATCAACTATCCGCCGCTGATGTCGTTGCTTCAGCAATACCCATTTTTCAGGTCGACGATACAGCCCTCCGGCGAAGGCCAATCGCCGATCGGCACGCTGACGCTCGACGTCGGTCTCGAGTTTGTACAGGGACCGTACGACTTTTATCAGGCGGCGACGGTGCCGCTCACAGGCGTCGATCTGACGGTCCAGGTACCCGACGGCACGACGGTGCCGGGCCTGACGATCAACCTTCCCCAGTAGAGGATCCCCATGTTTGTGAAACCTGCTCCGGGCGTGCTCCTGCGCGACCCGGTCACGAAGCAGTTGCTGTCGGATTCGCCGGTTGAAGGGCTGAAGACGACTGTGGTGCCCGCCGAGGGCATGAAGGTCAGCGACTTCGACAAGTACTGGCTGCGCCGCATCCACGACCGCGATGCCGTGAAGGTATCGGACGTTTCCGTGGCGCAGCCGGCTTCCATCACCAGCAACGCTGGCACCGCACAGAGCGGCTCGGCCGGTGAAGCGGAAACCGGAGCAAATTAAATGGGTGATATCTCGTTTCCGAACATTCCACAGAACGTCCGCGTGCCGCTCTTCTATGCGGACATCGACCCGTCGAATGCGAACACCGGCCAGCAGACGCTGCGCGCGCTGATCCTCGGCCAGGTGCTGACCGGTAGTGCTGCCGTTCCCGGCAACGCTGTGATCTGTCAGGGCGTCGATGCAACCAAAGCGCTCGCTGGCCAGGGCTCGATGCTCGCACTGATGACCGCGGCGTATCGCAAACGCGACACGTTCGGTGAAGTGTGGCTGTTGCCGATGCAGGACGACCCCTCGTCGACCGCGGCCGCCGGCAGCCTCAACTTCACCAGTGTGCCGACAGCGACTGGAGTCCTGTCGCTGTACATCGGTGGCCAGATCGTCTCCCTCGTCGTGACGCCGACCATGTCGCTCGCGCAGCTCGCGACAGCGCTTGTCGCGCAGATCGGTACGCTGCCGGATCTGCCGGTGACGGCCGCCGTCGACGGCACGACCACGAGTAAGGTCGATCTGACGGCGAAGAACAAGGGGCTTGCAGGTAACGATATCGACCTGCAACTGAACTACGGCGGCACGCTCGCCGGCGAAGCCACACCGGCAGGGTTGGCAGCAACGATCGTCGCTATGGCCGGCGGCGCGACGAATCCGTCGACGCTGCCGACGGCGCTCGCTAATCTCGGTGATCAGCAGTTCGACTTCATCGCGTTCCCGTACACGGATAGCACGTCGCTGGCCGCGATCCAGTCGTTTCTGAGCACGCAGACGGGGCGATGGAGTTGGAGCGAGCAGCTCTACGGCGGCGCGTACGCGGCCTATCGCGGCACGCTCGGCACCCTCACGACCTTCGGCGTCACGCGCAATGATGAGCACGCGTCGATTATGGGTTTCAACGGCTCGCCGACCCCCGCATGGGTGATTGCCGCCGATATCGCGGCCGCTGTTGCAGTTTCAGCTCGCGCCGATCCGGCGCAGCCGCTGCAGACCGTAACGCTCGCGACGATGCAGCCGCCGCCGCGCCAGATGCGCTTTGCGCTGACCGACCGCAATACGTTGCTGTACGACGGGATCTCGACTTTCGACGTAGCCGACGACGGCACGGTATCGATCGAAAACCTGATCACGACGTATCAGAAGAACAGCTTCGGCAATGCGGACAACAGCTATCTCGAAGTCGAGACGATGAACACGCTGGCCTTCGTGCTGCGAGATCTCAAGTCGCTCGTGACGACGAAGTATGCGCGCAAGAAGCTGGCGGCCGACGGCACGCGCGTTGTGCCGGGAACGAATGTGGTCACGCCGAGCATGATCAAGGCGGACCTGATCGCGCGGTACGGAACGCTCGAGGAAAACGGTTATGTGCAGGGCAGCGCCGTCTTCGCGCAAGGCCTGATCGTGCAGCAGAACTCGCAGAATCCGAACCGGGTCGACGTGCTGTATCCGGCCATCCTGATTGACCAGCTGCGGATCTTCGCGCTGCTGATGCAATTCTCCAACATCGTCCCGGCGTCGACGACCTGACGGTCACTGCGCTACCTCGTAGTAGGCCGTCTTCAGGCGGCTTCTCTAATTTCCGCGTGGAGCATTCCAAATGCCATCTCAGACTGGTGGACTTCTCGCCGGCACCGCCGACCTGTCGGTCGACGGCACGACATACATGGTCACCGGCGATTTCAAATACAAGCCCGGGAACAAGAAGCGCGAGACACTCGGCGGTATGGACCGGATCCACGGTTTCAAGGAAACGCCCTCGGCCCCGTACATCGCGTTCAACCTGCGTGACTGGGGTGGGCTAACCGTGGCCGACATCAACAACTGGACCGACGTGACCTGCGTGGCCAAGCTCGCCAACGGCAAGACGGTGATCGGCAGCGCCATGTGGACGGTCGAGGAACAGGAAGTCGACTCGACCGAAGCGAAATTCGACGTCCGTCTCGAAGGGACTGACAATTCCGTGACCGAAGTTCCGACGAGCTGAGCATGAGCCAATCCGAAGAAAAAGTAATTACCCTGGCCGTCCCGCTTTCGCTGGGTGACGCATTGAAGTACGACTCGATCATGTTGCGTGAGCCGACGGTCGACGAGCTCGACCGCAGCACGCAGACGGCCGGGTCGATCTATGCGGTGAACGCTGCGCTGATCTCGATGGTTTCGAGTATTCCGCTGACGTTGATCCGAAAGCTGGGAAAGACCAAGTACGAAGAGGCCGTCGCGTATCTGAAGGGCTTCGACTGGACGTCCCCGAAAGATGAACCGAAGGCGCCGGAAAAGACCGTGGTGCTGAAGCAGCCGATCACCCTGAACGGCGACAACAGAACGTACGACTCGATCCATCTCAGCGAGCCGACGGTCGAGCAACTCGACCAGAGCGCGCAAGTCGACGGCACAGCTTATGCGTGCAATGCCGAACTGATCTCGCTTGTTTCTGGCGTGCCGATCGCCGTAGTGCGGAAGATGGGCAAATCGAGCTACGAGGAGGCGACGGCGTTCCTCTCGGGTTTTACATGGGCGCCCCCGCCGTCTGGCGAGACCTCGGAGACCGGTGCGCCGACGTTACCCACTTCTTCCGGTGGGGACCTGACGCCGTCGGCTGCATGAAGCTGAGCAGGTTCCAGTATTGGCATGACCAGGCCCTGCGCCTGAGACAGAGCACCTGAGGTCTTCCGATGCCCAACGTTTTCCAGATCACGATCAGCGCGGTCGACCGCGCGACCGCGGTTGCCAAGGGCGTCAACGCGTCGATCGGCAAGATTACCAAGCCGATCTCCGACGTGAAGGCCTCCGTACAGGCCTTCTCGAAGGAAACTGGCCTGGACAAGCTCGGGGATCGTCTCGTCAAGGTCGGCGGCGTCGCGAGCGAGGCGGCGCGGCGGATCGGATCGATTGCGCCGCCGCTTGCGGCGATTTCGGCCGCGGGCTCGATCGCAGGCCTTGCGACTATGGCCCACAGCTGGGGACGCACGGCGACCGAGATCTCGAACACGGCGTCGGTCATCGACGTGACGACCGATCAGTTGCAGAAGTACCGCGGTGCCGCGCGGCTGGCAGGCCTATCAGATTCCGACATGACGTCAGGCCTGAAGTCGGTGGGCTCTGCATTCGAGGATGCGGCGGCGGGCCGCGACACCTTCGTCGCTGGCGTGCTGTCAAGCAAGAACATTGGCATCCATCGAATGGCAGATGGCTCGGTCAACACGATCCGCGCGCTGCATGACATTTCGAATGCCGCCTCGAAGATCACCAACGCGCAGGCGCGCGAGAAGTTTCTCGACATCTTCGGACTTGGCTCTCTCGCGCCGCTGCTCTCGAAGGGCGGCGCGGCGATCGACGAATACGTCGCGAAATACGAGAAGCTGGACGCGACGATGACGCCTGATCAGATCGCGCGTGGCGAACGCTTCAACGAGAACATGGTGGCGCTCGATGCGTCATTCGGGAAGCTCAAAAACACCCTTGGTGAGTCCGTGGCGCCGGCGCTGACTGCAGTCGCGAATCGCCTCGAGCCAATCGCTCAGGAGTGGGGCCCGAAGGTCGCATCGTGGATCGAGACGACCGACTGGAACAAGGCAGCTGATGACACAGCGAAATTTGTGGATCAGTTGGGCGGGGTGAAGACGATCGCCGCAGCGGTGGCTGCGATCACTTTCGCAGGCCCGATTTTGAGCATCACCACGCTGATCGCACAGGCGGTGCGTCTCGTCAGCCTGCTCGGCACCATTGCGGTGACGACGGCGCCTGGCGCCGTAATTGCGCTGGGAGCAGCCGGATATCTAGCGGAAAAGACGCGGCAGGCGGCTTTTGACAAGGCTATTCCGGCCGGCCCGAATCACGATCAGTACGTCGCCGACGCGATGGCGGGCGGTGTCGTCACTCCCGATGTTCAAGGTCCTAAGGGCGGAGGTCTCGGCGGTGACATCTATAGATGGGCCTCAGGCCTGTTCCGTTCGAGCGCCGCGAAAAATGCCCAGACGGCGCCAATCGTCGGTCGTTTTCAGCAGTTGGGCTGGAGTCCGGCTCAGGCAGCGGGCATTGCATCGAACCTCTTCCGTGAGAGCGGATACGACCCGACGGCGAGCGGGGACAACGGGCAGGCCTACGGATTGGGGCAATGGCACAAAGATCGACAGGAAGAGTTCCGCAAGCGGTTTGGCAAAGACATTCGGCAGTCCTCCCTCGATGAGCAACTGCAGTTCGTCGACTATGAGCTGCGTCAGGGCAACGAGCGTCGCGCGGGGGATGCGCTCGCGAAGACGACCTCTGCGGCGCAAGCTGGGGAGATCGTCTCACGGCTTTATGAGCGTCCGGCACAAGCTGACAACGAGGCCGCGATCCGTGCCAGTGATGCCGATGCGATCAACGGTCGAGTGCACGTGCAAATCGAAATGCCCAACGCGCCGAAGGGCACGCGTGCAACGGTTCGTAGCAGCGGGGCGGCTAGCGCCTCGGCGAACATCGGCGAGTCGAATTTGATGGAACCGGCAATATGAGTGCAGCAACCCTGACGACGTTCGCCGGCAGCATTGGCGGCCTTGCGTCGGCCGCGC
This sequence comes from Paraburkholderia sp. BL23I1N1, assembly GCF_003610295.1. Taxonomy (NCBI): domain Bacteria; kingdom Pseudomonadati; phylum Pseudomonadota; class Betaproteobacteria; order Burkholderiales; family Burkholderiaceae; genus Paraburkholderia; species Paraburkholderia sp. BL23I1N1. The sequence continues at coordinate 1,396,707 of NZ_RAPV01000001.1, forward strand.
AGCAGGTTGCGTCGATCCTGACAGGCGCAGGTGCTGGAACATGGTGGGGCTCGCTGCGGCAGGCATCGTTCGGCGGTGTGCCATTCGCGGTGCGCGAGAATCGCACGCGTTTCGGCAACCGCAACGCCGTGCACCGCTACCCGTACCGCGACGACGTATATATCGAGCCACTCGGCAAGCTGCCGCGGCAGTATGAGCTCATCGGGTTCCTGATCGAGAACAGCCGCGTCTATGGCGGCGGTCCGGTGATCGCGCAGCGCGATGCGCTGGTCGCGGCATGCGAGAAGGGTGGCCCGCAGACACTCGTGCATCCGACGTTTGGCAGCGTGCAGAGCGTCAACTGCATGGAGTCGGAGGCGAGCGAAAGCTTCGATCACGGCCGCGTGATCATGATCCGCCTGTCGTTGATGCGCGGCGGCACGAAGATCTATCCGAACGTCACGCAGTCAACCCAGAACGTGGTTGATAGCGCGGCGCAAAACATGTTCGGCAGCTCGTTGGTCGACTTCGCGACGAAGGCAGCCACCGCGGTCCAGCAGGGCGCAGCGGTCGTGAATACGGCCGTCGATACAGCCCTTTCGTGGTACCAGACCGCAGTAAGCGACATCCACGATGTGGAACGCGTGGTCAATGCTGTTTCGACGCTCTCTGGCGATTTCAGTCGCTTCTTCGGCGGTGGCAATAGCGGCTATACGGGCTCGAACCAGACAGCGCCGGCGGGAACTACCGCGGAGCAGCTGCTCGCGCAGGACACCGTCGGTGTAGCGGCGGTGGTCGCCGCGGGCAGTGCGTTGCAGACAGCGGCCGCGAACGCGAGCGATACGACGACGTTCGCTACGGCCGCACAGACGCTCGTGACAGCGCTCGCGGCCACAGCCTCAGACCCGGCCGACGCAATTCGGCTGATGACGGATCTGGCGTCGTTTTCGCCGACCGGCAATTTCACGAGTTCGCCGATCGGCTCGGCGATGTCGTCGATGCAGACGGCCTGCGGAGCCTTATTTCGGCGGGCTGCGCTCGCCGGCGTGGCGCAGGCCTGCGCCGTCTATCAGCCTTCCTCGTACAACGATGCAACGACGGTGCTCGAGAACGTGACGATGCTCTTCGACGCTGAGATCGAGACGGCGGGTGATGCAGAAGATGATGCAAGCTTCGCGGCGCTACGCGCCCTGCGTAGTGCGGTCGTCGCAGATCTGCAGGCGCGCGGCGGCAATCTTGCGGCGCTGGTGACGATGACGTTCGCGGGCTCGCTGCCGGCGCTCGTTCTCGCGCACCGGATTTATGACGATGCCGGGCGTGCCGGCCAGTTGGTGCAGCAAGTGCAACCCGTTCATCCGTTGTTCATGCCACAGACGTTCCAGGCACTGGCCAACTGACGCATGGACGACGATCTGATTTTGATCGCGGGCGCCCAGGCGATCAGCGGCTGGACCGACGTGCGCGTCACGCGAGGTATTGAGCGCTGCCCGTCCGATTTCAGCCTCGGGCTGACGGAAGCGTTCCCGGGCGAAACGGAAGAGGTCATTGTGCAAGCGGGTGATCCGTTTGAACTGCACATCGGCTCGGATCGGGTCATCACTGGTTATATCGATGAGTACGTGCCGGAGTACGACGCTGACAGCCACTCGATATCGGCCTCCGGCCGCGGGAAGTGTCAGGATCTGATCGACTGTTCGGCAGTGTGGCCGAGCGGTCAGATCAGCGGCACGTCGGCGCTCGACGTGGCGTCGAAGCTTGCGGCGCATTACGGCATCAGCGTTGTGTGCGACATCGCAGGACTACCGCCGATCCCCCAGTTCAACATTTTCATCGGCGAAAGTGCGTACGACATCATTGAGCGGATCAGCCGGTATAGCCAGCTGCTCGTCTATGACACGCCGGACGGCAATCTGCTTCTGACACAGGCGCAGAAGACCCAGCACGTCGGCGGTATCGCCGAGGGCATCAACGCGCAGCATGCCCGCGTGCGGTATTCGGCTTCGCAGCGTTTTTCGAAGTACACGGTCTTCACGCAGTCGGTCGAGACATTCAACGACGCCGGCGTTGGAGCGAACGTGATCGTCACTATGGAAGACGTCGGTGTGAGGCGCACGCGCGAGCGCTATATCGTGGCCGAGGCCGTACAAGGCTATACGGATCTCGCGAAGCGCCGCGCCGTGTGGGAGATGAACCGGCGCATCGCTCGCGCGGCGGAGATCACGGTGACGACCGACAGCTGGCGCGACGGGGCAGGCACGCTCTGGACGCCCAACACGCTCGTGCCCGTGACGCTGCCCAAGCTGAAGATCGTGGACGAGGTCTGGCTGCTCGGCGAGGTTACGTATATACGGAACGAAGAAGAGGGCACGATCGCGGAGCTCACGATCATGCGCCCCGAGGCCTATCTACCGGAACCGGTCGCGCTGCAACCGTTGTTCGTCGACGCAAGCGCGTTGCCGGGAGCGTAATGGCAACTTTCCATGCAGCGATCCGTCACGTAAGCCGTGCGATCGGCCGTGCGCAGGCAACCGCCGACCGGCTTGCTCGGCGCGTTCTGCTGCTTATCGGACGCGGCCGAATCAGCGCGCCGGTAAACGATGCAGGGCCGGTGCAGTTGCTGCAGGCGCAGATCAACGAGCTCGAGACGATCGACAACCTTCGGCGTATCGCTGAATTCGGTTTCACGTCGGTACCACCGCAGGGCTCCGATGTTGCGATCGTGTTCGTGGGCGGTGATCGCGGCAGCGGCCTCGTGATCGGCACGAACCACCAAGCCTCGCGGCCGACCGGTCTCAATCCAGGCGAGACGATGATTTTTACGCAGGACGGCAAGCAGATCTATCTCACCGCAGGCGGCGGGATCATCGTGAAGGCGAATGGCCAGCCGGTCGAGGTCAACGATGCAACGACGGTGACCATTGTGGCTTCCACCGAAATTGTCGCCGACACACCGATTCTCAAGTGCACGGGTGACATTCTGGACAACTGCAACACGAACTCGCGGACTGTGGCCGGTATGCGTTCAGTGGCCAACGGCCACACCCATCCGGTTCCTAACGTTCAGTTGGGTGGTCCTGGTACGACAACGCAACCGCCTAATCAGCCCGAATGAGCGACTTCAAGATTGTCTGGGACGTTGCCAATGCACGCGGCGACTGGCAGATGCTGGCCGGCGATATCGCGACGGGCGACGACCTCGAGACCGCGCTTCTCTTCAGCTTTTTCAGCGATCGCGAAGCCGCGCCGGACGATGTTATTCCGGACGGCTCGAACGATCGCCGAGGCTGGTGGGGCGATGACGACACCGACGACACAACGGGGCCGACCGGCTCACGCCTTTGGCTGCTCTCCCGTAGAACCTCACCTACCAACAAGACGCTGACGGATGCCTATGACTACGTGGTCGAGGCAATCCAGTGGCTGATCGACACCGGCGTTGTCGGCAGCTTCGCCGTTGCTACCCAGTGGGTGCGGCCGGACATGCTCGGGATATCCATCACAGCGTATCAGCCGGATGGCACCGCATTGCAGACCTATAACTGGGCTTGGCCCATGGTGAACTGATGCCATTTTCACGTCCTACGTTAAGCGCGTTGCGCACCCAGATCTGGACGGATATCAGGAGCGCGGTCGGACTGACGGTCTCGCTGCTTCAAAAGGCCGTCCTGAAGATTGTAGGGTCCGCGCTTGCGGCGCTCGTCTTTGGTCTGTATGGCTACCTCGACTGGATCGCTAAGCAGGCCGTCCCGTTCACGTCGACCGACGAGTTCCTCGCAGGGTGGGGCGCGTTGAAGAGCGTGTATCTCGAGGCCGCGACGCAGACACAGCTAACGGTGCAGTTCACCGGAACAGCCCCGACCGACCTTCCAGCGGGGACCGGCGTGAACCGGACAGCCGACGGGTTTGCCTATGTGACGATGTCCGATGCGGTGGTGAGCGGCACGACCGTCACGGTCAATATTCAGGCCGTCACTGCAGGGAGTGCTGGAAACTGCGATGTGGGCACGTCCGTGTCGCTGGCGTCGGCCGTCACCGGTATCCAGTCGAGTGGCACCGTAACTGCGACCGCCAGATCGGGTACGGATGTCGAGGAACAGGACGATTTCCGCGACAGGGTAATGCTAGCGTTCCAGGATCCGGTGCAGGGCGGTGCGCAAACGGACTACGTGAAGTGGGCGCGAAACGTGGCGGGTGTCACGCGAGCGTGGTGCTCGCCGAACGGGTTCGGTGCGGGTACCGTCGTCGTCTACTTCATGATGGATAACGCGGAATCGGAGCACGCCGGCTTTCCGCAGGGCACGAACGGCGTATCGCAGTTCGACGAAGGTCCGGGCGGCACGCCGCGAGACGTCGTGGCCACCGGCGACCAACTGACGGTCGCTGACGCGATCGTCAGTCAACAGCCGGTAACGGCTCTCGTCTACGCATGCGCGCCAATAGAGAACCAGATTGGTTTCCGCATAACCGGGGTGACTTCGACGAGTACGCAGACCGCGATCGATGGTGCGCTCGCAGATCTGATGATCAGGGAAGGAGCGCCTGCCATCACGATCGACTTGTCCGACGTGAATTCTGCGATCGGCTCGGTGCCAGGGTCGTCAGGGTATTTGATCGAAGCGATCACCAGCACGGTGGGCAGCGTGACAACCACGTATCCCGCGAATACCAACATCACGAACGCCACGGGCCAGTTGCCGGTGCTCGGTAACGTCGACTGGGTTTGACCGATGCCAGCACCGAACTACAGCGCCGCTAACTACCTGCAAGCGCTTCAGGCGCATTTGCCCCGCGGTCGGGTATGGCCGCGCGATCCCGACGCCACTCAAACTGCGGTGCTCTCGGGGTTCACGCCGTGTTTCGCGGCGCTGACGAGCCGGGCAAATTATCTGCTCGTCGACGCCTTTCCACCGTCGACCTTCGAACTGTTGCCCGAGTGGGAGTCAACGCTTGGGCTCCCGGATCCGTGCGCCGGCGAGGCGCCTACCACCCAGCAACGCGTCGCGCAGGTGGTCGCCCGGCTGACTGCTACCGGTGGCCAGTCGGTTGCGTATTTCACAGCCGTCGCGGCCGCTCTCGGCTACGCGATCACGATCACACAGTTTGTGCCATCGCGATTTGGCAAGAGTTTCGGAACGCTGTTTGGCGGAGCTGCGTGGGCATTTGCCTGGCAAGTCAATGCGCCGACATTCACGATAAACACCCTGCAGTTCGGCGGATCGTTCGGCACGCCGTTCGCCTCCTGGAGCAACAACGTCCTTCAGTGCGAACTGCAGCGTTTCGCGCCCGCTCACACGACGCTACTCTTTTCCTACTCCTGAGGCACCCATGGATCGATTGATCGCGCCGAACTCGGTCGTTTCTGCGCAAGCCGACGTTGCACCCGCAACCGGAACTCCGCAGTTTGCAACCGATGGCAACCCCGCCGCTAATATCCCGGCTACCCAATGGCCTGCATATCAATACAACGCGATTCAGGAAGAACTCGTCGCGATTCTGGTTGCGGCCGGCATCACGCCCGATCGGACTAAAACGAATCAGCTCGCCGCTGCTATCCGGCGTTTGGGGCAGAGCACGCTCGTGCTATCGGACACTGGCGCCGTGAACGCCTATGCCGCGACTAATCCCACACCGCTCATCACCGGCGCTTCGGCAACATGGGTCGACGGCGTCGTGCAGGCGGTGAAGATTGCACACACGAACACCGGCGCATCGACTTATGCGCCTGATGGCCTGGCTGCGATTCCGATCTATGGACTCGGTCTGCAACCCCTGCAAGGCAACGAGCTGCTGCTCAACGGTACCGCTATCCTCATGCATGCGACGATCGCGGGCGTGAATAGCGGAAACCCGATCTGTGTATTGATGGAATGCGCAGGCGGAGCGCAGCAGATCCCCCCCGCCACCGCAAGCCAGCATGCGGTGCAGTTGGGGCAGGTGGGACATGGACAGTGCCGGCTCACCTATTCGAGCGCGACGACTATCAAACTGACCCAGTTCAATGGTCAAAACCTAATCATCAACGGAGTCCCGCAAGCTATTCCGGCAGCAGGTGTGTCGCTTTCGAATGGCGGTCTCTCGGCATCAACGTTCTATTATGTCTATGCATACATGAACGCAGGCGTGATGACGCTTGAAGCGGTTGCGACGACGCACGTCACAGGAACAAACGGTGTTGAACAAAAGAGTGGTGACGCGACCCGCTCGCTTGTGGGCGCCGTCCTGACGAACTCGTCAAGCCAGTTCAGTGCTACCAATAACTTCTACGGCATTATTTCGTGGTTCAACAAGCAAAGTATCAGTATGCAGCCGGTTGCGGCTGCCGGCACGCTGACGTCAACATCGCCGACGGAGATCAACTCCGGTAATCGAGTGACGTTTATATCCTGGCTCGGGGTGTCGGTCATCTGTACTTGCAGCGGTTTCGCTAGCGATACCATTTCGCAGTCTGCAATTGTTATGGGTGTTGGTTTTAACAGCATCACCGCAACGTCAGGGCAGATCAACCAAGCGAATGCGCCCTTTGCAGGCGCGGCGGTTAGCTTGTCAACCACATTCACACCGTTCGTTGCAACTGAGAATCAAGCCCAATACATGACTCCGCTTGGACAGGTTTCTACAGGCTCCGGCTCGTTCAATGTCATCAATAGCGTGACTATCCAGGGCTGACGCGGAACAAGCGCCCGCACAACTTTCCAAACATTTATGCAAGTCGCCTTCGGGCGGCTTTTTTATTTCCGGGGATAAATTGAAATCATTTGCGATGTTTATCGCGACGGCATTATTCGCCTGTTTCGCGCATGCCACGACCTATTCGACGGTCGATATTTATATGGATGGCGATTCGACGATGTTTGGCTGGGCGATGAGCGGTGGAACTATGACATGCAACGATGGAACGACGACGAGCGGCTGCACGACCAACGACTACGGTCACAACATGGCAAATGGCACGATGTCGCAGCAGCAACATAATGAGCCGGCCGAAGTCTTGCTGGATATGGCCGCAGCGTTTGGCGCAGGGACCGTGACTGTCGAAAATCACGGTGTCGGTGGTGCAACGGTTCTGGATTCAATCAACGGATCGGCTGACGCAGTGAGCGGCGCTTCGGAATATGATTGCTCTGTCACGACCAATGAGTCGGCGACTTGTGGATCGCTGGGGTCTCGATTGCATGCATCCCATGCACAAATCGTCGTCGGTAAATTTCTGACCAACGATCAGTATCGAATGAGTCCGTCACAATTTCAAACGTATGTCGCGACGTGGATTTCCACGGTGCAGGGAAACACTAACGCGGATGGTAATCCGATGGTTGCGGTGTGGGAAGAGTCGTCGCCGATCTGCCGCCTCGATGCGCCCAACGTCGGGCCCTACCTAGATGCTGGGCGAGCGGCGGCTGCGGCGGCTCAGCCTCCAGTTCTGGTCATCGACAATCATGATTGGATTTATGCCAATTATGATTGGAAGCCACATCTCTCCGATTGCGTGCACCCTGATAACGGGCTATATGCCACGCTTGGCGATAGATCGGCGACAACAATGGGACGGACCGTGCAATTGCTGCTCGGCAGGTAGATCACCACACAGTCATGTCGCGGCGGCGACGCTTTCTGGATCCCATTTCCCATGCGATGTACAGTTTTGTGCCCTCTAAATACGGGTTGTCCAGAAGGCCATCCTGATTTTCCAGACCTTCTTCATATGCGGCTTGCAAGGCCGTCGAATTGAGTTCAACGGCAGGCCCTTTGTGAGGGTCAAGGAACCATTTAACGGTTCGCCATGCTGCCCCGATCCGCTGCTTCAGTTGCTGCATTGAAATGGCCCGGTTTGATGTACGGATATGAGTTATAACTCTCATCGCCCTAACAGAATCTGAACAGTCCGCCCCATTGCCGTGCCAGCCCGATCGCCAAGAAACTTGTATAAATCGCTGTCGGGATGGACGCAATCCAGAAGACCCGGTATCCAGTTGTAGTTCGCATACGTGTAATCGTGATTGTCGATCACAAGGACCGGAGGATTGGCCGCCGCAGCAGCAGCGCGTCCCGACTTAAGGTATGGCCCGGCATCGGGGGCGTCAAGTCGACATATGGGCGATGATTCCTCCCAAATCGCCGTCATGTGCTGGCCATCTGCATTCAGATTCTGCTGAACCGTAGCCATCCAGGTCGCGACGTACTGCCCGTACTGCTGCGGCGTCATACGATATTGGTCGTTCGTGAGAAATTGTCCGACGACGATTTGTGCGTGGCTGGCTTTCAGGCGGCCCATGAGCGATCCGCATGTGGACGATTCATTCGTCACGGCAGAGCAGTCGTATTCTGGTGCCTGACTGATAGGGTCCGCAGAGCCGTTGATCGAGTCAAGGACGGTGGCGCCCCCGATTCCGTGATTTTCGACAGTCACCGCACCAGATCCAAATGCGGCATCCATAACGGATTGAACGCGGCCGGGCTCGGTGATCTGCGCTTGCACGAAATTAGCGCCCGCGACGTTATGCCCGTAGCTGTCAATGGTACAGCCCGAAGTTGTCGCGCCGTCGTTGCAAGTCAGCGTTCCGCCGAGCGCCGACCAGCCATACGTTTTGCTGTCGCCGTCATAGTAGATTGTAACGACCTTGTCTTTCCTTAAAGTTTGGGGGTCGACCGTAGGTGTCCGCGCAGAATTAGTCATGGGAGCATTCCCACTGCTGCCACCACCGCACGCGCTGAGCGCTGCGGCGCACCCGAGCGACATGGCTATGGCTGCGGCTCTCCATCGGCCGCCGGCGGCCGGAACTCGGCCCCTGCCAGGCGCATCCTTTCGTAGATGCGCGCGAGGGTTGCCTCGTCCAATTCGAGCTGGGCCATGAACGTGAAGAGCATTTGCGCGCTCATCGGCCGCGGGTCTCGCGGATTGGTGTACTTGCGCCAATGCTGATCGCCCGCAAGCCAGCATAAGTCGGCCATCTGCTTGCCTGTGAGCCCGAGCTCGTTTCTTCAGGTCGGCCAGCTTTTGCGCGGGAGGATGCTTGTAATGAATTGGCATAGCCGGGCACGCGGCGCGCGCGAAACGTGAACTTCATGATTTTCGTCCTTTCGGGATAAGCGGGACTCGCGACAGCGTTTCCCTATGGACAGTAAATTAGCCCTAATAGGGCTAGTCGTCAAGCGAAGATCGCATGCCGCCCATGAGGCGGCTTTTTTACACCCGCAGCGCCGGCAAACAGGAGATCGAGCCGATGTCGGATTTTTGGAACGAGGGTGTGAAGTCAATCGCGGCGGCTCTCGGCGGGATGGGCACGTTCTGGGCCGGCGCGCGCATGTGGCGGCAAGCCGATCGTCGACGCCAGGCCGAAAGCGAGGGTGAGGCCAAGATCGTCGAGGCAGACTCAGCTGGGCAGGTCGAGTCCATCGCGCGATTTGAGCGACTCGCCACTCTTGCCGAAGAGAGGGCCGGACGTGCTGAAGCGCGTGAACTGTTGGCCGTTCAGCGTGCGGACCGCGCCGAGGAACTGATGCGAGCCGCTGAGCAAAGGGCTGCCGAGGCAGAACAGCGCGCCCGACATGCGGAGGCGGAAGTTGAGGAACTGAAACGCCGCATCGAGAGCCTCGAGCTGATCGTCGGCAACCGGAGGGCACGTGATGACGCAAATTCGTGACTGGCGCTGGTGGGTCTTCATCGGCTGCTTGATGGGCGGCTTCGGCGGGATGCTGGCGGCCGGATATTTTCTGGGGCAGTGGGGCATGTCCGTCGAGCGAGCGAAATGGGCCGACGAACGTGGCGCACTCATGAAGCGCTTTCCGATTGCTCGAGCAGACGAGAGGGCTGCATGCACGCGAGAGTACTCCGCTCAGATCGAAGGCCTCAAAGCGACCGCGGCGGCGCGCGACGCGATGGCCAGCCAGACTGCGGCAGACGTGGTCGACATGAAGTCGCTGATGAAGACGACGAACGACCTGGCCGCATACACGCTGCGATTTCTCGGTGATCGCGCGCGCGTGAACGACGAACGCAGCGCCACGATGCTGAAACAGACGCGCGAGGCAGCCGCCGCGGCGACGGCTGCCCAGAAAACCACGGTGCAGGTCGAGCAGAAGGTCAGCGTCGCAGCTGACAAGGCCGACGAGGCGGCGAGCACGGCAAAGGCTGTCGACAGAAAGCTCGACACCGCAACGCATCCAGCCTTGCCCGCGAAACCCTGGGCCGGCGGCAATCGCTAGCAGCTCGTCGACGCACCTTTAACTTGCGCGCGGGTCCACGCGCCGGAGAACTCCATGTCCCCTGACACGCTCGCCTCGGCGCTGCAGATTCCGCTCGCCCGTGCCACCCAGTGGGCCGATCCGCTGTCGGCCGCTATGGCGCTTTGCGCGATCGACTCGCCCGCGCGCCAAGCCGCGTTTCTGGCGCAGTGCGGCCACGAATGCAACCGCTTCCTGTTCCTGCGCGAGCTGTGGGGCCCGACGCCCGAGCAGAAGCTCTATGAGCCATTCACGCCGAAATCGAAGGCGCTGGGCAATACGACCGCCGGCGATGGCTTTCGATACCGCGGTGGCGGCTTGATCCAGATCACGGGTCGATACAACTACCGGACGATGGGCCAGAAGATCGGCGTCGACCTCGAGGGCAACCCGGATCAGATCTCGCAGCCGAGCGTCGCGGCGCAAGCATCGGCGCAGTTCTGGGCCGATCGCAATTTCAATGCATATGCGGATGCGGGGCGCATTTCTCACGCTGAGTCGCGCGATCAACATCGGCAATCCCAATAGCAACGCGACACCGAATGGCATGGACGACCGCGAACAGATCTGGACGAGTTGCAAAGCCCGCGCTCGGTGTCGCTGCCTAAATCGATTTTCAACAATCGCCGCCTAGAGCGGTTTTTTTGCCTTTGGAGAAACAACGATGAACGCATCACTTTGGGTAAGGTTTGTCGCGGCAGCCATGTGCTTTGCGGCATGGGGCGCGCTCGTGCTAATGGGGAAAGCGCCGGCGAACGAGTTCATCTTTGCGCTCGGCCAGACGCTCATCGGCCTCGGCGTTTATCACGCCGCGACCAACAATTCCATCGGCAGCGTCGCCGCGATCGCTTCGACGTTCGAACCGGTTGAGCCCGCCGTCGGGCCACTTCCGGTAGCCGCCGTTTCGACGTCGGCGCAGACGGCCGTGCCGCCGGTACCGACGGTTCAGGCCGCGGCACCAGCCGCGGTGCAGTGATGCGTGCGTTACTCGCGCCGCTGCTGGCGCTCTCGCTGGCGGCGTGCGCGACGTATCGCGTCGAGCCGTTCTATGACGTCGGTGCCGGTCGCGTGATCTGCTGTCGCGCCACGGTGACGAACAGCAAGAACATCGCGACCGTGAACTTCTTTGCCACGGAGTCCGGAGGCACCTACCTCATTCACTTCGTTGAAACCGGCGTCAGTGCCTCGGCGCCGATCGCAGCAGCCGCCATCGGCGCGTCCGACGTCTCGGCCGCCGTCACCAGTGCGGCCGTCACGGCCGCAAAGTTCGCTCCCAAGTAAGGAACCCATCATGAAACGTTTTTCCATGCTGCTCGCGGCAGGTCTTGTCGCGGCCACGTCGCTCGTAGGTTGTGCCGCGCTTTCGACTCAAACGCCGGCGCAGATTGCCCAGAACATCTGTCCGGGTGTGCAATCGGAGATTGGTACCCTGAAACAGTCCGGGGTGTTCACCGGCGGCGCGCAGGCGACGCTGACCAATCAGGTTCAGCCCGACGTTGATGCGGTATGCGCCCAAGGCGCGACGGTGACTGTGGTCAACATTCGGAATCTGGTGCAGGCCACGTTCCCGATTGTGGTGACAGCGATCGGTAATTCCAGCCTGACCGATCAGCAGAAGCTGCAGGCGACGCTCGCGGTTGGCGTCGTGGTGACCGGCATCAACACGGCTCTTTCGCTGCAGTCGGCACCGATCACCACGACGCCTGCGCCGACGCCGGCGAGCGGGACTATCGCATCGTGAACCACCCGATCCGTGTCGCTTTTAGCGGTTCGGGCTTCAAGGTGCCGGCTCACGCCGGCGCCTTGCAGGCGATCGTCGACGCGGGCTACCGGCCGATCGAGCTGGCGGGGACGTCCGGCGGCAGCATTTGCGCGGCTCTCTTTGCCGCCGGCATGTCGCTTTCCGACATGAAGACGCTGGCGCTGACGCACGACTGGTCGAACATGATGTCGTTCAGCCCGCTCGCGGCGCTGCGTATGCGTGGGTTCTGCGACGGCAAAACGCTGCTCGCGTGGATGCTCGAGCACACCGGCGGCAAGACGTTCGCGGATCTGGCGATCGACTTCACGGCCGTGGCGTCGAACGTGGCCAACGAAGGCCCATTCGAGTTTTTCGCGCGCGGCGACGCCCGACGTTCCGGTTGCGCTCGCGGTGCGCTCGTCGACGTCGATCCCATTCGTTTTCGAACCGGTGTCCATCGCCGACGCGCTGCTGTCGGACGGCGGCATGGTGAACAACATTCCGGTGGATCGTCTGAAGGTGGACGAGGTGCCTCGGCTTGGCGTGCAGCTCGTGAGCATGGACCTCTCGCTGAAGCCGAAGGCGCGGCTCTGGCCTCTCCAGTTCGCTATGCGGCTGATCGATCTCATGCTGTCCGCGTGCGAGTCGACGCACGTCAGCGCGGCGCAGGCCGCCGGCGCGCGAATGGCGTTTGTGGAGACGGGCTACGCGTCGACGCTCGATCGCAATATGCCGCTCGAGCTCCGGCAGCGTCTCTTCGACGACGGGTACGCCGCAACGAAAGCTGCGCTTGCGCAAATGGCGGCGGTGACTGCCTAACGTCTCTTCTGGTGGCGCCGCGCGATCATCATCGCCGCGCGGTCCGCTGGATCATCTGGATCGTAGTCGAAGCCTTCCGCACCGCCCGTCAGCCGCGGCGGCGCGCGTCCCGGCTTGCCTTTTCCTCCGACCGGTCCGATGCGAAACAGCTCTCCCTCGATGTATTTGCAAGCGGCGCGCAGTGGCGCGTCCTCTCCGGTCAGTCTTCCAAACTCAGCTCTCTGAGCGGCGCGTGTCGTCTGTTCGAGCAATGTGTTCAGGCGCACTAGCGTCTCTCGCGAGTGCTGAACCTCGAGGATCAGTCGCCAGATGACCTCGTCATCCTTGCGCAGTCGATACCACTCGCGCAGTTCGGCGAGCGTAGGCGGGGCAAAAGGGGGCAGAGTCAAGGCATGCTCAAAACACTGTATGAATAAACAGTATATCGCGAGCATTCTGACGCGCCAGCCTGTACTATTAAGAAAAGCCAAACCACTACAAATCAAAGGCTTACGTGCGGCAGTATCCTCATATAGAGGTACAACATTTTGAATTGCCCGCTTTGCTGCGTAAGCTTTTGCGGGGAAAGACAGGATTGAAGGGCAAAGAGTGCGAGTATTCAGACCATATCGGCGGATCCAGGCGCAGCACCCAAGCTCCGCCGATCGCAGCAGCCGAGCGCGGCGGCACCGCGCCCATGACGAGGGAGACCGACATGTCGCGTGAATTGAAAACCGAGCAGGAACTGCTGGCACTGGTCGTGAAAGCGCTCGACGCCAATCCGGTCACGGCCGGCTGGATTCCGACCGGATTTCACGAGACCGTCGAGGACGAGGAGGGCTGCAACTGGGATATCACCCATCTGCACCGCGACCGCAAGGACGCGAACGTGCGGGAAGTGGCGACCAGTGAGGCGGCCGGGATCATCAACGATCTGCGGGGCCGCTACAACCTGCGGTAGGGCGCGGGGGGCTGTGCCCCGCGCGCAATGCCTTTCTCGCGAGTTCGCGGCATTGTATGGCAAACTTCGCGCTTGATTGACGGCAGTGGCGGCAGCGGTAGCCATGACGGGGTGCCGGCTTCGGTGGCGCGGGGGTTTGCCGGGAGCCCCGGAATGTCATACCGGAACCATCCGGGTTGCCGCGACACCAATGATCACGGTGCTCAGGCCGCATGACAGGCGCGACAGTTGCAAGTTGCCGCCGTCATGCGCGGCAAAAGGCCAGCAGCAGACGAAGAACGCAGAAAAGGATTCGCTTGAAATTTCCCTACGAATGGCAGATTGGCTGGCGCTACACCCGCGCGGGCAAACGCACGACCGGTAACGGCTTCATTTCCTTCATCGCGCTCGTGTCGATGTCGGGTATCGCGCTTGGCGTCGCGGCGCTGATCGTCGTGTTGTCCGTGATGAACGGTTTCCAGAAAGAGGTGCGCGACCGGATGTTGTCGGTGCTCGCGCACGTCGAAATCTTTTCGCCGACCGGTTCGATGCCCAACTGGCAATTGACCGCCCAGGAAGCGCGCCAGAACAAGGAAGTGATTGGCGCCGCGCCGTATGTCGAAGCGCAGGCGCTGCTGACACGCCAGGATGCCGTGAGTGGCGTGGCGCTGCGCGGCGTCGAACCGTCGCTCGAGCCTGAAGTGTCCGACATCGGCCGCGAAATGAAGGGCGGCAAGCTGACCGACCTCGTGCCGGGCGACTTCGGCATCGTGCTGGGTGCGGACCTCGCGACCAATCTCGGCGTAACGGTCAATGACAAGATCACCCTGGTCGCGCCCGAGGGCACCATCACGCCCGCCGGCATGCTGCCGCGGCTGAAACAGTTCACGGTGGTGGGCATCTTCGAGTCGGGGCATTACGAATACGACAGCACGCTCGCGCTGATCAATATCAAGGACGCGCAGGCGCTGTTCCGGTTGCCCGCGCCGACGGGGGTGCGGCTGCGCCTGACCGACATGCAGCGGGCGCCGGAGGTCGCGCATCAGCTGGCGCGCAGCCTGTCCGGGGATTTGTACATCCGCGACTGGACCCAGCAGAACAAGACCTGGTTCTCGGCGGTGCAGATCGAAAAACGCATGATGTTCATCATCCTCACGCTGATCATCGCGGTGGCGGCGTTCAATCTGGTGTCGTCGCTCGTCATGACGGTGACCAACAAGCAGGCTGACATCGCGATTCTGCGCACGCTCGGGGCGCAGCCCGGCTCGATCATGAAGATTTTCGTCGTGCAGGGCGTGACGATCGGCTTTATCGGCACGGCGACCGGCGTCGCGCTCGGCTGCCTGATCGCGTGGAGCATTCCGTGGCTCGTACCGATGATCGAGCATATGCTCGGCGTGCAGTTCCTGCCGCCGTCCGTATATTTCATCAGCGAATTGCCGTCTGAGCTGATTCCCGCCGACGTGGCGCGGATCGGTGTCATCGCGTTTGCGATGTCGGCGCTGGCGACCCTTTATCCGAGCTGGCGTGGTGCGAAAGTCCGTCCTGCGGAGGCACTGCGCTATGAATGACCGTTCCGTTAGCGTATCCATGGCTTCTGAAGACACCGCGCTGCATCCCTATGTGCTGGAAGCAACCGGCATTTCGAAATCATTCGTGCAGGGCGGCCTCAATGTGCAGGTGCTCAACAACGCGCAACTGAGCGTGCCGCGCGGCGAAAAGCTGGCGATCGTCGGCGCGTCGGGTTCAGGCAAGAGCACGCTGTTGCACGTGCTCGGCGGCCTCGACGATCCGAGTGCCGGTCATGTCTCAGTCATGGGCAAGCCTTTTACGAAGCTCTCTGAGCGCGAACGTAACGACCTGCGCAATCGCGCGCTCGGTTTCGTGTACCAGTTCCACCATCTGCTGCCGGAATTCACCGCGCTCGACAATGTCGCGATGCCGCTGCGGATTCGCCGCATGACGACCGAAGCCGCGCGGCGCGAGGCGCTCGCGGTGCTGGAACGCGTCGGCATGGGGCATCGGGCTAAGCATCGTCCGGGTGAGCTGTCGGGCGGCGAGCGTCAGCGTGTGGCCATCGCGCGGGCGCTGGTGACGAAGCCCGCTTGCGTACTCGCCGACGAACCCACCGGCAATCTCGACGGCGGCACCGCCGACAAGGTGTTCAACCTGATGCTCGAACTGTCGCAAACGTTCGACACCAGCTTCGTGATCGTCACGCACGATCCGGAACTGGCCGGACGTTGCGACCGGATCATGCGGCTGCGCGACGGCGTCTTGCACGAAGAGCCGTCTGTGCCGGTTTAATCACCGCGCGGAACGTGAGCGATGCTTTGCCGTGCTCGGGCTTGCTCTGCCGCTAACTAGGCGCGCCATGTGGATCGATACGCACTGTCATCTCGACGCTTCCGAATTCGACGCCGATCGCGATGAAGTCGCCGATGCGGCGCGTCGAGCCGGCGTCGGGCGTATCGTGATTCCCGCGATCGGCCGCGAGAACTTCACGGCGGTGCGTGAACTCGCGCACCGCATCGACGGCGGCGCGTATGCGCTCGGCATCCATCCGCTCTTCACGCCGGAGGCGCAGGAGAGCGATCTCGACCTGCTGCGCATGGAAATCGAGGCGAGTCTTGACGATCCGCTGTTCGTCGGCATCGGCGAGATCGGCCTCGATTATTTCGTCGAAGGTCTCGACGATGCGCGCCAGCAGTTTTTCTATAACGGTCAACTTCAACTGGCGCGCGAATTCGATCTGCCGGTGATTTGCCACGTCCGCAAATCGCAGGATCAGGTGATCAAAGGGCTGCGGCGGCATCAGATTCATCGCGGCATCGCGCACGCTTTCAACGGCAGTTTCCAGCAGGCTCAGGCGTATATCGACCAGGGCATGCATCTCGGTTTCGGCGGCAATCTGACCTTCGAGCGGGCGCGGCAAATCCGCCGCCTTGCCGGGCAATTGCCGTTCGAGGCGTTGGTCGTCGAGACCGACGCGCCGGACATCGCGCCTTCCTGGATGTACAAGCAGCGCAACTCGCCGGAGCAGATTCCGGGCATCGGCGCGGGCCTCGCGCAACTGCGCGGCATGACTGCCGACGAAGCCGCCCTAGGCACAACGGCTAACGCGCTCGCCGCGCTGCCGCGGCTCGCGCTTTCCTCTGCATAATTGATCCCGATGGTTTGAGTGGTTCGCGCCGGGCGGAACACACGCCCGGCGGGCTTGCTCACGCCTGCTCGCTGTGCGTTGCGCCGTCCGGCGATGGCGGGGCGAAAGGGGTGGAAGCGGCGGAGGGTGGATGCGGGCATGGTGGTGCGGGTTTGCGTTGGGGGTGATCTGGTTGCAGCGGCAGGCGGCATTGCCGGGTTGGGGTGGGTGGTGTGGGCTGGTGCTGCTTGGGAGCGTTGCAATTCTTGTGGCGGCGTGGGGAGTGCGGCGCGGTGCTCGAGGCGAGAGGGACGGCGGTTCTCCGGGCGAACGCGGCGGTGCTTCGGGCGAATGGCGTAGCGGTGCGCGGAATGAGCTGCGCAGCGGTACTTCGGATGCAGTGTGCGGCGGTGCTTCGGATGGATCGTGCGTTGCTCCGATAATCGAGGGCGCGCGTGCGTTAGCTGCAATTTCGCGCATGTGCCGGACCTTGTTCAGCGTGCGCGTGCGCTCATACGTCGGTTGGGGCGCGGTGTGGATCGCGGCCTTATGTACAGGCGTTGGCTATGCCGCGTGGCGCGCTGAAACCCGGCTCGCGGTGAGCTTGCCGAGCGCTTGGGAGGGCCGCGATATCGACGTCGTCGGCAGCATCAAAGGTCTGCCGTCACGCGACGACAAGGGCGCGCGCTTTCGCTTCGAAGTCGAGTCGGCCGATGCGCCGATCGCCGCTTTTCCACGCGTGATTCAACTGTCATGGATTGCCGAGGATGCGCCGCCGCCGTTGCTTGAACCGGGCGCGCGCTGGCGTCTGACCGTGCGCCTCAAGCGCCCGCATGGCAACGCGAACTTCGGCGTGCGCGATGCCGAAGCGAGTTTGCTGGCGCGCAACGTGCGCGCTACCGGCTACGTGAGCGCCCCGGCTCATGCATTGCGTCTACCAGGCAACGCGCGTGGCATCAGCGTGACAGTCGATCGCTGGCGTGCCGCGCTGCGCGCACGCATCGACACGGTGCTCGCCGACGCACCGCACCGTGGGATTGTGGTGGCGCTCGCCATCGGCGCGCAGGACGAAGTCAGCGCCGCCGACTGGCTGCTGATGCGCGGCACGGGCACCAGTCATCTGGTCGCGATTTCGGGTTTGCATATTGGCTTTGCCGCGGGCCTTGCGGCGTGGCTTGCCGGTGCAGTGTGGCGGCGCTCGGGGTTCATCGGTCGCAACTGGCCGTTGCTGGTACCCGCGCAGATCGTCGCGGTGACCGGCGGCGCGCTGTTCGCGGGGCTGCATGCCGCGCTGGCCGGGTTCAACGTGCCGGCGCAGCGCGCACTATGGATGGCGGGCGTGGTGGCGCTCGCGTTTGTCAGCGGGCGCAACCTCCCACGATCGGTGGTGCTGGCGTGGGCGTTGGGGCTGGTGCTGCTGATCGATCCGTGGGCGGTGGTGTCGGCGGGATTCTGGCTGTCGTTCTGCGCGGTGGCGGCGATTCTGTTCGCGATGTCGGGACGGCCCCGCGTGCAGGATCACGAGCAGCGCCGTGACGAAGAGGGTGAGCGCGGTGTGATGCCATCCAGGTTCTTGAGCCTGTGGTCCGCGCTCTGTCGCCGCGCTCGTGCTTTCGGTGAACGCCTACGGAGCGCCGCGCATGTGCAGTTCGCGGTGACCGTCGCGCTTGCACCGCTCACCGTCTACTGGTTCGCGCAGATTCCGTTGATTGGTCCGCTCGCCAATGCCTTCGCGATTCCGTGGGTGAGTCTGCTGGTGACGCCGGCGGTATTGGCGGGCGTCGCGTTGCCCACGCCTTTCGATGCCTACGCTTTTCGCGCCGCGCATACCTTGCTCGACCTGCTGGCCGAGGGTTTGCAGATGCTGTCCGGTCCGGCGTGGACGCTCTGGCGGTTGCCGCAGCCCGACGCGTGGACGCTCGCCGCCGCGGCGGTCGGTGTTCTCTGGTGTCTGGCGCCGCGTGGCTGGCCGCTGCGCTGGGCCGCACCGCTCACGTGGCTGCCGCTGCTGATGCCGGCGCCACCCGGGCCGCCGCATGGCAGTTTCCGGCTGACGGCGCTGGATATCGGGCAAGGCAGCTCGGTGCTGGTCGAAACGGCGCATCACACGCTGCTGTTCGACGCCGGGCCGGGGCCGGAATCGACGCATGCGGGTGAGCGGGTTGTCGTTCCGTTTTTGCAGGCGCACGGCGTCACGGCGCTCGATACGCTGATCATCAGCCACGCCGATTCCGACCACTCGGGCGGCGCGCCCGCTGTGCTGGACGCGATCGAGGTGCGTCAAATGGGGGCCGCCTTGGCGCCTTCGAATCCGCTGTGGGCGCAAGCCGGGCAACGCGGTGCGGATACGCTGCCCTGTGCGGCCGGGCAACGCTGGCAGTGGGACGGCGTCGAGTTCGCCATGCTCTGGCCGGACGCCGGGCCGCTGCAAGGCAAGCCGAATGCGCATTGCTGCGTGTTGCGGGTGAGTGCGATGGCGGCTGCGGTGAAGCTGCCCGCCACGGAGAGCCCGCTTGCAGCGGAAAGGCCGCCGGCTGTGAAAAGCATGTCGCTCGCGGAAGGCAGAGCGGCTGTGGAGAGCACGTCGGCGGGACAGGCTCAAACCGCGCCTATACGCATGTCAGCCTTGTTAGCGGCAGACATCGAAGCGCCGGTCGAACGCATCCTGCTCGCGCGCGATCGCGACGTATTGCGCGCCCAGATACTGGTCGTGCCGCATCATGGGAGCAAGACCTCGTCGACCGAGCCGTTCCTCGACTCTATCGACCCGCTCATCGCGCTATTTCAGGTAGGCTATCGCAACCGATTTCATCATCCGAATGCGGGGGTGTTCGAGCGTTACAAGGCGCGGCATATCGAGCTTGCACGCAGCGATACGGACGGCGCGGTGCGGGTCGACGTCAACCCGGATGTCGGCCCAGGTCTCAACCCGGGCCTCGGGCCCGTGGGAAGTATCGAAGCCAACGCGGAAGTTGCGCCGCAAAGCGCTCCGGGCCTGAACGGCGCCGCATTGACACTCGAGCGCTATCGCGACACGCAGCGCCGCTACTGGATGGATCGCTGATGAATTGCCGCCCGCACAGACAGAACAAATGCGCCGCCGGGCTCGGAGCTTGAGTGAAAAGTCAGGCCTGAAGCCCGCGCGCTAAAACAGAACGGAGAGAGCCGCAGTTGAAAAACGTCATCCACTTCTCGCATGCGAACGGGTTCCCGGCGTCGACCTACCGGACGATCTTCGCCGAACTCGCCGACGACTACGAACTGCGCTCGATCGAGCGGATCGGTCACGACGTGCGTTATCCGGTCACGCAGGATTGGCCGCATCTGGTCGAGCAGTTGCTCGACGACGTGGGCCGGTCGTACGAGCAGCCGGTGTGGCTGGTTGGTCATTCGCTTGGCGGCTATCTGTCGTTGATGGCAGCGCTGAAAAAGCCGCAGTGGGTGAGGGGCGTGGTGATGCTCGATTCGCCCGTGATCGCCGGTTGGCGCAGCAGCATGCTGAGGGTGTCGCAATGGACCGGGCTCGACGAACGCCTGTCGCCCGCGGCCGCCACCCGCACGCGCCGCACGCAGTGGGCAAGCCGTGACGAGGCGTGGCGGCACTTTCATTCGAAGCCGGCATTCGCGCGTTGGGACGAACGCATGCTGTCCGACTACATCGACTTCGGCATCCCGCAGAGCTCGCCCGACGGCGGCCGCTCGCTCGCATTCGACCGGCGCACCGAGTATCAGATCTATAAGACCTTGCCGCATACACTTGGGCCTCGCCTCGCGCGCGGTGCGCCGGTGCCGGTGGGGTTCATCGCCGGCACGCATTCAAAGGAGGTGCGCCAGGCGGGGCTGGACGCCACCCGTCGCGCGACAGGCGGTCATGTGGAATGGATCGAAGGCAGCCATCTGTATCCGATGGAAAAGCCTCTCGAAACCGCGCGCGCCGTGCAGCGGATGTTGCGCGAACTGGAGCGGCAGGCTTAGGGCGATGCGCGACGCGGCGCGCGCGTTCACCGGTGCGGCAGCCTGCTTATATAAGAGGTAATGCGGGAGGCGCCGCACCGGCCGTGGCGGCGGCGCGGCCCGCAATGCGGTTGGCCGGCGCCGCAAAAAAACGGTGCGTGATCGGCGAACGGCGGTTGCCATCGCCATGGCACGCTTTCGTACCGATGTCGCCAGGAATTCGCTGGGTTGAGACCCTGCTTTACGGTATAATCCGTTTTTCCCGCGAGCATCCAGCGATGACCAAATATGTTTTCGTCACCGGCGGCGTAGTATCTTCCCTCGGCAAGGGTATTGCCGCCGCTTCCCTCGCCGCGATCCTCGAATCGCGCGGTCTTAAAGTCACCCTCCTCAAGCTCGATCCCTACATCAACGTCGACCCCGGCACGATGAGCCCGTTTCAACACGGCGAAGTGTTCGTAACGGAAGACGGAGCGGAGACTGACCTCGACCTCGGCCACTATGAGCGCTTCATCAGCACGAAGATGCGCAAGGCCAACAACTTCACCACGGGCCAGATTTACGAATCGGTGATCCGCAAGGAACGCCGCGGCGATTATCTTGGCAAGACGGTGCAGGTCATCCCGCACATCACGAATGAAATCCAGGCGTTCATCGAACGCGGCGCGGCTTCCGCGACGTGCGGTGAGCCGGACGTCGCCATCGTCGAAGTGGGCGGCACCGTAGGCGACATCGAATCGCTGCCGTTCCTCGAGGCCGCCCGTCAAATGAGCCTGCGCATGGGCCGCAACAGCGCGTGCTTCGTGCACCTCACGCTGGTGCCTTGGGTCGCGACCGCGGGCGAGCTGAAAACCAAGCCTACCCAGCACAGCGTGCAGAAGCTGCGTGAAATCGGTATCTCGCCGCATGTATTGCTGTGCCGTGCCGACCGCCCGATTCCGGACGACGAGCGTGCGAAGATTTCGATGTTCTCGAACGTGCCCGAAGACGCGGTGATTTCCGTGTGGGACGCCGACAGCATCTACAAGATTCCGCAGATGCTGCACGACCAGGGTCTGGACGCGATCATCTGCGAAGAGCTCAAGCTCACGCCGCAGCCGGCCGATCTGTCCATGTGGTCGAATCTCGTCGAAAAACTCGAGCATCCGAAGCATGAAGTCACGATCGGCATGGTCGGCAAGTATGTTGATCTGACCGAATCGTACAAGTCGCTGATCGAAGCGCTGCGCCATGCGTCGATGCATACGTCGACCAAGGTCAACATCGAGTACATCGACTCGGAAGAGATCGAGACGCAAGGCGTCGAGAGCCTCAAGCATCTGGATGCCGTGCTCGTGCCGGGTGGCTTCGGCCGTCGCGGCACCGAGGGCAAGATCGCCGCGATCCGCTATGCACGCGAAGCGAAAGTGCCGTATCTCGGGATCTGCCTCGGCATGCAGCTCGCCGTGATCGAATTCGCCCGCGACGTGGTCGGCCTGAAAGACGCGAACAGCACCGAGTTCGATCAGGACACCCCGAACCGCGTGGTCGCGCTGATCACCGAGTGGTACGACCGTGAAGGCCGTGTCGAGAAGCGCACCGAAGAATCGGATCTGGGCGGCACGATGCGCCTCGGTTCGCAACGTTGCCCGATCAAGCCCGGCACGATGGCCGAAGAGATCTATGGCAAGGATGTGAATGAACGTCATCGTCACCGTTATGAAGTCAATAACCGCTTCGTGCCCCAGCTCGAAGCCGGTGGCCTTATCATCAGCGCCCGTACCCCGAGTGAAGATCTGCCGGAAATGATGGAATTGCCACGCAGCATGCACCCGTGGTTCGTCGGCGTGCAGTTCCACCCGGAATTCACGTCCACGCCGCGTGATGGGCATCCGCTGTTCAAGTCGTTCGTCGAAGCGGCGCTCGCGCATCAGCAGCCGCGCGTGACGAGCGAAGTCGGGGAGAAAGCATGAAACTGGGCGATTTCGAAATCGGGCTCGACAAGCCGTTTTTCCTGATCGCGGGCACCTGTGTCGTCGAATCGGAACAGATGACGATCGACACGGCTGGCCGGCTGAAGGAAATCTGCGCGAAGCTGAACATTCCGTTCATCTACAAATCGTCGTTCGACAAGGCCAACCGCAGCAGCGGCAAGTCGTTCCGCGGTCTGGGCATGGACGAAGGCTTGCGCATCCTGTCGGAAGTGAAGCGTCAGCTCGGCTTGCCGGTGCTGACCGACGTGCACGCCGAGCACGAGATCGAGCAGGTTGCGTCGGTGGTCGACGTCCTGCAAACGCCTGCTTTCCTGTGCCGTCAAACCGACTTCATTCACGCTTGTGCGCGTTCGGGCAAACCGGTCAACATCAAGAAAGGCCAGTTTCTCGCACCGCACGACATGAAGAACGTGATCGACAAGGCGCGTGATGCGGCGCGCGAAGCCGGTCTCTCGGAAGACCGTTTCATGGCGTGCGAGCGTGGCGTGTCGTTCGGCTATAACAACCTCGTGTCGGACATGCGATCGCTTGCGATCATGCGCGAAACCAATGCGCCGATCGTGTTCGACGCGACCCACTCGGTGCAGTTGCCGGGCGGGCAGGGCACGAGCTCGGGCGGTCAGCGCGAATTCGTGCCGGTATTGGCGCGTGCCGCGGTCGCCGTCGGCGTATCGGGTCTCTTCATGGAGACTCACCCGAATCCGGCCGAAGCCAAGTCGGACGGTCCGAACGCCGTGCCGCTCCATCGCATGGCCGATCTGCTCGAAACGCTCGTGACGCTCGATCAGGCGGTCAAGCGCGCGCCGTTCCTCGAAAGCGATTTCAACTGATTCAGGCATTCGCGGCGTGTCACGATTGGGCTTTATGATCGGCGCGAGGCGAATGCACGTAATGGTCGTCGAAAGCATCAGGGTGAGTAGTGTGCTGGGGAGACCAGCAGCTCCTGATGCCGTTTCACAGTAGAGAATTCAACGTCATTTCTTGAGGAAACCATGAGTGCTATCGTAGATATCATCGGTCGAGAGATTCTCGATTCGCGAGGCAACCCCACCGTCGAATGCGACGTGCTGCTCGAGTCGGGCACGATGGGCCGCGCCGCGGTGCCGTCGGGCGCGTCGACGGGTTCGCGCGAAGCGATCGAACTGCGCGACGGCGAAGCCGGCCGCTACGGCGGCAAGGGCGTGCTGAAGGCTGTCGAGCATATCAACACCGAAATCTCCGAAGCGATCATGGGCCTCGACGCTTCCGAGCAGGCTTTCCTCGACAAAACCCTGCTGGAACTCGACGGCACGGACAACAAGTCGCGCCTCGGCGCGAACGCGATGCTGGCCGTTTCGATGGCGGTCGCGAAGGCCGCTGCTGAAGAAGCCGGCCTGCCGCTGTACCGCTACTTCGGCGGCTCGGGCGCCATGCAACTGCCGGTGCCGATGATGAACATCGTCAACGGCGGCGCGCACGCGAACAACAGCCTGGACATCCAGGAATTCATGATCGTGCCGGTCAGCCAGCCGACCTTCCGCGAAGCACTGCGCTGCGGCGCCGAAGTATTCCACGCGCTGAAGAAGATTCTGAGCGACCGCGGCATGAGCACGGCCGTGGGCGACGAAGGCGGCTTCGCGCCGAACTTCGGCAGCAACGACGAATGCCTGTCCACCATTCTGCAAGCGATTGAAAAGGCCGGCTACCGCGCAGGTGAAGACGTGCTGCTCGCGCTCGACTGCGCGGCAAGCGAGTTCTACCACGACGGCAAGTACCAGTTGGCCGGCGAAGGCCTGCAACTGTCGTCGACCGAATTTGCCGACTACCTGGCGAACCTGGCCGACAAGTTCCCGATCGTTTCGATCGAAGACGGCATGCACGAAAGCGACTGGGCAGGCTGGAAGACGCTGACCGACAAGCTCGGCAAGAAGGTGCAACTGGTGGGCGACGATCTGTTCGTCACCAACACGCGCATCCTGAAGGAAGGCATCGAGAAGGGCATCGCCAACTCGATCCTGATCAAGATCAACCAGATCGGCACGCTGACGGAAACCTTCGCGGCTATCGAAATGGCCAAGCGCGCCGGCTACACGGCTGTGATCTCGCATCGCTCGGGCGAAACCGAAGATTCGACCATCGCGGACATCGCGGTTGGCCTGAACGCCGGTCAGATCAAGACGGGTTCGCTGTCGCGTTCGGACCGCATCTCGAAGTACAACCAGTTGCTGCGCATCGAAGAAGACCTCGGTGATATCGCCAGCTACCCGGGCAAGTCGGCGTTCTACAATCTGCGCTGATGGTCTGGCTGCAAGCGCCGACCGATGAGCCGGTTATCCTTCGTTTCTGATTGACCCCGCCGCCCTGCGTATAGCGCAGGGCGGCGTGTATTTATTGTGCTTACTTCATGCGGCTTGTCACTGCTGTCCTGATCGTTCTACTGGCGCTGATCCAGTACCCGCTCTGGTGGGGGCACGGCGGCTGGTTGCGCGTGCATGAGTTGCAGCAGCAACTGGCGCAGCAACTGCAGAAGAACGCCGATTCGAAGCTCCGCAATGAGCGCATTCAGGGTGAAGTGCAGGATTTGCAGAACGGTACGGCCGCCGTGGAAGAGCGGGCTCGCTACGAAATGGGCATGGTGAAGGACGGCGAAGTGTTCGTGCAGTTCGTGGCGCCGAATGCGCCGTTGCCGAATACGAACACGCCGTCGGTTACCACGTCTACGCGTGGTGAAGTCTCGGCGGCACCGCTGCATGTGGTGCCGAACCCGGAGTCGCGCGCGAAACCGGATCGCAAGCATGGCGGCAAGACGGTCAAAGACAAGAAGGCCACACACTGAGTGTAGCCATAGTCAGGCGGGCTGAGCCCGCTTCGACTTACCAGCCCCAGTACGGCGAATAGCCTACGCCAACACCCGTACCCCAGCCGTGCCCCCAACCGCCACCGTAATAGCTGCCATACACGCTCACGGGCGGCGAGTAATAACGTGAATACGCTTGAGCCGCGTTCTCGGCGGCAATGGCCTGATTCTGATCGGATAACACCTGACGGTCGATCGCGTCATAGCGTTCGCGTTCTTCCGGCGTGAGCGGCCGGGCGGTGCTCGTCATGCCCGACTGGTCGGCCGGAAGGCGGCTATAAATCGGCGATGGGCCCGGCGGGTCCATCACGCAACCCGTAAGCGCAGCACTGCCGGCGATGACTGTCAGCACGGTGAGCGAGCGCATGCAATGCGTTAGCGAAGCAGGGATGTTCATTTTGATCTCCATCAGTCGGATACCTAAGCAAAACATGCACAGCATGCAGCGCTAATGATCCAACGCAACGATCGACGATAACGCGCCGCCCGAGCCTCGAAAAAGGCAGCCGGCGACGTGTCATTTTACTGCTTTGACACAGGCGAAATGGGCTCGCCGCCGGGCCGCTTCAGTGCCGCTGGTCAGCAGCCGGCGTCACGCCATGTGAAAGCGCATTGGCGACGAAAAGTTGCGCCACGTCGACCGGATCGAACTCGTACCGTTGATTACAGAATTCGCAATGAATTTCGACGTGACCGCGCTCTTCGATCACGCCGTCCACTTCTTCGCGGCCTAGCATCTTCAGCATCGCGCCGACTTTTTCGCGCGAACAGCTGCATTCGAAGCGCGCCGTGGCCGGTTCGAAATGCTGCACATTTTCCTGCCAGAACAGACGGCGGAAAATCGTTGCGGGTTCTTCCTTCAGCAGCTCGTCTTGCGACATCGTGCCGCCGAGTGTGCAGACGCGCTCCCACGTGTCCACATCCAGATCGCCAGGATGCGGAACAATGCCGCCGTCGCCAGGCAGCTTTTGCAGCAGCATGCCGACTGCGCGTTCGGTGTTCGCCGCGAGCCACAAACGCGTGTCGAGCTGCTCGGAGTGATGCATGTAGTGTTCGAGCACTTCGGACATCGACTTGAGCGGGCCGTCCACACCCGAGAGCGGCACGATACTTTGATACGGTTGCTGGCCAGGCTTCTTTTCGCGCGGGTCGAGCGTAATCACGCAACGGCCATGGCCGCTCGCGTTGACCAGTTCGATCATGGAGGCGGTGTCGTCGATCGTATTGCCCGTTTCGCCGGAAAGCTTGGCGGTGGCGCGCATCGACAGGTCGGAGCTGCACTGCACCACCAGCATTTTGGCCGGGCCGTCGCCGAAAATCTGCATGACGAGCGTGCCGTCGAACTTGAGATTCGCCGAAAGCAGCGCGCACGCGGCCATCATCTCGCCGAGAATCGTCCGGACAGGGGCCGGATAGTCCCGGCGCGTCAGCACTTCCTGCCACGTATTGCGCAGCGAAACGATCTCGCCACGCACCGGCGCCGCGCTGAACATGAATTTTTGCAACTGGTCGCTCACAACTTTTCCTCGGTCGAATGACGCAGCCTGGGCTGCGCCGTGCGCGCCGCGCGCTCCGGCTGATTAGCCGATGCGCACGAGCTGCGCCTTGAAATAATCGCGGCGCTCGGCATAGCTTGCCGTGCCGCGCTGCATATTTGCGATGTCCGTCTCGGTCAGTTCCCGCACCACTTTGGCGGGCGCGCCGAGAATCAGCGAATTGTCGGGAAACACTTTGCCTTCAGTGACGATGGCGCCCGCTCCGACCAGACAGTTGCGGCCGATCACCGCACCATTCAAGACCACGGCCTGAATTCCGATCAGCGAGCCTTCCTTGATCGTGCAGCCGTGCAGCATGACCTGGTGGCCGATCGTCACGTTCGGCTCGATCGTCAGCGGGAAGCCCGGGTCGGTGTGCAGCACCGCGTTTTCCTGAACGTTACTGCCGGCGCCGAGGGTGATCGGCTCGTTGTCGCCGCGCAGCGTTGCGCCGAACCAGACGCTTGAATTTTCCTCGAGGGTCACATTGCCGATAATGTTCGCCGAATCCGCGACGAACACGCTTTCGTGGATGGTCGGGGCTGCCTCGCCAAGCTTATAAATTGTCACAGTGTCTCCTCTTGATCGGTCGCTATGCGCTGCGAGGGCGGGTTGGGGCGGTAACGGGCTGCAAAGTAGTGGCCGCAAAGAGGCTGCAAAATGCCCGAAAGCGTCCCGCTGGACTGGGTTGTCTGGCCGGCCCCGCGCGATTGGCACGCGAGATGGTCGAATCGAGTATTGTAAACGGTTGTGTGGTTAGGCCGCCTGGCGGTGCTTAAAGTGGTACCCCAGCGGTACCACAAGCGGTACCACAAGCGGTACCACAAGCGGTGCCACCAGCCGTGCGGCGCCCAGCCTTGGCGAACGCCGCGTCTTCCGTCTGCTGCCTTCCGTCTCGCCTCGTGCCGTGCCCTTTGCCAACCTCGTTGCCATGAATTCCGCTGCTCCGTCTACTTCACCCGTTGCGCCGATATCGAATCCTGAGATTTGTCCGGATCGCGCGAACTGCGCGCGCACTGCGGCGCTGGCCGCATTGTGTGAAGTCGACCCGGCAACCAAGGCAGTCGCGGCCCGTGCGTTATACGCCGCCGTGCTCGACGGCAGTCTCGCATGCCCCGCAAACCTCGAAATCGCCGAGCCGGCAGACTTGCCGGGCCGCCCCGCACGCCCCGAACTGGTCGATCCGCGCAAGCTGAAGCGCCGCAGCATGCAATCGCCTGAAGGGCGGGCCGTCTTGCTGCACGCGCTTGCGCACATCGAATTCAACGCCATCAATCTCGCGCTCGACGCCGTCTGGCGTTTTGCCGGCATGCCCGCCGGGTTCTACACCGATTGGCTCAAAGTTGCCGCCGAAGAAGCGCATCACTTCTCGCTGCTGGTCGCGCGGCTTGCGGAGTTCGGCCATGCTTACGGCGATTTCCCCGCCCACGACGGGCTCTGGGACATGTGCGAGCGCACCCGCGCCGACGTGCTGGCGCGCATGGCGCTGGTGCCGCGCACCCTCGAAGCGCGCGGCCTCGACGCTTCGCCGCCGATCCGCGCCCGCCTGCAGCAGGCAGGCGACCATGCATCCGCGGCGATTCTCGACGTGATCCTGCGCGACGAAATCGGCCACGTGCTGACCGGCAACCGCTGGTTTCGTCATCTGTGCGACGAGAACGGGCTCGATCCGCACGCCACCTACACGCGTCTCGCCGACCAGTATCACGCACCGAAATTACGTGGTCCGTTCAATTTCGAGGCGCGCCGCGACGCCGGATTCGACGAAGCCGAACTGGCCGCGCTGGTTGCCCTGGCCGGCCTCGACGCTGAGCAACCGCCCCGGCCGGCCCCGTTGACCCTGAGCGACTGAAGCCTTCTTCCATGGTCGGAGCCCACGCATCGTCCGGCTATCTCGTTATAATCGAACGACCATTCTTTTTTTGGGCGTGCCGTTCATGAATACCTCCAAGTCTGAGTTCGTCGCCGTGCGCGGCATCCGTCTGCACGTGCGGCGCTGGGGCAATCCGGATGCGCCGATGCTGTTCATGCTGCACGGCTGGATGGACGTGGCGGCGTCGTTCCAGTTCGTCGTCGACTCATTGGGCGGCGACTGGCAGGTAATTGCGCCCGATATGCGCGGCTTCGGCCTGTCGGACTGGCCGGTCGCAGAGCGCGGCGGCGGCAACTACTGGATCCAGGACTACCTCGCCGATCTCGACGCACTGGTCGATCACTACGCCCCGACCGGCGAAGTCAATCTGGTCGGCCACAGCATGGGCGCGAACATCGCCTGCCTGTATGCGGGCGTACGGCCGGAACGGGTGCGGCGCGTGGTCGATCTGGAAGGTTTCGGCCTCGCGCCTTCGCACTCGGCGCAAGCGCCCAAGCGTTTGCGCAATTGGCTCGACGAGTTGCGCGATCCGCCGCAGCTCAAGCACTACGCGTCGCTGGATGACGTCGCCGGGCGCCTGATCAAGACCAATCCGCGTCTCGCTTTGCAGCACGCCCAGTTCCTCGCGCAGCATTGGTCCAAGCCGGACGGAGAAGGGCGCTTCATGCTGCTCGCCGATCCGGCGCACAAACTGCGCGGCCCGACGCTATACCGCCTCGACGAAGTGATGGCCGTGTGGCGCAAGGTCACCGCCAAAGTGCTGCACGTCGAGGCCGCCAACTCGCCCACGCTCGCACAGATCGCCGGCGAGATTCCGCTCGACGAATTCAAGGCGCGTTTCCAGGCTTTTCCGAACTGGCGCGAGAAGATCATCGACGAAGCGGGGCACATGGTTCATCACGACCAGCCGGAGCAGGTCGCCGCGCTGATCGAGGGCTTCTGCGCCTGAACCTTGCAAATAGGCTTCGGTGCGAGATCCGCTATCGTGAGATAGCGCTGCGGGCATTTACTGCGTTGCAGTAAAATGTGTGCTGAACCTTCTCAAGACAAAGATGAACGCCGACCTCCACTGTCACTCCACCGTTTCCGACGGCCAGTTCGCGCCGGCCGATGTCGCGCGCCGCGCGCACGCGGGCGGCGTGACGCTGTGGGCGTTGACCGATCACGACGAACTGGGTGGCCAGCACGAAGCGCGCAGCGCCGCCGAGGCGCTTGGCATGGACTACCTGAGCGGCGTGGAAATCTCGGTGACATGGGCTTCGCGCACGGTGCACATCGTCGGACTCGGCGTCGATCCTACGAGCGCGACGCTGATCGATGGCCTTGCGCGCACCCGTAACGGCCGCGCGGCGCGCGCCGAAGCAATGGGCGAACAGCTGGCCGCGCTCGGCATTCCCGACGCCTATCAAGGCGCGCTCAAATACGTCTCGAACCCGGACATGATTTCGCGCACGCACTTCGCGCGCTTCATGGTCGAAAGCGGCTACGCCAGCTCGACGCAAGACGTGTTCACGCGCTTCCTCGGCGACGGCAAGCCCGGCTATGTGTCGCATCGCTGGGCAAAACTGGCGGACGCGGTGGGCTGGATCCAGGCGGCCGGCGGCGAGGCGGTCATCGCGCACCCAGGTCGCTATGCATACTCGCCAGTCGAATTCGACGCGTTTTTTTGCTGAATTCATCGACCTCGGCGGCAAGGCGATCGAAGTGGTGACGGGCAGCCACACACCGGATCAGTACCGCGAATACGCGGACGTGGCGCGCCGCTTCGGCTTCGAGGCCTCGCGCGGTTCCGACTTCCACGCACCCGGCGAGGGCCGCGTCGATCTCGGCACGCTGCCGCCGCTTCCTTCCGATCTCAAGCCCGTCTGGGAACGCTGGTTGTGATCGCGCGCCGTGCCGCAGCGGCACGATTTGCGCGACAACCGTTGCCCGGAGTGCGTGCATTCGCCCGATCTTCCACCCGGCTTTCCATCCGAGTTTTTCTGCACCGTCACCCGTAGCCACCGATAGTCAAAAATGTCCCAATACTTTCGGCTTCATCCGGATAACCCACAGCCGCGCCTCGTCAAGCAGGCTGTGCAGATCATCAATGATGGCGGCGTCGTCGCGCTGCCGACGGATTCCAGCTATGCGGTCGCCTGTCATCTCGACGACAAGGACGCGGTCGAGCGCTTGCGGCGGATTCGCGGACTCGACGAGAAGCAATTGCTGTCGCTGCTGGTGCGCGATCTGTCGGAGCTGGCGAACTTCGCCATGGTCGACAACCGGCAGTACCGCCTGATCAAGTCGGTCACGCCGGGCCCTTACGTGTTTGTATTGCAGGCCACCAAAGAGGTGCCGCGGCGCCTGTCGCATCCGTCGCGCAAGACCATCGGGCTGCGGGTGCCGGAGCACGCCATCACGCTGGCGATTCTCGAAGAACTCGGCCAGCCGCTGCTCGGCTCCACGCTGATCATGCCGGGCGAAACCCAGCCGCTGAACGACCCGGAAGAAATCCGCGAGCGGCTCGAAAAACAACTGGATCTGGTGATCGACGGCGGCCCATGTGTGTGCGAGCCGTCTACCGTGATCGATTTGACCGGCGCGGAGCCGGTGCTGGTGCGGGCAGGGCGCGGTTCTCTCGCGCCATTCGGTCTCGAAGAGACGGCATGAGCGAAAGCGGACAGACGCACGCAATCGCGTTGTTACAATAGTGAGTTATGGATTCTTCCCTGATACAGACCATTGCGGTTTACGCGTTGCCGGTGATTTTCGCGATCACGCTGCATGAAGCCGCGCATGGCTACGTCGCGCGCTGGCTCGGCGACAATACCGCGTACGTGCTCGGCCGCGTTTCCATCAATCCGATGAGGCATATCGATCCGCTCGGCACGATCGCGATTCCCCTGCTGTTGTACTTCGCCACCAGCGGCGCGTTCATGTTCGGCTACGCGAAGCCGGTGCCGGTTGCCTTCGGCAATCTGCGTAATCCGCGTTGGGGCAGCCTGTGGGTCGCGGCCGCCGGGCCGGCCTGCAATTTCGTGCAGGCGTTGGTGTGGGGCCTGGTCGGCGTCGCGCTTGCGGTGCTGAGCGTCGACGAGCCTTTCTTCACGCGCATGGCGGCAGCCGGCGTCGGCGTGAACCTCGTGCTCGGCGTGCTCAATCTGTTTCCGCTGCCCCCGCTCGACGGCGGCCGTGTGCTGATGGCGCTGTTGCCGCCGCGGCAATCGATCGCGCTGTCGCGCCTTGAGCCGTACGGCTTTTTCATCGTGATGGCGCTGGTCATGACGGGCACGCTCACGCGTTATTGGCTTAGCCCGCTCGTGACGCTCGGCTACGGTGCCATTACCGCAATTCTGACTCCTCTTGTTTCGCTTTTCTAAATAACCATGTTCCCAGACCGTATCTTCTCTGGCATGCGGCCCACCGGGTCGCTGCACCTCGGCCACTATCACGGCGTGCTGAAAAACTGGGTGCGGCTGCAGTCCGAATACCCGTGTTTCTTTTGTGTGGTCGACTGGCACGCGCTGACGACGCACTACGAAACGCCCGAAGTGATCGAAAAGAACGTGTGGGACGTGCTGATCGACTGGCTCGCATCGGGTATCGATCCGGCGCAGGCTACGCTCTTCATCCAGAGCAAGGTGCCCGAGCATGCGGAACTGGCGTTGCTGCTCGGCATGAGCACGCCGCTCGGCTGGCTCGAACGCGTGCCGACCTACAAGGAGCAGCAGGAGAAGCTGAAGGACAAGGATCTGTCCACCTACGGCTTCCTCGGCTATCCGGTGCTGATGGCGGCGGACATTCTGCTGTACCGCGGCTCGCTCGTGCCGGTCGGCGAAGACCAGGTGCCGCACGTCGAAATGACGCGTGAAATCGCGCGCCGCTTCAACTACCTGTACGGCCGCGAACCGGGCTTCGAAGAGAAGGCCAACGAAGCCGCGAAGAAACTGGGCGGCAAGCGCGCCAAGCTTTATCACGAGCTGCGCAACGCCTATCAGCAGGAAGGCGACGACGAAGCACTCGAACAGGCGCGTGCGATGTTGCAGGAATCGCAAAGCCTGTCGATGAGTGATCGCGAGCGCCTGTTCGGCTACCTCGAAGGTTCGCGCAAGATCATTCTGGTCGAGCCGCAGGCCATGCTGACCGAAGCGTCGCGCATGCCGGGTCTGGACGGCCAGAAGATGTCGAAGTCGTATGGCAACACGATCGGCCTGCGTGAAGACGCGGAAACTATCACCAAGAAGGTCCGCACCATGCCGACCGATCCGGCCCGCGTGCGCCGCACCGATCCGGGCGATCCGGACAAGTGCCCGGTGTGGCAGCTGCACCAGGTCTACACGGACGAAGCCACGCACGAGTGGGTTCAGAAGGGCTGCCGGTCGGCTGGAATCGGATGTCTCGAGTGCAAGCAGCCGGTGATCGAAGGCATTCTGCGCGAGCAGCAGCCCATGCTCGAGCGCGCGCAGAAGTATATGGACGATCCGTCGCTGTTGCGCGCGATCGTCGCCGACGGCTGCGACAAAGCCCGCAAGTTCGCCACGGAAACGATGCGCGACGTGCGCGAGGCGATGGGCCTGTCGTACAACTGAGCGCCGAGCTGAAAAGATGAGCATGCCCGTTGCGATGCCGGACGGTCCCTCGCACGGAAACGGCGAACCGTCGCGCTGGGTGCGCGACTGGGCGCATCTGGTCGCGGCGGGCGGCGTGGTGCTCGACGTGGCCTCGGGAACCGGGCGGCATGCGCGGTTCTTTGCCTCGCTGGGCCATCCGGTGACCGCGCTCGATCGAGACGCGGCGGCGTTGGACGCCCTGCGGGACGAGCCGCTTGTCACCACGCACGTGGCTGACATTGAAGGCGCCGCATGGCCGTTGCCCGCCGAGGCGAAATTCGCCGCGATCGTGGTGACGAACTACCTGCACCGCCCGCTGTTTCCGCAGCTGTTGCGCTCGCTCGCGCCTGGCGGCGTACTGGTTTACGAGACCTTCGCGCAAGGCAACGAAAGCGTCGGCAAGCCGTCTAACCCGGCGTTTTTGCTCGCGCCCGGCGAACTGCTCGACGTGGTGCGAGGCCACCTTCGTGTGGTCGCATTTCAAGACGGATTTCTCGCGCAGCCGCGCCCGGCTTACGTCCAGCGGATATGCGCAATTATGGAGGCGGATCGCTCAGCCGGGCACGCAGAGGCGGCACCCCCGCCTTGTTACGAGCTGGCTGGCTAATCCGCTACAATCGCGGTTTACCTGATCAAATTCATGGCGTTTCATGACTAACGGCAATCAAAGCAGCACTGGCGGCGTTCAGATTCGCGGCAGCATCCCTGCCATCATTACTCCGATGCTGGAAGACGGCGGCCTCGATCTGCCGGCGTTTCGCAAACTGATCGACTGGCATATCGCAGAGGGCACGAACGCACTGGTCGTGGTCGGCACGAGCGGCGAGTCGGCCACGCTGTCGGTCGAAGAACACGTGCTGATGGTCAAAACCGCAGTCGAGCACACGGCGGGCCGGATTCCGGTGATCGCGGGCTCGGGCGGCAACTCCACGACCGAAGCCATCGAACTCACGCAGCAAGCCAAAGAAGTCGGCGCGGACGCCACCTTGCAGGTCGTGCCGTACTACAACAAGCCGACCCAGGAAGGCATCTACCGCCACTTCGCGAAGATCGCTGAAACCGTCGATCTGCCGGTGATCCTGTACAACGTGCCGGGCCGTACGGTCGCGGACATGAGCAACGAAACGATTCTGCGTTGCGCGCAGGTGCCGGGCATCATCGGTGTGAAGGAAGCGACGGGCAACATCGATCGCGCCGCGCACCTGATCAAGTCGGCGCCGGCCCATTTCGGCATTTATAGCGGTGACGATCCCACGGCGATCGCGCTGATGCTGCTTGGCGGCCACGGCAATATTTCGGTCACGGCGAACGTCGCGCCGCGCGCAATGAGCGATCTGTGCAAAGCCGCGCTTGCCGCGGACGCGAAGACCGCTCGTGAAATTCATTTGAAACTCCTGTCGCTGCATAAGAACCTGTTCATCGAGTCGAATCCGATTCCTGCGAAATGGGCGTTGCAGCAACTGGGTCGTGTGCAGGGCGGAATCCGCCTGCCGCTCACGCCGCTCGACGCGCAATACCACGAAGTGGTGCGCGGCGCGTTGCGCGAAGCGGGTCTGCTGGGCTAAGCGGGCTCGACCCGGCACCCCCAGCGCCAACGAAAGCCTGCCACCGGCACTCCCTTAACCGACGTCGATCCAGCCCACGTTCCCGGCACACAGAACCAGGCACCGCGTTCCAGCATCACGAAGGACCTCATGAAACGTTCCGCACTTTCCCTCCACGCAACCCGCATGGCGGCGCTGGCGCTTGCCCTGGTAACGCTCGCCGGCTGTGACACGCTGAACGACTGGTTCGCCTCCGACCGCGTCAACTACAAGGGCGCGGGCAGCGCACCGCCGCTCGCCGTTCCGGGCGATCTGACCACTACGCCGACCGATCAGCGCTATGTGGCGCCGCCGGCCAATCTGGCGCTGGGCGGCGCGCAGCAACGCGCGGTCACCGCCGCGGGCAATTCCACCGAAGGCCAGCCGAATGCGCAAGACCCGCTGGGCATGCACATCGAGCGCGACGGCGACCGTCGCTGGCTGGTAGTCGACGGCCGCTCGCCGGAACAACTGTGGCCACAGTTGCAGGAGTTCTGGCAGGAAAACGGCTTCGCGCTGAAAACCGATGCGCCGGCCACCGGCATCATGACGACCGATTGGGCTGAAAACCGCGCCAACATTCCGGACGACTGGTTCCGTCGCACGGTCGGCAAGGTAATCGACTTCGCCTACTCGTCGGGTACCCGTGACAGCTTCCGCACACTCGTGTCGCGCGGTCCGGCTGACGCCACGGACATCTCGATCACGCATAGCGCGATGGAAGAAATGCTGACGGGCCAGGACAAGACGTCGTCACGCTGGGAAGAGCGTCCGCGCGATCCGGCGCTGGAGGCACTGTTCCTGACGAAATTGATGCAGAAGTTCGGCCTGACCGAAGCGCAGTCGAAGCAACTCCTGACCGACGCCCGCCCGGCCACGGCGCCGGCCACGATCGACCAGAGCGCGGGTGCCTCGACGCTCGATCTGCAGGAATCGTTTGACCGTGCATGGCTGCGCGTGGGTCTCGCACTCGATCGTACCAACTTTACCGTCGACAACCGCGACCGCTCGAAAGGCATCTACTACGTGCGTTACGCAGATTCGATGCAGGAGCTGAAGAAGGAAGGGCTCCTCGGCAAGCTGTTTTACAGCGGCAATTCGTCGAAGAAGCCGGGTCAGGAATTCCTCGTCAACGTGCGCTCGAAGGGCGACACTGTGACGCAAGTGGCGGTGGTGGATTCAAACGGGCAAGTGGATAACTCGTCGGACGCGCAGCGCATCGTGACGTTGCTGCACGCACAACTGAACTAAGCGGGCTGTGCGCTTCGCCAGTCTCGGCAGCGGCAGTGAAGGCAATGCCTTGCTGGTGGAAGCGCAAAGCGGCGCGACCACCACGCGTGTTCTGCTTGATTGCGGCTTTTCGGCCAAGGAAGTCGAGCGGCGTTTGACGCGGCTCGGTGCGGGCGTCGAAGGTCTCGACGCCATTCTGATTACCCATGAACACAGCGACCACATTGGGAGCGCGCTGACGCTGGCGCGCAAGTGGTCGATTCCGCTGTACATGAGCTGGGGCACCGCCCGCGCGGTGGGTGCCGACGAGGCCGATGTCGACCTGCAGGTGCTGTGGGGCGACGAGGCGGTAGCGATCGGCGACCTCAGCGTCCTCCCTTACACCGTTCCTCATGACGCCCGCGAGCCGCTGCAATACGTGCTCTCCAATGGCGCAAGCCGGCTTGGCGTGCTGACCGACGTCGGCACTTCCACGCCGCATATCAGCGCGGTGCTGAGCGGCTGCGACGCGCTGGTGCTCGAATGCAATCACGACGTGCGGATGCTGGCGGCAAGCCGATATCCCCAATCGCTGAAGGCACGCATCGGCGGCAATCACGGGCACCTGAACAACGAAGCGGCGGCTGAAATTCTGGCCTCACTCGACCGTTCGCGCTTGCGCCATCTGGTGGCCGCGCATCTGAGCCAGCAGAACAACTCGCCGGAACTGGCGCAGGCCGCCATGGCGGGTGTGCTCGGTGCCGCGCCCACCGAAGTGGTGGTTGCCTCTCAGGATGAAGGCTTCGCCTGGCTGAGCTTGTGATCCGTCTCCGATTAGCTGGCATCGCCGTGAGTCGCGCTGCGATTCGTCATTGACCGGCGGTGCCATGAAAAAAAGCCCATGACGATTGCTCGCCATGGGCTTTTTCCTGTGGGGCGGCGTTTCGGGCGCCGCGCCTTACGTCAGACTGTCAGACTTAGTTGCGGTTGCCGCCGAAGATGCCGAGCAGCGCAAGCAGATTGACGAACACGTTATACAGGTCCAGATAGATCGCGAGGGTGGCGGTGATGTAATTCGTCTCGCCACCATTCACGACGCGCTGGACGTCGAACAGCATGTAGGCCGAGAAAATCACGATTGCCAGCACCGACACCGTCAGCATCAACGCCGGCAGGTGCAGGAATACGTTCGCGACCGAAGCCAGCAGCAGCACGATCACACCCATGAACAGCCACTTGCCGAGACCCGAGAAGTCACGCTTGCTGACCGTGGCGATCGTTGCCATGGACGCGAAGATCACACCAGTGCCACCAAAGGCCAGCATGATCAGCGACGGGCCGTTCGAAAAACCGAGCACGAAGCTCAGGATGCGCGACAGCATCAGGCCCATGAAGAACGTGAAGCCGAGCAGCACGAATACGCCGATGGCGCTGTCTTTGGTTTTCTGGATGGCGAACATGAAGCCGAAGGCGATCGCGAAGAACGCCAGCATGCTCATGCCGGGGCTGGTGGCGGCGAACAGCGAAAAACCGGTGGCCACGCCAACCCAGGCGCCGAGCACTGTCGGAATCATGGACAGCGCGAGCAGCCAGTAAGTGTTCCGTAGTACGCGGTTGCGTGTTTCGACCGTGCTGACCGCGCCATTGCGGCCAAAGCTATACGGATGATCGTTCATGGTCTCTCCTTACCTCAGAAGCGTGTTGCGTGATGGTTGCGCCGGGTTGCGCCGCGAGTTGCGCAGCAGATTGTGCGTCAGGCAGTGCAGCGCCGGCCGGAATTTCTGCCGCCAGTCGCAGGGTGTTCATTCCTAAGATTGGCGCGGTGGCGGGGAGTTTCAATACCCGGAAAATCTCCACACGGCCTACGCTACCAGCATTCACCAACTCCTGCTTGGAGTCTTTCAATGCTGTAAGGGTTCAATCGCAATCATACACGGGAACATGCTACAATAGCGGATTCATTTGAATCTGTAACCTCTTAATTTTTTGGAGTTTTTATGACGATCGAACGCACCCTGTCGATTATCAAGCCGGACGCAGTGGCCAAGAACGTGATCGGTCAGATCTACAGCCGTTTCGAAAACGCTGGCCTGAAGATCGTGGCTTCGCGCATGGTCCAGTTGTCGCGCGCTGACGCAGAGAAGTTCTATGCTGTGCACGCCGCACGCCCGTTCTTCAAGGACCTGGTTGATTTCATGATCTCGGGCCCGGTGGTCGTGCAAGCGCTGGAAGGCGAAAACGCGATCCTGAAGCACCGCGACCTGATGGGCGCAACCGATCCGAAGAAGGCAGAAAAGGGCACGATCCGCGCTGACTTCGCCGACAGCATCGACGCTAACGCGGTGCATGGCTCGGACGCAGCTGAAACGGCTGCCGTCGAAATCGCGTTCTTCTTCCCGCAAGTGAACGTTTACTCGCGTTAAGCGGGTTACAGCGACCGGCGCTGTCCGCGCATTTCGTGCGCAGCCATTGGATTTGTCGCACGAATCCGCACGAACAGCGCGGCAAAGTAGTAAGGTAAAGCAGCAGGAATGGGCGCGAACGGCATTGCGTTCATGCAGCTTGTTGCATGAGCGTAGTCTCGCACTGAAATGGCAGGATTCGATATGACGAGCAGTCCCACCGTCAACCTTCTCGACCTCGACGCCCAAGGGCTTGTCGCCTACTGCGACAGCCTGGGCGAGAAGCCGTTTCGCGCCAAGCAATTGCAGCGTTGGATCCATCAATACAACGCTGCCGACTTCGACGGCATGACAGATCTGGCGAAGTCCTTGCGCGAAAAGCTCAAAGGGCGCGCAACGATCACGATGCCCGGCATCGTCAGCGACAATATTTCGACCGACGGCACGCGTAAGTGGCTGATCGACGTCGGCAACAGTAATGCGGTTGAAACCGTTTACATCCCTGAAGAAACGCGTGGCACGCTGTGCGTTTCGTCGCAGGCCGGGTGCGCGGTCAATTGCCGTTTCTGTTCGACCGGCAAACAGGGTTTCTCCCGCAATCTCACCACCGGTGAAATCATCGGCCAGCTGCGCATGGCCGAATTCGCGCTGCGCGCAACGCGCGGAACGGACGGCGGGCGCGCCACGGGCGGTGACGGTAAGGGCGAGCGCGTTGTCACGAACGTGGTGATGATGGGCATGGGCGAGCCGCTGCTCAATTACGACGCGGTGGTGCCCGCCATGCGCCTGATGCTGGACGACAACGCGTACGGCCTGTCGCGCCGGCGTGTCACACTGTCCACCTCGGGCGTGGTGCCGATGATGGACCGGCTCGGCGCCGATCTGCCGGTGGCGCTTGCGGTATCGTTGCATGCGCCGAGCGACCCGCTGCGCGACATGCTGGTGCCGCTGAACAAGAAGTATCCGCTGCGCGAACTGATGGCTGCCTGTCAGCGCTATCTGAAAGTTGCGCCGCGCGATTTCATTACATTCGAATATTGCATGCTCGACGGCGTGAACGACAGCGAAGCGCAAGCGCGCGAATTGCTGGCCGTTACGCGCGACGTACCCTGCAAGTTCAACCTGATTCCGTTCAATCCGTTTCCCGAATCGGGCCTCGTCCGCTCGAAACCGGAACAGATCAAGCGGTTTGCACAAGTGCTGATGGACGCGGGCGTCGTCACCACAGTGCGTAAAACACGCGGCGATGATATCGACGCTGCCTGCGGTCAGTTGGCCGGTGCGGTGAAAGACCGCACGCGCCTCGCTGAGCGCACCGGGAAGGCGGCTAAAGTTATCGAGGTTCGTGCCGTGTAATCGTCTGAGGTGGCAAGGCGGGGTGCTCGGAGGAAAGCCATCCGGGCGCGCAAAACCCGCCGTGTCATCGGCGATTGAAAAGAAAGTTTGCAGAAGCGATCGGAAGCGGCACATAAGGCCGCGCATTTTGTTATAAACGGTCTGCGATTCAGACGTGAGGCTTTGGCCCGTCCGGGTTGCACGAGTGAAAAAGAATCGACGCGAAAGGATTTGGGATGAGTGAGCCGCAGCACCCGCAGCCGCAGGACACAGACGCAAACGAAGGCCACCCGGCGCCAGTCGCGCGGGCGGTGGTACAGCCTGTTGTGCAGCCGGGCCTGGGGGGCCTGGAATCGTTGGCAGCGGTTGGCGCGCGCTTGACCCAATTGCGTGAATCGAAGGGCTGGACGATCGAAGACGTGTCGGCGCGCCTGAAGGTATCCGTCACCAAGTTGCGTGCGCTCGAATCGGGCGACATCAGCCATTTGCCTGACACGACCTTCGCGCTCGGCGTGGTGCGCAGCTATGCGAAGATGCTCGGTGCCGATCCCACGCCGTTCACGCAGGCTCTGCGCCGCGAGAAGGGCGTGCCTGCGCCGGATCTGTCGATGCCGGCTTCGTCTGGCAAGGATTTGCCGCGCGGCCGCGTTTCGCTGTCGCTTGGCGGCAGCGGGCAAAAGAGCCGCTCGTGGCTATGGGGCATTGCGGCGGTGATCGTCGCGGTGATCGCACTCGGCATGTGGCATACCAATGGCGGCGAATCGTCGGCGTGGCTTGCACGGTTGAAGGCGAGCGCTAACGGTTCCGAGGGTGGCGCGACCGGGGCATCGGGCGCGGTGGCGCAGGGTCAGGCGGCAGGCTCCGAGGCAACAGCGGAAGATGCTGCTTCAGCGCCGGAAACGCAGGCCGCAGCGGGTAACGCAGCGTCGGCTACACCGATGCCCGCGCCGCTCGCTACGGGTACGGCGCCGTCTTCCGCGCCGGCTGTCGCGGCGGCAGCAGTTGCGCCGAAGGCTGGTTCGCAGGCCCAGGCTGCGACGCAAGGCGCGAACGTGCCGGTGGTCGCCGCGATAGGCGCATCAGCCGCAGCAGATGTGGCAACTGCAGCAACTGCAGCAACTGCAGCAACTGCAGCAACTGCAGCAACTGCAGCAACTGCAGCAACTGCAGCAACGGCGGCGCCGGCTGCGGGTGAGGCGATCATCGCGTTGCGCGTCACGCAAGACAGTTGGTTCAGCGTGCGTGGCAAAGACGGCAAGGAGTTGTTCTCCGGCCTCGTCCGCGCAGGCGATACGAAGGAAGTGACGGGTGCAGCGCCGTTCAAGGTCACGGTCGGCAACAAGGCGGGCCTCGAGTCGCTTACGCTCGATGGCGAGCCGGTCGATCCGTCCAAATATTCGGCAGCGAAAGGTAATGTGGCGCGCTTCGCGTTGCCTTGATTAGATACGGTATGCGTCGCGGCCAACCGGGTCGCGGCGCTTTTTCAATTCAGGCGCTACGTTTTTTGTGTGGCGCATGCGGCGTAAATGGGTTTTTTCGATGCAATCCGAAGCTCAATCCCAATCCAGTAGCAAGATCGTTTCAAACGAACCCGTGTTCGGCGGCCACGCTGCGCGGCGCAAGTCGCACGCGGTCGACGTCCGTTGGGGCGGCCAGCTCGTCACGATCGGCGGCGATGCGCCCGTGCGCGTGCAGTCGATGACCAATACCGACACCGCGGACGCGATCGGCACGGCTATCCAGATCAAGGAGCTTGCGCAAGCCGGTTCAGAACTGGTGCGTATCACGGTCAACACGCCGGAAGCGGCGGCGGCCGTGCCGGCTGTTCGCGAGCAGCTCGACCGCATGGGCGTCTCGGTGCCACT
This sequence comes from Paraburkholderia sp. BL23I1N1, assembly GCF_003610295.1. NCBI lineage: Bacteria > Pseudomonadati > Pseudomonadota > Betaproteobacteria > Burkholderiales > Burkholderiaceae > Paraburkholderia > Paraburkholderia sp. BL23I1N1. Next base: position 1,438,685 of record NZ_RAPV01000001.1, read on the forward strand.
GGTCGGCGATTTTCATTACAACGGTCATTTGCTGCTGCGCGATTACCCCGCGTGCGCGGAGGCGTTGTCGAAGTACCGGATCAATCCGGGCAATGTCGGCCACGGCGCGAAGCGCGACACGCAGTTCGCGCAAATGATCGAAGCGGCAGTGAAGTACGACAAGCCGGTGCGGATCGGCGTCAACTGGGGCAGCCTCGACCAGGACCTGCTCGCAAAGATGATGGACGAAAACGCCGCGCGTTCCACGCCGTGGGAAGCGCAGAGCGTGATGTACGAGGCGCTGATCCAGTCGGCGATCGGCTCGGCGGAGCGCGCGGTCGAAATCGGCCTCCCGCGCAACAAGATCATTCTGTCGTGCAAGGTCAGCGGCGTGCAGGATCTGATCGCGGTGTATCGTGAACTCGCGCGCCGTTGCGAATTCGCGTTGCATCTGGGTCTGACCGAAGCGGGCATGGGGTCGAAGGGTATCGTGGCGTCGACCGCTGCGTTGTCGGTGTTGTTGCAGCAAGGCATCGGCGACACGATCCGCATCTCGTTGACGCCGGAACCGGGCGGTCCGCGCACCGGTGAAGTGATCGTCGGCCAGGAAATTCTGCAAACCATGGGGCTGCGCTCGTTCACGCCGATGGTGATCGCGTGCCCGGGTTGCGGCCGGACCACCAGCACGCTGTTCCAGGAACTGGCGTCGCAAATTCAGACGTATCTGCGTACGCAGATGCCGGTGTGGCGCGATCAATATCCTGGCGTCGAGAAGATGCACGTGGCGGTGATGGGCTGTATCGTCAACGGCCCGGGCGAATCGAAGCAGGCGAATATCGGCATCAGCTTGCCGGGTTCGGGCGAAAATCCGGCCGCGCCGGTCTTCGTCGACGGCGAGAAGGTCAAGACGCTGCGCGGCGAAAACATTGCGCAAGAATTCCAGCAAATCGTGAGTGACTACGTCGAGCGCCGCTACGGCCGCGCCGAAGCACTCAACTAAATACCGTCAATCGAAGACAGATGACTGAACAGAAGAAAAAGTTCGAAAAGTTGTCCGGCGTGAAGGGCATGAACGACATCCTTCCGCAGGAAACCGGGCTGTGGGAATTTTTTGAAGCAACCGTCAAGTCGATGCTGCGTTCGTACGGATACCAGAATATTCGTACGCCGATCATCGAGCATACGCAGTTGTTCAAGCGCGGTATCGGTGAGGTGACCGACATCGTCGAGAAAGAGATGTATAGCTTCACCGACGCGTTGAACGGTGAAAACCTCACGATGCGCCCGGAAAACACCGCGGCTGTCGTGCGTGCGACGATCGAGCACAACATGCTGTATGACGGTCCGAAGCGCCTGTGGTACATCGGCCCGATGTTCCGTCACGAGCGTCCGCAGCGCGGCCGTTATCGGCAGTTTCACCAGGTCGGCGTGGAAGCATTGGGCTTCGCCGGCCCGGACGCCGACGCTGAAATCATCATGATGTGCCAGCGTCTGTGGGACGACCTCGGCTTGATGGGCATCAAGCTCGAACTCAATTCGCTGGGCCTTGTTGAAGAGCGTGCGGCACATCGCGTCGAGTTGATCGCGTACCTCGAAAAGCACATGGACGTGCTCGACGAAGAGGCGAAGCGCCGTTTGTACACGAACCCGCTGCGCGTGCTCGACACGAAAAATCCGGCGATGCAGGAAGTCGCGCAGAACGCGCCCAAGCTCATCGATTTTCTCGGCGAAGAATCGCGCGCGCACTTCGAAGGCCTGCAACGCATTCTGAAGGCGAACAACATTCCGTTCACGATCAATCCGCGTCTCGTGCGCGGTCTCGATTATTACAATCTGACCGTGTTCGAATGGGTGACCGACAAGCTTGGCGCGCAAGGCACAGTCGCGGCCGGCGGCCGTTACGATCCGCTGATCGAGCAGCTTGGCGGTAAGCCGACGGGCGCATGCGGCTGGGCCATGGGTGTCGAACGTATCCTCGAGTTGCTGAAAGAAGAACAACTCGTGCCGGAAGACGAAGGTTGCGACGTGTACGTGGTCCATCAGGGCGACGCGGCACGCGAACAGGCCTTTATCATCGCGGAGCGTTTGCGCGATACGGGCCTTGACGTGATCCTGCATTGCAGCGCGGACGGGCAGACGGCGAGCTTCAAGTCGCAGATGAAGCGTGCTGACGCGAGCGGCGCGGCCTTCGCGGTGGTCCTCGGCGAAGACGAGATCGCCAACGGCACCGTCGGCGTCAAACCGCTGCGTGATACAAGTTCTAACGGCGGTAAAAACGAGCAACATAACGTGCCCGCCGAAGACTTGACCGAATTTCTAATCAATGCGATGGTTGCAACCGCCGAAGACGGCGACGACTGATCGCGATGTCGTCGGGCCACTTGGTTCGACACGCACACGTATCAAGAAAGAGGAAATCGCCGGGCGATGAGTTACCACGACGAACAAGAATCGATTGAAAGTCTGAAGGCATGGTGGACGCAGTGGGGCAATGTAACCACGTGGATCGTGCTGGTGGCATTGGTTGCCGCAGCCGGCTGGAACGGCTGGAATTTCTGGCAGCGGCGTCAGGCGGCGGAAGCCGCGGTGCTGTACGACCAGGTGCAGCAAGCTGTGGCATCGGGCGACAAGGCGAAGATCACGCGCGTCGCCACCGATATGGAAGACAAGTTCAGCAGCACCGCGTATGCGCAGATGACCGCGCTGGGCGCAGCCAAGGCGCTGTATGCAGCGGGTGACGAAGCTGCTGCGAAGGCCCAGTTGCAATGGACCATCGATCACGCAAAAGACGACGAGTTCAAGCAGATCGCCAAGCTGCGTCTGGCTTCGCTGCTGCTCGACGACAAGGCTTACGACCAGGGTCTCGCATTGCTCGCCGAACCGCAGTCCGATGCGTTCAAGGGCATTGTGGCGAACGGCCGCGGCGATCTGCTCGCGGCTCAAGGCAAGCGTGAGGATGCGCGCGCGGCCTACAAGCTCGCGCTCGATTCGCTGTCGAAAAACGATAGCTCGGCTCGCCAGTTGATTCAGTTCAAGCTTGACGCGCTGGGCGGCTAATCGCCGCATGCAGCGCGCCGCCTGTACCGACCAACCGGTCTCCTTTAATTAATTTCCTGAATGCTTCGTCCACCGATGAATCTGCTGAAACGTTACGCTGTGCCCGTTGCCTGTGCGATGACCGTCCTCACCATGGCGGCTTGCTCATCCACGAAAGACGAGCGCCGCGTGCCGACGCCGCTCACCGAGTTCAAACCCGTGCTCGACGTGCAGCAGGCGTGGAAGACAAGCGTGGGCAAGGCGGGGCGTTACCTGTTCTCGCCGGTTGCGGTCGGCAACGCGGTGTACGCGGCTGGCGCGAACGGCTCGGTTGCGAAGATCGACGCACAAACCGGCAAGGACATCTGGCGCGTCAAGCTGCGTGACGATCTGTCGGCAGGTGTCGGCAGTGACGGCACGCTCGCGGCGGTCGGCGGCCTGAAGGGCGACGTCTACGTGCTCGACGCGAACGGCAAGCAATTGTGGACCGCCAAGGCGCCGGGCGAAATCATCTCGCCGCCGCTGGTTGGCAACGGCCTCGTGGTGGTCCGCACGGTCGACGGTCAGATCGTCGCGTTCAATGCGCAAACCGGCGAGCAGAAGTGGAACTACCGCAACCGCGCGGTGCCGCTCAATCTGCGCGTCTCGTCGGGCATGACGTTCGCGGGTGACGCGGCTGTGCTGGCAGGCTTCCCGGGTGGCGCGTTCGCCGCGATCAACCTGCAGACCGGCGACAACTACTGGCAAACGCCGGTGTCGTATCCGAAGGGCGTGACGGAAGTAGAGCGCATTAATGACGTGACGGGTCCGCCCACGCTGGTCGGGTCGGAAACCTGCGCGGTGACGTTCCAGGGCCAGATTGGCTGCTTCGATGCGAACTCGGGCCGCGCGCTGTGGGAAAAGGCGTTCTCGAGCACGAGCGGTCTCGCGCAGGATGAACGTGCCGTGGTGGCGGCCGACGACTGGTCGGTGGTGTCGGCATTCGACGTCACCAACGGCGCGCCGCTGTGGAAGAACGACAAGCTCAAGAATCGCGAGCTCAGCGTTCCGTTCATTCTGGGGCACGCCGCGGTGCTGGGCGACTATCAGGGTTACGTGCATTTCCTGTCGCGTGACGACGGCACGCTCGTGGCCCGTGTGAAGACCGACGGCAGCCCGATTACCGCAGCACCGGTGCTGGCCGGCGAAACGCTGGTCGTGCTGACACACGACGGCGACCTGTACGGCTACCGCCCGCGCTAATCGCGCAGGCGACGGGTAGTCAGGCGTGCAGGCCGGCTTTGCCGGCCGCACGCGTTTTTGTTGTGCAATAGCTTAACTAGAAGAATTCCGCCGGACTGGCTGGTCCGGCAAGTCGGATCAGAAACGGCCCATGTGGCCATCGGTGGCTGCTTGCGGCGCCACCTTCGACGCTAACGTGATAGATACGGAGAGAATCGTATCGAACTGGCGTGCGAGTCGTTGAGCAAGAAAGACTGAACCTGGCGGCCCATTGGCGCCGCCCCATACAGCCAAACTCTCGTCCGCCCGGGTGCGCATATTGTCGGCACATCCGGGGCTGGCCGAATTCGTGATAATTTTCGTCAAACGCTGCCGTGTAGCGGCCGCATGGCGTCGCTACGCGGGCGGTCGATTCCGATCCCGCGTTTCACCGTGAACAACATCTGATGAAACCCGTTATTGCCCTCGTTGGGCGCCCCAATGTGGGGAAATCCACGCTATTCAACCGCCTCACGCGTACGCGCGATGCGCTGGTTGCCGACCTGCCCGGTCTCACCCGCGATCGCCACTACGGCGAGGGCCGCGCCGGCGACCGGCCGTATCTGGTCGTCGATACCGGCGGCTTCGAGCCGGTCGCGAAAGACGGCATCCTGCACGAGATGGCGCGTCAAACCCGCCAGGCGGTCGAGGAATCGGACATCGTCGTGTTTATCGTCGACGGCCGCAACGGTCTCGCGCCGCAAGACAAGTCGATTGCCGACTATCTGCGCAAGGTCGGCCGGCCGATCTTCCTCGTCGTCAACAAGGCGGAGGGGATGAAGTACACCACAGTGGCCGCCGACTTCTACGAACTCGGTCTCGGCGACCCGCGCGCGATTTCCGCAGCGCATGGCGACGGTGTCACCGAAATGATCAACGAGGCACTCGGTGCGGCATACGCCGGGCAGCCGGAAGAGAGCGACGAGGAAAAGCAGGCGCACGGCGTGAAGATCGCGATCGTCGGCCGGCCGAACGTCGGCAAGTCGACTCTGATCAATGCGCTGGTGGGCGAGGAGCGGGTGATCGCGTTCGACATGCCGGGCACCACGCGCGATTCGATCTACGTCGACTTCGAACGTCAAGGCAAGCCGTACACGCTGATCGATACGGCCGGGTTGCGCCGCCGCGGCAAGGTGTTCGAAGCGATCGAGAAATTCTCGGTAGTGAAAACGCTGCAGGCCATTTCCGACGCGAACGTCGTGATCCTGCTGCTCGACGCGCGTCAGGACATCTCGGAGCAGGACGCGCACATCGCCGGCTTCGTGGTGGAGCAGGGCCGCGCGCTGGTGGTGGGCGTGAACAAATGGGACGGCCTCGATCCGCATGTGCGTGACCGCACCAAGGCGGACCTCGAGCGCAAACTAAAATTTCTCGATTTCGCCAAATTCCACTTCATTTCCGCTGCGGAGAAAACCGGAATCGGCCCGCTGATGCGCTCGGTGGACGACGCTTACGCCGCCGCCATGACCAAGCTGCCGACGCCGAAGCTGACGCGCGCGCTGATCGACGCAGTGGAATTCCAGCAGCCGCGCCGACGTGGTCCGGTACGCCCGAAATTGCGTTACGCGCACCAGGGCGGACAGAATCCGCCGATCATTGTGATTCACGGTAACGCGCTCGATGCGATCACCGAAACGTACAAACGCTACCTCGAAAACCGCTTCAGGGAAACTTTCAAGCTGACTGGGACTCCATTGCGCATAGAGTTCAGATCGTCGACGAACCCTTACGCGGACAAAGGCTGAAATTTAGGCGAAAACCCAGGCTGAAACCCGCGTGTGTGCTGGGTTTGGCCGCGAGGCCAGGCCCCTCGCGCAAAAATGAAAATCGGCTATAGTGTAGCGGTTGACGGCGGATCTCTTTTTCCTTCGTCGTCAATTCAGTCAACCTGCAAAAAAATACGGAGTTTGCTATGAGCAACAAAGGGCAATTGTTACAAGACCCGTTTTTGAACGCACTGCGTAAAGAGCACGTGCCGGTGTCGATCTACTTGGTCAACGGCATCAAGCTTCAAGGGAACATCGAATCGTTCGACCAGTACGTCGTGTTGCTCCGGAATACGGTCACCCAGATGGTCTACAAGCACGCAATTTCCACGGTCGTGCCTGCCCGTCCGGTGAATTTCCACCCGGATTCCGAACAGTCCTAACCCCCGTCGCGGCCGGCGTAGCGTCGCCCGTTGGCGATTACTCCCGGCCGCCTCATTTTGATACCGTCCAATTTGATCAATGCAGCGCTTGTCGGCATCGACTTCGGTAAGATCGATTTCGAAGCCAGCCTAGAAGAACTCAGCCTGCTCGCGCAAAGCGCGGGCGCGAACCCCTTAGTCACCCTCACGGGGCGCCGGTCCAGTCCCGATGCCAAGATGTTCGTCGGCAGCGGCAAGGCCGAAGAACTGCGTCTTGCGTGTGAGGCGAACGACATCGAACTCGTCATTTTCAATCATGCTCTGGCTCCTGCGCAGCAGCGCAATCTGGAGCAGGCGCTTAACCGCCGCGTGATTGATCGCACCAGCCTCATCCTCGATATTTTTGCGCAACGCGCCCGCAGCCACGAAGGCAAGCTGCAGGTGGAGCTCGCGCAGTTGCAGTACCTTTCGACGCGGCTAATCCGCGCATGGACCCACCTTGAACGCCAGAAAGGCGGTATCGGTTTGCGCGGTCCAGGCGAAACGCAGCTCGAAACCGACCGCCGTTTGATCGGCGAGCGCATCAAGGCGCTCAAAACCCGGCTCGAAAAGCTGCGCCGTCAGCACGGCACGCAGCGCCGCGCGCGCAGCCGCAACCAGACCATGTCCGTGTCCCTCGTCGGCTATACGAACGCGGGAAAATCCACCCTTTTCAATGCGTTGACGAAGGCCCAGGCGTACGCCGCCGACCAGCTCTTCGCCACACTGGATACCACGTCCCGCCGTGTGTATCTCGGCGACGAAGCCGGTCAGGTGGTGGTGTCCGACACGGTCGGTTTTATTCGCGAATTGCCTCACCAGCTGGTGGCGGCTTTCCGCGCCACGCTCGAGGAAACCATCCACGCCGATCTGCTGCTGCACGTGGTCGACGCGTCGAGCGCCGTGCGCCTCGATCAGATCGATCAGGTGAACGAGGTGTTGCACGCAATCGGTGCGGATACGATCCGTCAGGTGCTGGTGTTCAACAAGATCGACGCGGTGCCGGAGTTGGCGGCCCGTGGCGAGGCGGTCGAGCGGGATGAGTATGGTAATATTTCGCGCGTCTTTTTGAGCGCGCGCACGGGGCAGGGGCTGGATACATTGCGCGCTGCCATCGCTGAAATCGCTACTGCCGAACCTCTCTCCGATACGCTGGTCGATCTGTCGGAAGAAGACCGGTCGGCCGCACCACGCGAGGACCGAAAGGTCTCAGAACTCGGGCACTGACCCGCTCCAATTGCACTGACCCGCTGTCTACTCTGGTGAACGAACACAGGTGAACGATTACAACGAGCGGAGTATCTGGCTGCGCATGCGCGCCATGCTTTCACTGAACGATCCGCGCTGGGGCCGGGGCGACGGCAATGGCGATCGCCAACGACCCAACGAACCCAAGCGTCCGCCGACCAAAGACGGTGAAGGCCCGCCCGATCTCGACGAGATGTGGCGCGATTTCAACCGTCGTTTGAGCCGGGTGTTCGGCCGCAAGGGCGGCGGTGCGGGTGGCGGCCGTCCGGACAACGGTCGCGGCGCGCGCATCGGCGTGGGTATCGTGATCGGCGTGCTGATTGCGATCTATCTCGGCAGCGGCGTGTTCGTCGTGCAAGATGGCCAGGCCGGCGTTGTGATGCAGTTCGGCAAGTATCGCTACACAGCGGGGCAGGGTGTGCATTGGCGCCTGCCGTATCCGTTCGAAGCGCACGAACTCGTCAACATCGGCCAGATCCGCCAGGTGGAGATCGGCCGTAACAACGTGGTGCGTCTCGCCAACGTGAAAGACGCGTCGATGCTCACGCACGACGCCGATATCGTCGACGTGCGCTTTGCCGTGCAGTACCAGGTGAGCAAGCCGACCGATTATCTCTTCCGCAGCGTCGATCCCGATCAGAGCGTCATGCAGGCCGCGCAGGCGGCGGTGCGCAGCATCGTCGGCGCGCGCAGCACCAACGACATCCTCTATCAGGATCGCGAAACAATTCGCCAGCAATTGATGGCGTCGATTCAGCAATCCCTGGATGAGTACCAGTCCGGCCTTGCCGTGACCGGTGTCACGATCCAGGGCGTGCAGGTGCCCGACCAGGTGCAAGCCGCCTTCGACGACGCCGCCAAAGTGCGTCAGGACAACGAACGCGCCAAGCGTGAAGCGCAGGCGTACGCCGCCGATTTGCTGCCGCGCGCGCAAGCCGATGTCGCGCGCCAGATCGACGAAGCGAAAACGTATAGCGACAAGACGGTGGCCCAGGCCCAGGGCGACGCTGAGCGCTTCAGGCAGGTCTACGCGCAGTACTCGAAAGCGCCCGCTGTGATCCGCGAGCGCATGTACCTGGAAACCATGCAGCAGATCTATTCGAATACGACCAAGGTGTTTGTGGACAGCAAGAGCGGCAACAACGTGTTGTATCTGCCGCTCGACAAGCTGGTCGAGCAGACCCGCCAGCGTGTTGCTGATGCCGCTACGGCCGCTTCCGGCGCTGCCGCTGCAACGGGTGCCTCGGGTGCCTCGGGTGCCGCTGTGGCGCAAGCCGCGAGCGGTGCGGCCGCACCGTCTGCCGCTGCTTCCGCTCCCGCCGCGGCCGCAACGCCCGCCAGCCAGGCGGCCGCCAGCAGCGACGCACTGCGTTCACGCGACTCCTTCCGCAGCCGTATGCGCGAAGACGACGTTCAATAAGGAGCGCACATCATGAACAAAATCATTGCGCTCGTAGTGGGTCTCGTCATTGTGCTGTTCGCCGCATCGTCGATGGTATTCGTGGTCGACCAGCGGCATATGGCGGTGCTGTCCTCACATGGCGATACCGCGCCCGCCTTGCTCGGTCCCGGCTTGCACGTAAAGCTGCCGCCGCCGTTGCAAACGGTCACGCTGGTCGATAACCGCATCCAGTCGCTCGACGCGCCGGATGAAGACCGCTATGTCACGTCGGACAAAACCGATCTGCTGGCCAACCCGGTGATCAAATACCGCGTGACCGATCCGCTCAAGTTGCTTGCCGAAACCAAGGGCGACGTGCAAAGCCTGTCGGACCGTCTGGCGCTGTTGTCGCGCAGCGCGCTCGGCGACGCGTTCGGCAAGGTCACGCTGACCGATGCGCTTGCGAAGCAACAAGCCGTTGCCGACGAAGCACGTGGCACGATGGACAAGGCCGCGGCATCGCTAGGCGTTTCGGTCGTCGACGTGCAACTGACGCGCGTCGATTTTCCGGCGGCAATGGCCGACTCGGTCTACAAGCGGATGATCGCCGCACGCGAGCAGTCCGCGGCCGACGAACGGGCGAAGGGCACGGCCGAGGCCGATCAGATCAAGGCGGACGCCGTCGGCCAGCAACAGGCGATTCTCGCGGACGGCTATCGTCAGGCGCAGACCATCAAGGGCGAGGGCGATGCCAAGGCGGCGCAAATCGCGGCCGAGGCATACGGCAGCGACCCGCAGTTCTACCAGTTTTATCAAAGCATGCAGGCGTACAAGAACACCTTCAAGCCAGGCGACGTGATCGTGGTCGACCCGAGCAGCGAGTTCTTCCGCTTCATGCGTAGCCCGACCGGCGGCGCCGCCCCGGACGCTCCCGCGGCACCGCGCAAACACTGATAACCGGAACGCCGCGGCATCCGCATCGCGGCCCCTTCATTCGCATGGACATAGCCGGCTCGTTACTGCTCGCGATCGCATTGATGCTGATTATCGAAGGGATGTTTCCCTTCGTTTTCCCGAGCGCCTGGCGCGACACGTTCCGTAAAATAGCGGAACGGCCGCCGCATCAGATTCGCGTCGGCGGGCTGGTCGTGATGGCGCTCGGGCTGATTCTGCTGTTCATCGTGACCTGAAGGGGCGCTGCGGAGCGCCTGTAGCCCCGCACCGATGCGCTGGCGATAGGCGTGGTGCCGAGCGGTGCGGCATCAACAAGCGTCGCACCAGCGAGCGTTCCAGCGTGGGCAGGGAAGGTCGGTTGAGAGACTGCGAAGGGCAGTCACGACGCCCGCCGCAGCCGCCAAAATAGAGCTGTCGCCCGCCATTCATACACACTTACCGGCGCCCCAGTCGCCGTGTTCAACGTCGTAGGACTGTATCGATGTCGACCTGGTTACTTCCCGAGAATATCGCCGACGTGCTGCCGTCGGAAGCCCGCAAGATCGAAGAGTTGCGGCGCCATCTGCTGGACCGTTTCCGCTCGTACGGCTACGAGATGGTGATGCCGCCGCTGCTCGAATACATCGAGTCGCTGCTCACCGGCGGCGGGCACGATCTGAATCTGCGCACCTTCAAGCTCGTCGATCAGATGTCCGGGCGCACGCTCGGTCTGCGCGCCGACATTACGCCGCAGGTCGCGCGTATCGACGCGCACCTGCTGAATCGTCAGGGTGTGACGCGGCTTTGCTATGCCGGCAATGTTGCGCATACGCGTCCACGCGGCCTGCACGCCACGCGTGAACAGATTCAGATCGGCGCGGAAATCTACGGTCACGCCGGTCTCGAAGCGGATCTGGAAATCCAGCAGTTGATGCTCGACGCGCTGCGTCTGGCCGGCCTCGCGAAGGTGCGACTCGATTTGTGTCACGCAGGCGTGCTTGCCGCGCTGATCGAAGCGGAGCCTGCTGCCGCCGAACTCGGTCAAGCGCTCTACGACGCGTTGGCCGGCAAGGACGTGCCGCGCCTCGTCGAGCTGACCGCCAATCTCACGCCGGTCACGCGCGACGCATTGCGCTCGCTTCCTACGCTCTACGGCGACGCTTCGGTGCTCGACGAAGCCCGTGCTCGCTTGCCGAGCGCACCGGCCATCGCGCGTGCGCTCGACGATCTCGCGTTCCTCGCAGGCCACGTGGACGGCGCCGAAGTGATGATCGACCTGGCCGATTTGCGCGGCTACGCGTACCACAGCGGCGTAATGTTCTCGGCGTACGTGGACGGTGTGCCGAATGCGGTTGCGCGTGGCGGCCGTTACGACCACGTCGGGCAAGCCTATGGCCGCGCGCGCGCGGCAACCGGCTTCTCGCTCGATCTGCGCGAAGTCGCGCGCATTTCACCGGTGGAAGCTCGCAGCAGCGCGATTCTCGCGCCGTGGCAGCACGACGAAGCGTTGCGCACCAGCGTCGCCGCGCTGCGTAACGCCGGTGAGGTTGTGATCCAGGCGCTTCCTGGCCACGAGCACGATCTGGACGAATTCGCCTGCGACCGCGTGTTGGTTGAGCGCAACGGCGCGTGGGTGGTCGAACCCCGTCCCTGAGCGCGAATCGATAGAACGCTCGCGAGGCGACCCAAAGGCATTTCAGAAGGCGTCCAAAGCGTCGCCGCAACCGGCGCGGCCACTCGCCGCGCTATTTTCGATATACCCAACATAACGTGCATACCGTTGAGCGGAAACGGAAAAATTCGGAAGGTTCCGCGAACATAGGTAGAATACGTTTTTAACCAGCTTACGAAACAACATGTCTGCCAGCGCAGTGAATGTGAACCCCGGGCGTAACGTCGTCGTCGTGGGGACCCAGTGGGGTGATGAAGGCAAGGGCAAGATCGTCGACTGGCTGACGGACCACGCTCAAGGCGTCGTTCGCTTCCAGGGCGGTCACAATGCCGGTCACACGCTTATCATCGGCGGCAAGAAAACCATCTTGCGTCTGATTCCGTCGGGCATCATGCATCCCGGCGTCGCGTGCTACATCGGCAATGGCGTCGTGTTGTCGCCGGAAGCACTGTTCAAGGAAATTGGCGAGCTCGAAGCCGCCGGGGTCGATGTTCAGAATCGCCTCTTCATTTCCGAAGCCACCACCCTGATTCTGCCGTACCACATTGCCATCGACCAGGGCCGCGAAGCGCGCCGTGGCGCGAGCAAGATCGGCACGACCGGCCGCGGCATCGGCCCGGCCTACGAAGACAAGGTGGCGCGCCGCGGTCTGCGCGTGCAAGACCTGTTCGAGCCGGAAAGCTTCGCCGAACGTCTGCGTGAAAACCTCGATTATCACAACTTCGTGCTGACGCAATACCTGGGCGTCGCCGCGGTCGACTTCCAGCAAACGCTCGACACGATGCTGAGCTATGCTGACCGTCTGAAGCCGATGGTGACCGACGTGTCGCGCCGTCTTTACGACGAAAACGCAGCTGGCAACAATCTGCTGTTCGAAGGCGCGCAAGGCACGCTGCTCGATATCGACCACGGCACCTATCCGTTCGTCACGTCGAGCAACTGCGTGGCCGGAGCGGCGACAGCAGGTGCGGGCGTCGGTCCGCAAAAGCTGAACTACATTCTCGGCATCACCAAGGCGTATTGCACGCGCGTCGGTTCGGGCCCGTTCCCGAGCGAACTGTACGACGCGGATAACGCCACGCGTCAGGAACCGATCGGCCTGGAACTTGCCAAGGTCGGCAAGGAATTCGGCTCGGTGACCGGCCGTCCGCGCCGCACTGGCTGGCTCGACGCCGCCGCGCTGCGCCGCTCGATCCAGATCAACGGCGTGTCGGGCCTGTGCATGACCAAGCTCGACGTGCTCGACGGCCTCGACGAAGTGAAGCTGTGCATCGGCTATACGGTCGACGGTCAGCATGTCGATCTGCTGCCGCGTGGGGCTTCGGAAGTCGCGCGTTGCGAGCCGGTGTACGAAACCTTCTCGGGCTGGAAGGAAAGCACTGTTGGCATCACGGAATGGGACAAACTGCCGGCCAGCGCGCGTGCGTATCTGACGCGCGTGCAGGAAGTGGCGGGCATTCCGATCGACATGGTGTCGACCGGTCCGGATCGCGACGAAACGATTCTGCTTCGTCATCCGTTCAAGGTTTAAGCCATGGTGCAAGGTGTACCCATGATTGCGATGAAAGATCCGCGCAACGATGACAAGAACCTGTGGGTCGGCTGGGACGAGTATCACCGGCTGATCGAACTGCTGGCGTTGCAGGTGCACGAGTCGGGCTGGAAGTTCGACAAGATTCTGTGTCTCGCGCGCGGCGGTTTGCGCGTCGGCGATCAGCTCTCGCGTATTTACGATCTGCCGCTGGCGATTCTTGCCACCAGTTCGTACCGCGAAGCGGCCGGCACGGAGCAGGGCGAACTCGACATCGCGCAATACATCACCATGACGCGTGGCGAGTTGCACGGCAACGTGCTGCTGGTCGATGACCTCGTCGATTCCGGTGTGACGCTGGCACGTGTACAGCAGCATCTGAAAGAACGCTATCCGGCGATCACCGCGGTGCGCTCGGCGGTGCTGTGGTACAAGGGCTGCTCGAAAGTGAAACCCGATTACCACGTCCAGTATCTGCCTACCAATCCGTGGATTCACCAGCCGTTCGAGGAATGGGATACGGTTCGCCCGCATAACCTCGGCGCATGGATCAAGCGCGGTATGCAGCAGGAGCAGGATTCGTCGGGCACGTGATGCGCAGTACGACGCTACACCTGTTGCGTCGTATCCCGCGCAGTGTCTGCAAAGCGGAGCCCAATTGGGCTCCGCTTTTTTTTTGCGCGTCATATGTCCGTCGTATTGTGTTCTGTGAACGGTACCTTGCAAAAGGCGTACGCCTGCACAGACGAAACGTCTGACGCAGCAGACGTGCCCAAATCGCGGTGCTACACTTCGCGGACCATCCACGTGGTGTATCCACAACAAGCCGGGCGGCGCTAGGCGGGCAGTTTAGAATAGCGGTCGTTTTTTCCGCTCAGGGAACGGATTTTCTCGCGTTTATGACAGATAACAATCACGTGCACAAACAGCCTCTGCCTTCCCTTGCGATTGCCGCGATCGGAGTGGTGTTCGGTGATATCGGCACGAGCCCGTTGTACTCGCTGAAAGAAGCCTTCAGCCCGTCACATGGCATTCCGCTGACCGATCAATCGATTCTCGGCGTGATCTCGCTGCTGTTCTGGGCGATCGTGATCGTGGTCGGCATCAAGTACGTGTTGTTCGTGATGCGTGCCGACAACAACGGCGAAGGCGGCGTCCTCGCGCTGATGGCGCTGGCAATGCGCTCTCTCGACCAGAAGTCGAAAGCGGCAGGCTTGCTGATGATGCTCGGCATTTTCGGCGCGTGCATGTTCTACGGCGACGCGGTGATTACGCCCGCCATTTCGGTGATCTCGGCCGTCGAGGGGCTGGAGATTGCCGCGCCGAATATGTCCCATCTGGTGTTGCCGCTCACGATGGTCATCCTCGTGCTGCTGTTCTGGATTCAGCGGCACGGCACGGCCACTGTCGGCCGCCTGTTTGGTCCGATCATGGTGCTGTGGTTCCTCGTGCTCGCCGCGTTGGGCCTGTGGCATATCCTGCAGTCGCCGAACGTGATCCGCGCGCTGAACCCGTATTACGCCTACACCTTTATGGCGGCGCACGTATTGCAGGCTTACGTGGTGCTCGGCTCGGTCGTGCTGGTGCTGACCGGCGCCGAGGCGCTGTACGCCGACATGGGCCACTTCGGCGCCAAGCCGATTCGGATGGCCTGGTACTTCCTCGTGATGCCTTCGCTGGTGCTCAACTATTTCGGGCAGGGCGCGTTGCTGATGCACGACCCGAAGGCGATTGAAAACCCGTTCTTCCTGCTCGCACCGGATTGGGCGCTGCTGCCGCTCGTGGTGCTGTCGACGGTGGCGACCGTGATCGCCTCGCAAGCGGTGATTTCCGGCGCCTATTCGCTGACGAGCCAGGCGATCCAGCTCGGCTACGTGCCGCGCATGAAGATCCTGCATACGTCGGAACTGGCGATCGGCCAGATCTATGTTCCGGTGGTGAACTGGATGCTGCTGTTCATCATTCTGTGCATCGTGCTCGCGTTCAAGAGCTCGGATAACCTCGCCGCCGCGTACGGTATCGCGGTGACGGCCACGATGGTGATCACCACGATCCTCGCCTGCGTCGTCATGGTGAAGGTATGGAACTGGAACAAGTTCCTCGTGGCAATGATCATCGGCGTGTTCATGTTGGTCGACTTAGGCTTTTTCGGCGCCAATCTGCTCAAGGTTGCGGAAGGCGGCTGGCTGCCGCTTTGCATCGGCGCGCTCCTGTTCTTCCTGCTGATGACCTGGTTCAAGGGCAGGATGATCGTCAAGGAGCGTACGGCGGCTGACGGCATCCCGCTGATGCCGTTCCTGCAGGGCCTGCTCGCGCATCCGCCGCATCGCGTGTCGGGTACCGCGATCTATCTGACAGGCAGCGATTCGCTCGTGCCGGTGAGCTTGCTGCACAACCTGAAGCACAACAAGGTATTGCACGAGCGCACCATTTTCCTGACCTTCGTGACGCTCGACATTCCGTATGTGAAAGACGAGGAACGCGTAACGGTAAGGGATCTCAACGGCGGTTTGTACCTCGTCAAGGCGGCGTACGGTTTCAACGAAACCCCTGACGTGAAGGCCGTGTTGCTCGAGGTGGGCCGCACGCACGACATGACGTTCGAGTTGATGGACACGTCGTTCTTCCTCGCCCGCGAGACGGTGGTGCCGACCCAGTTGCCGGGCATGTCGGTGTGGCGCGAACGTGTGTTCGCGTGGATGCATCAGAACGCCGCCAAGCCGACCGATTTCTTCAGCATTCCCGCCAATCGGGTGGTGGAATTGGGCACGAAGATCGAGATCTGAGGACGGACGCGGGTTCGGGCGCGCCTTGCATGCCGAGGCGCGACAGCGAAAAGCGAAAAGCGGCTAGCGATAAAAAAGCCCACGCAATTGCGTGGGCTTTTTTTTTGCCGCTCAGTCTCGTGAACGGTGAACGTCAGTGCGCGATTCAGTCACGCACTGACGAAGCGCTTACTTCTGCTTGAGCTTGGCGAATGCAGCAGCCATTGCGCCGCCTGCTTCCGGTTCACGCGAGCGCTGTTGCTGCGCGCCGCGTCCACCGCCGCCGGAGCGGCCGCGATCCTGCTGGGCGCCGCCACCGCTGCGCGGCGCAGCCGCCGCGCCGAACTCGTCGTCCAGACGCATGGTCAGGGCGATACGCTGGCGCTTCACGTCGACTTCCAGCACCTTCACCTTGACGATCTGGCCGGCTTTGACCACTTCATGCGGGTCCTTGATGAACTTCGTCGACATGGCCGACACGTGCACCAGGCCGTCCTGATGCACGCCGATGTCGATAAACGCGCCGAAGGCCGCCACGTTCGTCACGACACCTTCGAGCACCATGCCCGGCGTCAGGTCGCTGACCTTCTCGACGCCTTCGCGGAAGGTCGCGGTCTTGAACTCGGGGCGAGGGTCGCGGCCCGGTTTTTCGAGTTCCAGCAGAATGTCGCGCACGGTCGGCAGGCCGAAACGTTCGTCGACGAATTCCGCCGGCGACAGGCCGCGCAGCGCGTCGCGATTGCCGAGCACTTCGCCGACATGCTTGCTGATCTTCGCGAGCATGCGTTCCACGACCGGATAGGCTTCCGGGTGAACCGACGAGCGGTCGAGCGGGTTCTCACCGTTGTTGATGCGCAGGAAACCGGCGGCCTGTTCGAAGGTCTTGTCGCCGAGTCGCGGCACCTTGCGCAGATGTTCGCGCGACGCGAACGGGCCGTTTGCATCGCGATAGTCGACGATGTTGCGAGCCAGCGTTGCATTCAGGCCCGACACGCGCGCGAGCAGCGCGACCGACGCCGTATTGGCATCCACGCCGACCGCGTTCACGCAATCCTCGACCACCGCGTCGAGCGAGCGGGCCAGTTCGCGCTGGTTCACGTCGTGCTGGTATTGGCCGACGCCGATCGCCTTGGGTTCGATCTTCACCAGTTCCGCAAGCGGATCCTGCAGGCGGCGGGCAATCGACACCGCGCCGCGCAGCGACACGTCCATGTCCGGGAATTCCTTTGCCGCGAGTTCGGATGCCGAGTACACCGACGCGCCGGCTTCCGACACGACGATCTTCTGCAACTTGAACTCCGGATGGCGCGCGATCAGTTCGCTCGCGAGCTTATCCGTTTCGCGCGACGCCGTGCCGTTGCCGATGCTGATCAGTTCAGCCTGCGTTTGCGCGCAGATGCGCGCCAGTTTCGCGATCGAACCGTCCCAGTCGCGGCGCGGTTCGTGCGGATAGATCACGTCGGTGGCGAGCACCTTGCCGGTCCGATCGACCACCGCGACTTTTACGCCGGTGCGCATACCTGGATCGAGGCCGATCACGGCCTTGGGGCCTGCCGGCGCCGCCAGCAACAGGTCCTTCAGGTTGCGCGCGAACACGCGAATCGCTTCGTGTTCGGCTTCGTCGCGCAGATTGGTCAGCAGTTCGTTTTCGATGTGCGGCTGCACCTTCACGCGCCAGCACCAGCGGCACACATCGGAGAGCCACTTATCGGCCGGGCGGTTCTGATTGGTGATGCCGAAGTGGCGAGCGATCAACGCTTCGCCCGGATGCGGCACCTGCGCGTCGAGCTCCTCGCCAAGCCCCAGCTTGACCATGAGCACGCCCGCATTGCGGCCGCGGAACAGGGCCAGCGCGCGATGCGACGGCACGGTCTTGATGGTTTCCGCGTAGTCGTAGTAGTCGCGGAATTTTTCTTCTTCCGCGTTTTCCTTGCCTTCGACCACTTTCGACGACACCACGCCCTGGTTGAACAGGTAATCGCGCTGCTTGCCGAGCAGTTCGGCGGTTTCGCCGAACTGCTCGGAGAGGATGTCGCGCGCGCCGTCGAGCGCGGCCTTGACGTCGGCGACGCCTTTCTCGGCGTCCACGTAGGCGGCGGCTTCGGTTTGCGGGTCGAGCAGGGGATTGGCCAGCAGCGCGTCGGCGAGCGGCTGCAGACCGGCTTCGCGGGCGATCTGCGCGCGCGTGCGGCGCTTGGGCTTATACGGGAGATACAGGTCTTCCAGCACCTGCTTGCTGTCGGCGCCTTCGATCGCGGCGCGCAGCTCGTCGGTGAGCTTGCCCTGTTCGTCGATGCTGGCGATGATCGTGGCGCGCCGGTCTTCCAGCTCGCGCAGATACAGCAGGCGTTCCTCGAGATTACGCAGTTGCGTGTCGTCGAGATTGTCGGTCACTTCCTTCCGGTAGCGGGCGATGAACGGAACAGTCGCTCCTTCGTCGAGAAGTTGCACCGCGGCCGCGACCTGGCGCGGCTGGACGGACAGTTCGGCGGCGATGCGCTGTACGATCTTGAGTGCTACGGTTTCCGTCATAAGGTCTTGGTGTTCCTGCTACTCAATCAAAGGTCGCGCGCTGCGGCACACGCCGGTGCACGCTGGGCGTGCGCGCTGCGACCAGGTTGCTGGAGCGGGGCATTTTGCCATAAATGCCAAAGGGCTCAACCGCAGGGTGATAGAATTTCGGGCATGTTCCGTTGACCATTTACGACGTTGCCAATCTCCTTGTCCCTCAACCGCCTGGGCTCCCGCTTGGTCTCTCGCTTGTCACACTTGCCGTTTTTTTTTGTCGCCGCCTTTGGCGCGCTCGCCGCTTAAGTCGCTTACGTTGCTTGAATCGCTCGTGTGGGCGTCGCGGTCCGTGTTCGGGTCAAGGCTTCCGTCCAATGGGATGTTCGTTGCTTCGTGCGCCTCGTGCGTGGTGGCCGCCATGCTGACCCTGTCCGCGCCGGCCTCGGCACAATCCGCAGCGCCGCTCGAACTCGCCGGCAGTCTTGCGCCGGCGGCCGCTTCGGGTGCGCAGGCAGCGAGCGCAGCGAACGGCACGAGCATGGGCGATGCTGGTAATGCCGACAACCCGGCATCGCCTCAAAGCGCATTCGACGCGCGGCAAAAAGTACTGGATCAGCGCACCGAGGAAAACAACTACCGTTACGCGGTGGCCGAACACGATTGCTACAGCACGTTCTTCGTCAACCACTGTCTGGGCAAGGCGCGCGACAGCATGCGCTCGGTGCAGGCCGACATTCGCAAGGAACAGCTCGCGCTCGACGGCGAACAGCGTGTCCAGCGCGCCCGCGAGCGTGACGAGCAGGCTGCGCTCAAACGTGCACAAGACGAAGCGGGCGCGCCGCAACGCGCCGCCGAAGATGCGCGTAACGCCCAGGCCTACGAAGACAAGCAGCGCCAACACCAGCTCGACCAGGCGCAGCGCGCCGCTGAGGCGCCGCAACGCAGCGCCAACGCGCAAGCCTATCAGCAGAAACAGCAACAGCATGCGCTGGATCAGGCGCAGCGCGGCATCAGTCCGTCGCAAGCCGCGGCCAACAGCGCGGCATACGATCAGAAGCAGACCGACTTCCAGCGTAAGCTCGAGCAAGCGCGTCAGCAGGGCGCGCAGAAGGCGCAGGAGCGGGTGGAGAAGCAGCAGAGCTTCGAGAAGAAGCAGGCCGATGCAGCGCAGCACAAAGCCGACGTCGAAACCCGTCAGAAGCAGGCGGCCGAGAAAGCCGAGCAGAAACGTCAGGACCAGTTGAAAGAGCAGCAGCAACTTGAAGAACAGCAGAAGCAGCAACAGCAACAGCAGTGAGTACGCTGTAGCGGGTTCTGGTAGGGTAGCAGCCAGGCAGTCGTCGTACGCGTTTTAAGCCGGACAGCAACCTCAGGCATCGGGCTGCACCATGCAGCCTGTGCCGCTTACGAGAGGAGGCGAGCATGCGCGATCAACATCACGTCATCACCGCAGACACACTTCGCGACCGTATTGTGCAACTGGAATCGGAGCACAGTGGGCTCGATCGTTTGATCGACCGAATGTCGGACGAGCCCGGCATCGACGACTTCGAGTTGCAGCGCCTGAAAAAGCGCAAACTCAAAGTCAAGGACACCATCATCTTGCTGCAATTGCAGCTCGAACCGGACGCACGCGCCTGAGTTCGCGGCCTGGCAGGCGCCGGGTCGCGCCGCGCGCGCCGGACTTTGCAGGAAACGCTTGCCTTGAATTCACCGCTTGAAACTTCACCCAGCGCCATGGCGGCCGCCGACGACGCTCCCGCGGCCGGCGCCCCAGCGCCGCGTGCTCCCGCGTCTGCGCTTTCCGCATCATTGAATCCGCGCCGCGTGGCCGAACTGGACGAAATCTTCGCCGCCGACGGCCTGCTTGCCCGTCAGATCGACGGTTATCGCTCGCGCGCGTCGCAGATCGAAATGTCGCGCGCCGTTGCAGCGGCCATGGAAGCATCGGGCCGCGCAATGCCCGAACCCGCGATGTTCGAAGCGCAGAAGCGTCCGGCGCGGCGTCTGCAATCGCCGGGTGGGGATCCTGCGGCACAGGGCCCGGAAAACGACGAATCGAACGGTCTCGACGGCAGCGAAAACACGCTGATCGTGGAGGCGGGCACAGGCACCGGCAAGACCTATGCGTATCTCGTGCCGGCCATGCTGTGGGGCGGCAAGGTGATCGTCTCCACCGGCACCAAGCATTTGCAGGATCAGCTCTTTCAGCGCGACATTCCGACTGTGCGCGATGCGCTTGCCGTACCGGTCTCGGTGGCGATGCTCAAGGGCCGTGCGAACTACCTGTGCCGTTACTATCTGAAGCGCACCGCGGATAACGGCCGTCTGCCTTCGCGCCAGGAAACCTCGTATCTGCAGGACATCATTCGCTTCGCCAAGATCACGCGCACCGGCGACAAGGCCGAGCTCGCGAGCGTGCCGGAAACGGCGGCGGTGTGGTCGATGGTCACGTCCACGCGTGAAAACTGTCTCGGTCAGGAGTGCCCGCACTACAAGGAGTGCTTCGTGATGCAGGCGCGCCGCGAGGCGCAGCAGGCGGACATCGTGGTGGTCAATCACCATCTGTTTTTTGCCGACATCATGTTGCGCGATACGGGCATGGCCGAATTGCTGCCTACGGCGAACACCGTCATCTTCGACGAAGCGCATCAACTGCCGGAAACCGCAACGCTGTTTTTCGGCGAGACGCTTTCCACCACGCAATTTCTCGAACTCGCACGCGATTCCGTGGCGGAGGGCTTGGGTCATGCGCGCGAGTCGGTTGACTGGGTGAAGCTCGGCTCGACGCTCGAACGGGCGGCGCGCGACGTGCGGCTCGCTTTCAAGGAAGACTCGGTGCGTTTGTCGATCGGTCAGTTGCCCGACGATCATCCGTTATTCCCCGCGCTCGAAACGCTCGAGGCCGAACTCGACGCATTGACTTCCGCGTTGGCGGGTCAGGCCGAACGAGCCGAATCGATCGGCGCCTGTTTGCGCCGCGCACGCGAGTTGCAAGGCGTGCTCGCCGGCTGGACGACACCACCCACCGAGACCGAACGCGCAGCCGCTGACGCCGCCTCGGCGGACGTCAAGGCCGAACGTGGCGATGCGAACGAGAAGGTGCGCTGGATCGAAGTTTTCGCGCATACGGTGCAGTTGCACGAAACGCCGCTGTCGGTCGCGCCGATCTTCGCGAAGCAGCGCGCCGGCGTGCCGCGCGCATGGATCTTCACCTCGGCGACCTTGTCGGTGCGGGGTGATTTCACGCACTATGCGGCGCAGATGGGCCTGAACGCAAAACGTTCGATGACGTTGCCGAGCCCCTTCGACTATTCGACGCAAGGGCTTCTGTACGTGCCGCGCAATTTGCCACAGCCTTCGTCGCCGACGTTTACCGACGCCGTATTCGACGCCGCGTTGCCGGCGATCGAAGCATCGGGCGGTGGCGTATTCATGTTGTGCACGACGTTGCGCGCCGTGGACCGCATCTCGACCAAGTTGCGCGACACCATCGAAGCGCGCGGTTGGGACTATCCGCTGCTCGTGCAGGGTGACGCGAGCCGCACCGAGTTGCTCGAGCGCTTCCGTGCGTACGGCAATGCGATTCTGGTGGGCAGCCAGAGCTTCTGGGAGGGCGTGGATGTGCGCGGTGATGCGCTCTCGCTGGTCGTGATCGACAAGCTGCCGTTTGCACCGCCCGATGACCCGGTGTTGTCGGCGCGTCTGGATGCGCTGACGAAGAAGGGGTTGAGCCCGTTTGCGGTCCACCAGTTGCCGCAGGCTGTGATTACGCTCAAGCAGGGCGCAGGGCGTCTGATTCGCGCTGAGACCGATCGTGGCGTGCTGATGATCTGCGACACGCGTCTGGTCGACAAGCCGTATGGGCGCCGCATATGGCAGAGCCTGCCACCGTTTAAGCGCACACGTGAGATCGAAGTGGTGCGCGAGTTTTTCGAAGAGAACGCAACGCCGTCTGAATAGAGGATTATGTGAGTGTCGTTGTAAATAACCGCTCTTAAACGACAAAACGCCACGGATGTGAATCCGTGGCGTTTTGCTTTACTGCCCGGAAAATCGAGGTGATTTCCCGAAACAGTTTTCGCCCAGAGGCGAAACCCTACGCAACAGCTTACTGGCTTGCGCCCGAAGCCGGAGCAGCCATCGAAGCAGCAGCGCCTGCATCCGAAGCAGCAGCCGTAGCCGAAGCAGCAGCGTCGCTCGCAGCAGCAGCCGCACCCGAAGCAGCAGCCGAAACGTCCGAAGCGGCAGCCGTTGCTGCCGAGGCAGCAGCCGTTGCGTCGCTAGCTGCGGTCGTAGCTGCCTGATCGCTGCTCTTGTTGCATGCAGCCAGTGCCACAGCTGCCAACAGGGATGCTACGAGGAGGGATTTCTTCATGATCACGTCCTTTTATGGTTAAAGGTAAGCAACAGCGCAAAATAATACCGGTAATGTGCTCCAACACCGACCTGGGCCGCTGGTGGAGACGCTCTTTTGACGAGCTAGAATCTTCCCTACGGCTTGGGCGGAAATTATATGCACTTTCGTACTGACAATCCATAAATCCGGGGTCAATACGTTGTCTTTCTCATACAAAATTTCACAGTACGGTATAACAGGCAGGCAGAGTTACGCAAGCTCGCCCACTTGTATCCAGCCCGCACAATACCACTCGTGAAGCAGTGCTGTCACCGACGAATCGTGCGAGAGTGTTACAAAGCGTTTCGCACTCATACACCGCTGGTCAGCGAGGTCAATCAACCACTTTTTGGCACCATTAAACGGCGTTTCCTCTCCATTTAGGAAGAAAAAACGGCGGTTGTACAACAAATTAGTCTTGCGGTCGAGCCGAATGCCGGACTTCGATGCCTGACCGATGAAACGGGCTTCATTGAGCGGTCGTTGCGGCGGATCAAAGACGACGCTCGGCTTCGGTTCGCTGAGGTACGTGCCAAGAAACGACGCAATGTCCTGCTCGCTCCATTTCGCGCCCGCAAGGATCGCGCCAACGCGTTCGATCAAGGCGGCGGGCAGCTCCGCCGGACGGTCGACAGCGGGTTGTTGCGGGTCGCGATAGAGCGCATCGGGGCGTACAGCCGACTCGCCGCGCTCGGCCAGATGGTAGAGGAACTGAGCGGTCAATTCGCCCGCTGACGGCGCGCGAAAACCGATCGAGCAGGTCATGCATTCGCCTTCGGCGACACCGTCATGCGCAATATGCGGCGGCAGATACAACATGTCGCCCGGCTCGAGCAGCCATTCCTGTTCCGGCTCGAAATGCTGTAAAACTTTCAAAGGCAAACCCGGTTGGAGCGTCAGATCTTTCTGCGCACTGATCCGCCACCGGCGCTTGCCTTTTACTTGCAAAAGAAACACATCGTAGGAATCGAAATGAGGGCCGACGCCGCCGCCGTCGCTCGCATACGAAATCATCAGGTCGTCCAGTCGCGCGTCCGGCACGAAGCGGAACCGGTCGAGCAAAGCACGCGCGCGATCGTCGTAGAGGTCCACGCCTTGCACGAGCAACGTCCAGGCGCGCTGCTTCACCGAAGGCAGTTCGTCAGGTGCGAACGGACCGTGCTCCAGTTGCCATTTGTTGCGAAAGTGCGTGATCAGACGCGCTTCGACTTCGTCCCGATCGGCCAGCTCGAAAAACGCCTCGCGCGACAGCGGCGCTTCCACGTTCGGGATCGCCTGGCGGATCAGCAGCGGTTTTTTCTGCCAGTACCGGCGCATGAATTGCGACGGTGTCAGATTGCCGAGCAGCGGCGTGGGCGTGTCGGGCGAAGGCGGGAGGGCAGGGAGCGACCGCCTGGAAGCGGACGAAGATTTCCGTGCCGAAGCTGCATCGGCCGGGTGGTCAGTGGGCCGCTTGGGCATCGTATAATGTGAGTTGTATTCTGGAGAATCGAATGAAAATCGCAAAGAACACCGTCGTGTCGGTCGCCTACAAGCTGTCGGATGCGCAGGGCAATCTGATTGAAGAAAGCGACGAGCCGATGGTCTATCTGCACGGCGGCTATGATGGCACGTTCCCCAAGATCGAGGAAGAGCTCGACGGCCACGAGGCCGGTTTCGAGACCCAGATCCAGCTCGAGCCGCAAGACGCATTCGGCGAGTACGACCCCGATCTGGTGAAGATCGAGCCGCGCGATCGCTTCCCGGAACCGCTCGAAGTCGGCATGCAATTCGAAGGCACGCCGGAAGAAGGCGATGAGGATCTCGATTCGCTCGTCTATGTGGTGACCGACGTGGCGGAAGACAAAGTCGTACTCGACGGCAACCATCCGCTCGCCGGTATGGCGCTGCGTTTCGCGTTGACCGTCAAGGACGTGCGTCCGGCTACCGAAGACGAAATCCAGCACGAACACGCACATGGCGCCGACGGCCTCGAAGTCCTCGATGAAGACGACGACGAAGAAGAGGGCGACAAGTCAGGGCCCACGCTGCACTGAGCTTGCGGGCGCGCCGGGAACGTTTGAAGACGCACCCGGTGCGCGCGGCTGAACGGCCGAGGCGGGTGGGGCAGACATGGCGGGCCCATACTCGCCGCTGCCGTCGTCCGCCGGTCTATGTTGTGGCGGGTCGGGTTGCTGCTGGACCGGTTGCGGCTGCCCAGGCGTTTGCAACAACGGCGGCAACTCGGAAGCGGGACTTAACGCAGGCACGGCCGGCATCGACGCTGGCGGCTCTTCGCGCGGCGGCATGGGCGGTGCCGTGGGCATCGGCATTTGCTTCGGCACGTCGCGCACACTCACGCGGAACGGCGGTTTTCTGCCGAGATCCGCTTCAATCTGAATCCACTGGTTAAGACGATCATGCGGCGCAAGCGCGACGCGTGTGAGATTCGTCACCAGCACCCCTTTGTCATTACGTAATGGCTGATCGATCACGAAGCCGGCGCTCGCGCGTTCGTCGTCGCAATGAATCACCAGCACGGGTCCGCGGAAAATCTGCGCGAGTTTGACGAGGCTGCGTTTGAATTCCAGAAAACCGTCGCGGCGCGGATTGCGAGCAAAGCGCAGCCACGCAAAACGGTCGGGCCGTTCGTAGCGCTCCGGATCGGGGTCGCCCTGAATGAACACGACAATCGCGCGCGCGTCGCGGCGTTTGGCGTATTCGGCGGCATGTTCGAGCCAGAATGCGTTGGCGATCACGCGATCTTCGAACTCGCCGTTGCGCCCGCCCGCGGTCAGGTAGTGATTGTTCGGACTCGGTGCGTTCAGACCGACAAACACGGTATCGCCGACTTGCCAGCGCACGTTCTCCCGGAACGGACGAAAGCGCGACACTTCACTCTCTCGCGTCAATGCGATCGGATTCTGACCCATCGACGTGGAATCGGTGAACAGGGTCTGGCGCAATTGATCGAGCCGCTCGACCGGGTCAAAGCCGCCAGCCTCAGCCGTGCCGCAGTCGGCCCAGTCGTGCTGCCCCGGAATGAAGAAGAGGGCGGGCCGCGACGTTTCGAGCAGCGCGTGGCGCCGTTCGTATAGCGCATCGCGGCAGGCTTCTTTCGCGCCCTTCAGATTGCCGTCGTAGACGATGAACGATACTTCGCGGTCGCGGCTGATTGCCTCGATCAGGCGTTGCGTGGGTGCTTCGTCGGCGGGGCTTTGCATCGTGTTGGCGATGACCGCGAAGGCATAGCGCGGTGTTTCGGCGTGCGCGAGCGGAACACATGCAACAAGCGACACGAGGCCACCCGAGAGCGTCAGGGCGACGGTCAGCGCCGTGCAAAGTTTGCGCGGGCGCTGCCGGGGTCTGTGTGCGTCAATGATCGGCATCCGGCGCGGCGGCCAGTTCGTGCAGTTCGTACAGCAGATCGAGCGCTTCGCGTGGCCGTAGATCGTTCGGATCGATTGCGCGCAGACGCTCGACCAGAGCCCGCATGGCCGGCGATGCCACCGCGGATTCCGGCGCAGCGTTGCGTTTGTCGTCGGCGTCTTCGAGCAGCATGGGCATAGGGGCCGCGAACAGATCGAGTTGCGGTGCGGGTTGCGCCGCCGATTGCTGTTCGAGATGTGCGAGATGTTTGCGGGCCGCGCGGATTACCGCGTTCGGCACGCCCGCCAGTTGCGCGACCTGCAAGCCGTAGCTCTGATTCGCCGGACCCTCGTTGACCGCATGCAGGAACACGATGCCGTGCCCATGCTCGACTGCCGACAGATGCACATTGGCTGCGTGTGGAAACTCGGCGGGCAACTGCGTCAGTTCGAAGTAGTGCGTGGCGAACAGCGTATGACAGCCGTTGTGCGAGAGAAGGTGCCGCGCAATGGCCCAGGCCAGCGCCAACCCGTCGAACGTCGACGTACCGCGCCCGATCTCGTCCATCAGCACGAGGCTTTGCGGTGTCGCGTCGTTCAGGATCGCTGCCGCTTCCGTCATTTCCACCATGAAGGTCGAACGGCCGCCGGCCAGATCGTCCGCGGCGCCGATTCGCGTGAAGATGCGATCGATCGGACCGAAGGCCGCGCGTCGTGCCGGCACGTAGCTGCCGACGTACGCCAGCAGCGCGATCAGCGCGGTCTGCCGCATGAAGGTCGACTTACCACCCATGTTCGGGCCGGTGATCAGCAGCAGTTTGCGCTCAGGCGTGAGCGTGCAGTCGTTAGCGATGAACTGCTCGACCTGCGCCTCGACAACCGGGTGCCGCCCTTGTTCGATTTCGATGCCCGTATCCGGCGAAAACATCGGCGCGACCCAATCGAGTGCACGGGCGCGTTCGGCGAAAGCAGCCAGCAGATCGAGTTCGGCGAGTGCAGCGGCGACCCGCTGGCAGTCCGGGATAAAAGGCAGCAGTGCTTGCAGCAACGCGTCGTAGAGTGAGCGTTCGCGGGCCAATGCGCGTTCCTGCGCCGACAGCGCCTTGTCTTCGAACGTTTTCAGTTCCGGCGTGATGTAACGCTCGGCGTTTTTCAGCGTCTGGCGACGGCGGTAGTCGTCCGGCACCTTGTCGGTCTGACCGCGCGTGACTTCGATATAGAAGCCGTGCACCTTGTTGTACTCGACCCGCAGATTACTGATGCCGGTGCGTGCCCGTTCGCGCGTTTCGAGGTCAATCAGGAACTGCCCGCAGTTCTCCGAAATATCTCGCAACTCATCGAGTTCCGCATCGTAACCGCGAGCGATTACGCCGCCGTCGCGCACCATCGCGGATGGCTCTTGCGCGACCGCGTGCTTGAGCAGTTCGACGCACGCTTGCGGGGGTTCCAGCGACGCATCGATACGCGCGAGCGAATCCGCATTGGACGAAACGGCCGCGAGTTGCGCGCGCAGTTCGGGCAAGGCGATGAACGTATCGCGCAGACTCGACAGATCGCGAGGCCGCGCCGACAGCAGCGCCAGACGTCCGGTAATCCGCTCGATGTCGGAGATCTGCCGCAACGCGCCTCGCAGAGAGTCGACGCCTGCGCCCAGCGGTGCATCGAGCAATGCGCCTATGGCCTGCTGACGTGCTTGCGCCACGGCGGCTTCGCGCGGCGGATGATGCAGCCAGTGACGCAGCAGACGGCTGCCCATTGTTGTGCAGCAGGTGTCGAGCAGCGAACAGAGGGTGGGCGATTCCGTACCGCGCAGCGTTTCCGTGAGTTCAAGATTGCGGCGCGTGGCGGGGTCGAGCCCGATATATTCGGACTCGTATTCGACCTTCAGGCTGCGCACGTGACGCAATTGCTGACCTTGCGTGGCCGCCGCGTACAGCAGCAGCGCACCCGCCGCGCCGCAGGCCGCGGTTAGCGAATGCGCGCCGAAACCGTCGAGGCCGGCCACTTCCAGTTGGTCGCACAGACGCTGCGTGCCCGAGGCGATATCGAAATGCCAGACCGGCACGCGGGTGAGGGCGCCGGCGTTGACGGGCGGCGTCCAGCTCGCGGAGTCGGCGGACGTATCGGCCACCAGAATTTCCGCGGGACGAATCCGCTCTAGCGCGGCGGCCACCTGGTCAGGCGCAACTTCGGCGAGGCGCAATGCGCCGCTCGCCAGATTCAGCCATGCGAGCCCGACGCTCGTTGCGACGCCGCGGCGGTTATGCGCAACGCACAGCGCCATCAGGTAGACGTCGCTCTTGTCGGACAGCAGTGCTGCGTCTGTCAGCGTGCCCGGCGTGACCACGCGTACTACTTTGCGTTCGACGGGCCCCTTCGATGTAGCCGGATCGCCGATCTGTTCACAAATCGCGACGGATTCGCCGAGTTTCACCAGCTTGGCCAGATACTGTTCGACCGCGTGATGCGGCACGCCCGCCATCTTGATCGGATTGCCCGCCGACGCGCCGCGCTGCGTCAATGTTAAATCGAGCAGACGCGAGGCCTTTTCGGCGTCGTCGAAAAAGAGTTCGTAGAAGTCGCCCATCCGGTAGAACACCAGCGTGCCCGGATGATCCGCCTTGATGCGCAGGTACTGCTGCATCATCGGCGTGTGTTGTGCGACGTCATTGGCCGCTGCGGTTTGAATGCCCATCCTCGGTGTCTTCTTGCGTTAGCTGTTCAGGGCGTGAGTTTAACCTGCCGGCGCGGCGAGCGGACCCTGGCCGAACGGCCAATCCGCCGCGCAATTCACATGCCGCAAATGCCCCAATGTAAATTCACGCACCGTGCCCTCACTCTTCCACCAGCGCCCGCATATCCACCGTGCGCTCATTCACGTCACTGCGCCGTTTTGCGAGCCACATCATGAACGTGACGAAGCTGCCGAATACGACGATGATCCATTGCGCCGGCGCCTTCGCGGTGAGCAGCACCGCGTAGGCGCCGAGCATTAGCAGCACGGCCAGATTCTGGTTGAAATTTTGCACCGCGATTGAATGGCCCGCGGAGAGTAGTGTCGCGCCGCGATGCTGGAGGATCGCGTTCATCGGCACGATAAAGAAGCCGGACAGCGCGCCGAGCAGAATCATCAACGGATAGGCGAGCAGGATATAGATCGGCAGGACATACGAGCCGATACGAAGTCCGGCGCCCGCCGGAAACAGGTCCTTGTTGTAGAACGCCACGGCGATTGCTACCGCGCCGGTAAGGATGCCGATCGGCAGCACGCGCAGCGAATTGCGCAACGGAATCAGCGCGGCAGCGGCAGCCGCGCCGACGGCAATGCCGAGACCCGTGACGCCTTGCATTACCGCCGCCTTCGACAGCGACAAGCCGAGGTTCACGTTCGCCCATTTGAGCACCAGCAATTGCAGCGTGACCGCGCCGCCCCACATCAGCGTCGTGACCCACAGCGCGATCTGCGCGAGCTTGTCGGCCCACAGCACGTTGAAGCAATGATAGAAGTCACCGACCAGTTTCTTTGGTTCGGTCAAACGATTCGGATAGCGCGCGCCGGTGTCGGGAATGAAAATGTTGATCCCCGCCGCGATGGCGTACGTAAGCATGACTGCAAACATGGCCAGATCGGCGGAGGAGCGGATCAGTGGCAGATGCGCGTGCGCGACGAATTTATCGGCGAGGGTGCTGATCAGCGCGCCGCCGACCATCGTGCCGACAATGGTCGAGAGGACCGTGGCCGATTCGAGCCATGCGTTCGCCTTGACGAGTTTGTCCGCGGGCAGCAGCTCGGTGAGGATGCCGTATTTGGCCGGTGAATATGCCGCTGCGCCAAAGCCGACCACGCCGTACGCGATCATCGGATGAACGCCGGCAATCATCATCAGGCAGCCGCTCGCCTTGAGCGCGTTGGAGACGAACATGACGTGCCGCTTTTGCATCGCGTCGGCGAAAGCGCCGACGAACGGGGCGAGCAACACGTAGGAGATGGTGAAGAACATCTGCAGCAGCGGCGTGACCCAGGCGGCCGAACGGATCACCGACAGCAACGCGATGGCGGCGATTAGCAGGGCATTGTCCGCGAGCGACGAAACGAACTGCGCCGCGATGATTGTGTAGAAGCCTTTTTTCATGAAGCGGAGAGGACGCTGCGCGGAAATCTGGCGCGAAGCTGGGCGCTGCAAAAAAAACGCGCGAAACGCAGCCGGCGATCAAGCGTGCCGGTGCGGCCTTTCGCTTTGTAGCACGAACGCCTGGCGGATGCAGGCGTGCCAACAAAAAAGCGGCCGAAGCCGCTTTTCGTGTTGCCGATGCTGATGCTGATGCCGATACCGCTGCAGGCGCAGAGCCGGCTGGAAAACGGGCCCCAGCCCGGAGGCCTGAAGCCCGAAAACCCGAACCCTTAAGCCGATTGCTGGCGCGTGCGGCTGAAGCGCGACAGGATCGGGATCATCTGCGCGTAGACCTTCGGATTGCCCGCGACGATTTCGCCGACGTGCAGGAAATCCGAGTCGCCCGTGTAATTGCCGACCAGACCGCCGGCTTCCGTGATCAGCAGGCTGCCCGCTGCGACGTCCCATGGATTCAGGCCTTGCTCGAAGAAGCCGTCCATACGGCCCGCGGCGACGTTGGCCAGATCGAGCGCGGCGGCGCCCGGGCGACGCAAGCCGGCGCAGGCTTCGGTCATTTCAGCGAACTGGCGGCCGTACGCTTCGAGGCCGTCCGTTTCGCGGAACGGGAAGCCGGTACCGATCAGGCCGTCGGCGAGGCGGTCGCGCTTGGCGACGCGGATGCGGCGGTCGTTCAGGAACGCGCCGCGGCCGCGCGAAGCGGTGAACAGGTCATTGCGGGTCGGATCGTAGACCACGGACTGCGTCACGATGCCCTTGTGGGCGAGCGCGATCGACACGCAGTAATACGGGAAACCGTGGATGAAATTGGTGGTGCCGTCGAGCGGATCGATGATCCATTGATATTCGGACTCGTTGTCCGACTTGCCGGATTCTTCAGCGAGGATCGCGTGATCGGGATAGGCTGTCTTGAGCGTATCGATGATCGCCGCTTCAGACGCTTTGTCGACTTCCGTGACGAAATCGTTGTGCTGTTTCTTGCTGACCTGGATGAGATCGAGGTCGAGCGACGCGCGGTTGATGATCTGTGCTGCGCGGCGCGCGGCCTTCACAGCGATATTGAGCATGGGATGCATGAGACTGGATCCTTGTGCCGGGGCAGCACGGCTGCTTGCCGGTAAATGAGCGCGGGATGAGCGCTAATTGAGCGCCATCAAGGGGCGCGGAAACAGCACGGAACGCACGTCCGGCAAAGGACTGGTGTGTATTCCGCCAACGGAGACGAATTGAATAAGAACGAGGCGCCGGTCTGTTCATAGGCGAAAGCCGGGCGCGAATCTCGCTATTTTACCTGAGTCCGGGCGCTGCGGCAGCGGTTGCTGCCTCGCGAGCGGCTTGACGCCGATTGGCGCGTTTTGTGCGGTCGTCATACGGAATTCACGCGCAATTCGGAGCCGATGCGGGGTTGGCGCTACCATACGCGTTCTTTAGCTTGCCGAGTTTCATCGTGGACCACACCCACCATTCTTCCGATCCCGCCGTGGCGGACCTGCGCGGCGGTTTTACGTCGACGCGCTTCGTGCTCGTCGAGCCCAGCCATCCCGGCAACGTGGGCGCCGCGGCGCGCGCGCTGAAAACCATGGGTTTTTCGCGCCTCGTGCTGGTTTCGCCGCGCGTGCCGCACGTGCAAAGCGATCCGGAAGCCATCGCCATGGCGAGCGGCGCCGACGACGTGCTGGCGTCCGCACACGTCGTGCCGACGCTTGCCGATGCGTTGAGCGGCGTGCACTGGTCGATCGCGCTGACCGCGCGGCTGCGCGAATACGGGCCGCCGCAATGGACGCCGCGTGCCGCGGCTGGTGCCGCGCGTGAGCAGGCGATACATGGCGAGATTGCGCTGGTGTTCGGCAACGAGCGTACGGGTCTGTCGAATGAGGATGTCGAGCGTTGTAGCGCGCTCGCGCATATTCCGGCCAATCCGGCCTACAGTTCGCTCAATCTTGCGCAAGCGGTGCAGGTGTTGGCATATGAATTGCGCACGGCGTATTTGTCGGATGGCGAGGCAGCGCCCGCGGCTCCAGTTGCGGCTCAAGCGTCCGTAGGGCAGGGCGAGCCGGTCGATGCACGGGCGGCGAGCGACGAAATCGAAAGCATGTACGCGCATCTGCAAAGCGCGCTGGTTGCGCTCGAGTTTCTCGATCCGGCCAATCCGAAAAAGCTGATGTCGCGTTTGCGGCGCCTGTTCGCGCGTTCCGGTCTGGAGCGGGAGGAAGTGAATATCGTGCGCGGCATCGCCAAGCATATTCTGCTGAAGACCAAGCCGCCGGGTGGAGACGGTTCTTAAGAGCCACGGGCCTTGGCGGCGGCCCAGTTACCCGGCGATTCGACGGCATAGCGATCGGGCAGAGCCGAGCCACGGTCGGGCTGCGAGGTATTGCCGCCGCAGCTTTATTTCCTCTTTCACCCCGATTGCTCCCGTAATCGACGACCTTTCCAGCAGCGTGGGCTTCCGGCAGGTTTTGCGCAATCGCCCTACAATCGCTCGAAACGTTCTAAGCAAAGCTGCCGGTCTGCTATGCGGCAAGCATCCGCCACGCGTGGTGTTTCGCGCAGGCGGTCTTTTCCCTCACGACACAGTCCCTGCCATGTTCATGAGACTTCGCGAAGACATTGCCACGATCCGCGAGCGCGATCCCGCCGCCCGCAGCGCCTGGGAAGTCCTCACGTGTTACCCGGGTCTGCACGCGCTCGTGCTACACCGGCTCGCCCACGCGTGCTGGCAGGCCAGGCGCCGCTGGCTCGCGCGTTTCGTCTCGCAGATGGCGCGTTTTATGACCGGCATCGAAATTCATCCAGGCGCGACGCTGGGGCGCCGGGTGTTCATCGATCACGGCATGGGCGTCGTGATTGGCGAGACGGCGCAAATCGGCGACGACTGCACGATCTACCAGGGCGTGACGCTCGGCGGCACGTCGCTCACGCGGGGTGAGAAGCGCCATCCGACGCTCGAGCGCGGCGTGATCGTCGGAGCGGGCGCGAAGGTGCTTGGCGGCTTTACGATTGGCGCGGACGCGAAGATTGGCTCGAATGCCGTGGTCACGAAACCGGTGCCGGCAGGCGGCACGGCGGTGGGCAATCCGGCCCGGATCATCGTTCCGGCGGCGGCTTCTGTCGTGTCAGCCGCTGCGTCCAATGCACAGTCAGGCGCCGCGCGCGACGCCAAACGCACGTCCGAGCGCAGCGCATTCTGCGCATACGGCATCACACCGAATGCGGACGATCCGGTGTCGCTGGCAATTCACGGCCTGATCGATCACGCCGCCACGCAATCGAAGCGTATCGACGAAATCGTCGACGCGCTGGAGCGGCTGGGAACAAGTCTCGAAGGGCTGCAAGGCGCCGATGCGGCGTTGCTCGACTTGCGGCGCCTGTCGGCCGCGATTGCAGGAAAGGTGGAAGGCGTGGGGGCGGAGCGCTAGTCCTCCATTGGGTGCGCGGGAACATCCCGCGCGCGACGCCGGCGCATCATGTCCATTCGCGTGCGCGTGCCGGCAGAGCAAACAGCCATTCGCCGTCACCTGGCGTGGCCGATGCACACCGCCAGTCACCGGCACCTCGCCCGCGCCGATCAATCCAGCGGCAGTGCCCGAATCCCTTCCGCGTCGATCCGCAGATAACCGCCGCGGCGCTCGCCGTGGTCGAGATCCCAATCCGGCAACACCCAGCGCATGCCGTCCGGCTCGTGGTGCCGCGCCGGGCGGTGCGTGTGCCCGTGAATGATCGTGGCCGTTTTCGACGACTTGAATAAAGCAGCGACGGACTTCTTCGTCACGTCATACTTCGGCGAAACCGGGCGTGAGCGGCCTCGCTCACTTTTCGAACGCATATTCTCCGCAAGCGCCTGACGCCAACGAAACGGCCACGCGAGAAACAGCATCTGTGCCAGACGGTTGCGCGCAAAGGACCGGAAAAATTGATAGCCGCGATCCGCAGTGCAGAGACCGTCACCATGCGCGAGGGTCATACGCGTGCCGAATGCGGTGATCACGAACGGATCGGGCAGCCAGATCGCGCCGGCCGCTTTCATGAAGCGCTTGCCGAGCAGAAAATCGCGATTGCCGTGCATGATGTAGAGCGCGATGCCGCGCTCCGACAGCGTATGCAACAACGCCGCCATTCGCGTGGCGAACGGCTCGACGAGCATGTCGTCGCCGACCCAATACTCGAACAGATCGCCGAGAATGAAAACCGAATCCGCCTGCTCGGCCGTGACGCGAATGAAGTGCTCGAACGCGGCGACCGTGTGCGGACTCGCCTCGCTCAGATGAATATCGGAGAGGAAAAAAAACGGGCGTGCGGCGTGCGGGCGTTTGCCCTCGCCAGGCACGCCCGCGGCGACGCTTCGCAGCGGCGTTTCTTGCAGCATTGAAGGTGCCTGATGTCAGTTCGAACGGGTTGGCCCTTATCGGACGTTTAGTCGACGATTACCGCTTTTTCGATCACGACGTCGTCAGCCGGCACGTCCTGATGGAAGCCCTTCGAACCCGTCTTGACCTTCTTGATCTTCTCGACGATGTCCATGCCGTCGACGACCTTGCCGAACACGGCGTAGCCCCAGCCCTGCGGCGTCGGCGACGAGTGGTTCAGGAAGTCGTTGTCGTTCACGTTGATGAAGAACTGCGCGGTTGCCGAATGCGGGTCGTTCGTACGCGCCATTGCGATCGAGCCGTTGACGTTCTTCAGGCCGTTGTTCGCTTCGTTGGTGATCGGCTCGGCCGTCGGCTTCTGCTTCATGCCGGGTTCGAAACCGCCGCCCTGGATCATGAAGCCGTCGATCACGCGGTGGAATACGGTGTTGTCGTAGTGACCGGCCTTCACGTAGTTGAGGAAGTTCTCAACCGACTTCGGCGCTTTCTCAGCGTCCAGTTCGAGTTTGATGACGCCGTGGTTCGTGTGCAGTTCAACCATGATGGAATCCTTTGATGAACGGGGTGGGTAAAAGGCGTGGCCGCCCGTCATGCGAGTTGCGATGACGGCGGGCCACGCCGGGGGCATAGAGTTAATGTTGACTTCTTGTGCAGCGTGCCGGGTGCTGCTTTCTTGTTCTGCTTTGTTCTGTTCCTACTTGCCGACAACCGTGGCCGATTCGATCACGACCGCCTTCTGCGGCACGTCGCTCATCGGGCCGCGCGTGGTGGTGGGCGTGCCTTCGATCTTCTTCACGACATCCATGCCGCTCGTGACCTTGCCGAACACCGCGTAGCCGTTGCCGTCCGGATTCGGATAGTCGAGGCCGCCGTTGTCCACCGTGTTGATGAAGAACTGCGCGGTGGCCGAATTCGGATCGCTGGTGCGCGCCATGGCGAGCGTGCCCGCAGTGTTCTTCAGACCGTTACGGCTTTCGAGCGGAATCGGCGCGCGCGTGGGCTTCTCGGCGAAGCTCTGCGTATAACCGCCGCCCTGGATCATGAAGCCGCGAATCACGCGATGGAAAATCGTGCCGCTGTACTGGCCGGACTTCACGTAGTCGAGGAAGTTGGCGACGGTTTTCGGCGCCTTCTCAGGATACAGCTCGACGCGGATGTCGCCTTCCGTGGTCTTGAAGAGGACGGACGGATGCGCGGCCTGCGAACCGGACTGGGCAAAAGCGGGGGCGTTTGCGATCAGGGCGGCGCTGCCGAGCGCCAACATCAACCATTTCATGAAGATCCTCAGGGTTGGAAAAAACGTATTGGCGAAAAGTGTGACGGCCTTATCGCGACGGCGCCATATAGGGTGGCATGGCGAGCGAGCCATTCGCGCCGCCGAACTGGAAGCTCGGTGTCTGCGTCATATCCGAGGTAGCGCGCGGGGCGCTGGCCTCGACAGGCGCGGCGACTTTTTTCGCCGGCACGGAGCCCTTGGGCGGCGAGACGATTTTCTGGATGTCGACGAGGCGCTGCGTAGTGGTCGGGCTCGCCTTGCCGAGGCCCTGCGCGCGGCGATAGGCTGCATCGGCCATGCGCAGATACAGATCGCCGAGATTCTCGTACGCGAGGCCGTAAGACGGGTTCACTTTGGTCGCCGTTTCGAGCGCGGCGCGTGCTTCGTCATAACGGCCGTGCTTCGCGTAGAGCGCCGCGAGGTTGTTATACGGCTCGGGCAGCTCAGGGTACATCTGCGTGAGTTCGGTGAACGCGGTGATCGCTTCGTCGTCGCGATTCAGGTGAGCCAGCACCGTGCCGCGCTTGAACTTTGCTTGCGCGTCGTGCGGATTCGAGGCGATGCGCGCGTCGAGTTGGGTGAGCGAGGCTTGCCAGTTTTTCTGCGCGATCGACGCGTCGATCTCCGGCGTGTTGTCACGCACGGCGGGGCCCTGCGGCATCGTGGCGGCTTTCTGCGCGTACGCGCCAGCACCCGGCAAGACCGTGAGGGCGACGGCGCAGAATGCCGTCGCGGCGAGGGTCGCAGCGCTGCGCGCGCGGCCGCTGGAAGGTTTCATAGGCTCAGGTCTGGATGTTATACTCCGACCCATTCTAACAAAAGGTCTGCGCGTTCCGTCGAACCGCAAACTGTCTTTTCGCCACTCGTGGTCGTCTCCGCCTTGATCGCAGCCTGACCGCCGCACCAGGTGCACCGGTTTTGCTGTGCGTGCTGCAGTACAGAGCGGCAGTACAGGACACCCCCGCCGTCTTCTCGCGGGGTGCCTCATGCACGAAACACATTGCGGATTTCTTTCGGCCCACGCACCGTTCTCTATGGAATCACTGCGCATCTACAACACGCTCGCGCGTGACAAGCAAACTTTCGTGCCGCGGCAAGATGGCGTCGTGCGGATGTACGTCTGCGGGATGACCGTATACGACTATTGTCACGTCGGTCATGCACGCGTGATGGTCGTGTTCGACATCGTGCAGCGGTGGTTGCGCAAGCTCGGTTACAACGTGACCTACGTGCGCAATATCACGGATATCGACGACAAGATCATCCGGCGCGCAGTCGAGAACGGCGAAACGATCAAATCGCTGACCGATCGCTTCATCAAGGCGTTGCATGAAGATGCGGATGCGCTCGGCATCGAGCGGCCCGATCTTGAACCGCGTGCCACCGATTTCATCCCACAGATGCTCGGCATGATCGAGAAGCTCGAGGCGAACGGCTACGCATATCAGGCGGCCGATGGCGACGTGAATTACGCGGTGCGCAAGTTCGCGGACTACGGCAAGCTGTCGGGCAAGTCGCTCGAAGATCTGCGCGCCGGCGAACGCGTTGCCGCGAACGACGCGAAGCAGGACCCGCTCGACTTCGTGTTGTGGAAGCAGGCGAAACCGGACGAACCGGCGGATACCGGCTGGGAATCGAAATACGGGCGCGGCCGTCCGGGCTGGCATATCGAATGCTCCGCGATGGGCTGCACGCTGCTCGGCGAACATTTCGACATTCATGGCGGTGGTCAGGACCTGCAGTTTCCGCACCACGAGAACGAGATTGCGCAAAGCGAAGCCGCGACCGGAGAAACCTTCGTCAATTACTGGATGCACAACGGCTACGTACAGATCGACAATGAGAAGATGTCGAAGTCGTTGAACAATTTCTTTACGATTCGCGAAGTTTTGGCGCAGTACGATGCCGAGGTCGTGCGGTTTTTTATCGCGCGCGCGCATTACCGTTCGCCGTTGAATTACAGCGACGTCCATATCGACGACGCCCGCAATGCGCTCGCACGTTTGTACACCGCGCTGAAAGACGTCACGCCGGACGGCGCGGAGCTCGACTGGAACGAAGCGCATGCGCAGCGTTTCCAGGCAGCAATGAACGACGACTTCAACACACCGGTTGCAGTGTCGGTGTTGTTCGAGTTGGCAACTGAAGTGAACCGCACGCGCGACCCCGCGCTGGCCCGTCAATTGCGCTCGCTTGGCGCTGTGCTCGGGTTGCTCGGCCGGGAGCCGCGTGCATACCTGCAGCAGGCTGCGGGCGCCGCCGCGGAAGGCGCGCTCGACGCCGCCGCGATCGAAGCGAAGATCGCCGCGCGCGTGGCCGCCAAGCAGGCGAAAGACTATGCGGCAGCAGACCGGATCCGGGCCGAATTGCTCGAGGCCGGCGTTGCACTTGAAGACAAACCCGGCGGGTTGACTGAGTGGCGGCGCGTGTGAGCGCACCTCGTACTTCCCTTTGATCGACTCGCCAGGCAGGAGGCAGGATGGCAACGGCCACGAAGACGCCGGCTAAACGAGCCACGTCTAAAACAAACGCGGCAGCGGCGGCAAAGTCGGCACGAACGTCGGCTCGTGCAGACAGCGGCGCGGTGAAGAAAACATCGTCGAAAACTGCCGGGGCGGCGGTGAAGACCGGCGCGCGTGCTACGGCGGGCGGGGCGACCACGGCAGCGGCGGGTGCTGCAAAGAAAGTTGCGGCCAGGCGCGCGCTGAACGGTGTGTCGGCGCCCGCGCCCGCTTCGAAGCGCACCAAAGCGCCGCGTGCAAAAAGCAATGGCGCGTTGCCGGCCGAACTCGCCAGCGACGTGCAGGAACTCGCGCGCGATACGTACGAAGGCGAAGTCGTGCGCAAGACGCGCGCGTCGTCGAGTGCGGGCGGCGAAGCCGCGGGTGCTACTGAACTCGCGGTGCCGGTGCAGATCGGCGGTCTCACGCCTGAAGTCACCCGTCCGGCGTATTGGGACAAGGCGTGTGCAGACCTCGTCAAGCGCGACCGTATTCTGAAGAAGCTGATTCCGAAGTTCGGCCCGGT
Organism: Paraburkholderia sp. BL23I1N1; assembly: GCF_003610295.1. Classification (NCBI taxonomy): domain Bacteria; kingdom Pseudomonadati; phylum Pseudomonadota; class Betaproteobacteria; order Burkholderiales; family Burkholderiaceae; genus Paraburkholderia; species Paraburkholderia sp. BL23I1N1. The sequence continues at coordinate 1,477,711 of NZ_RAPV01000001.1, forward strand.
GCATCTGCTGAGCCGTGGCGATCCGTTCGTCACGCTCGCGCGTTCGGTAGTCGGGCAGCAGATTTCGGTGGCGTCAGCACAAGCAGTCTGGGCGAAAGTCGAGGCGGCCTGTCCGAAGCTCGTGCCGCAGCAGTTCATCAAGCTCGGTCAGGACAAGCTGACCGCGTGCGGACTCTCGAAGCGCAAAGCCGAATACGTGCTCGATCTCGCGCAGCACTTCGTATCGGGCGCGTTGCACGTCGGCAAGTGGACGTCGATGGACGACGAAGCGGTGATCGCCGAGCTCACGCAGATCCGCGGCATCGGCCGCTGGACCGCGGAAATGTTTTTGATCTTCAATCTGTCCCGCCCGGACGTGCTGCCACTCGACGACCTCGGTCTGATCCGCGCGATCAGCGTCAATTACTTTAGCGGCGAGCCGGTTACGCGCAGCGAAGCGCGTGAGGTCGCGGCGAACTGGGAGCCGTGGCGCACCGTCGCCACCTGGTATATGTGGCGTAGTCTTGATCCGTTGCCGGTCGACTACTGAACAACAAGAAGCCATACCGTTTCAAAAACTATCGATTGTTAAAAATTGATAGTTGAGAAGTGGTTTTGACATCGGCGAGCGCGGTTAGAATACGCGCTGCCGGTAAGTCCAAGGATTACAACCAATGAAGACCACCTTTCTGGATTTCGAACAGCCGATCGCTGAACTCGAAGCGAAGATCGAAGAATTGCGCTTCGTGCAGGACGATTCGGCCGTCGATATTTCGGAAGAGATCGAGCGGCTGTCCAAGAAGAGTCAACAGCTCACCAAAGATCTGTACGCGAACCTCACGCCGTGGCAGGTTTCGCAAATCGCCCGTCATCCGCAACGCCCGTACACGTTCGATTACGTGAACGAGCTGTTCACCGATTTCCACGAGCTGCACGGCGACCGCAACTATGCGGACGACCTGTCGATCGTCGGTGGCCTCGCGCGTTTCAACGGCCAGGCCTGCATGGTGATCGGCCATCAGAAGGGCCGCGACACCAAGGAGCGCGCGCTGCGCAACTTCGGCATGCCGCGCCCGGAAGGCTATCGCAAGGCCGAGCGCCTGATGCGTCTCGCCGAGAAGTTCGGCTTGCCGATCTTCACGTTTATCGATACGCCGGGCGCCTACCCGGGTATCGGCGCGGAAGAGCGCGGTCAGTCGGAGGCGATCGGCCGCAATCTGTATGTGATGGCTGAACTCAAGACGCCGCTGATCGCCACGATCATCGGTGAAGGCGGCTCGGGCGGCGCATTGGCGATCGCTGTCGGCGACAGCGTACTGATGCTGCAATTCTCGACCTATTCGGTGATTTCGCCGGAAGGTTGCGCGTCGATCCTGTGGAAGAGCGCCGCGAAAGCGCCGGAAGCCGCGGAAGCGCTCGGCCTGACCGCGCATCGTCTGAAAGCGCTCGGTCTGATCGACAAGATCGTCAACGAGCCGCTCGGCGGCGCGCATCGCGATCCGAAGGGCATGGCCGCCATGCTGCGCCGGGCGCTCGCCGATTCGCTGCGCCAGTTCCAGGGCATGAGCATCAACGACCTGCGTCAACGCCGTTTCGAACGGTTGATGTCGTACGGCAAGTTCAAGGAAACGACGCCGGGTGCTTAAGCCCGCGCGCGTTCTCTTTCGTCCATCGGCGCTTCACGCGCTAGCGACATGACTCCCACAGCTGATTCGCCCGCCGACCGCCTCGTTATCGAGTCGGTCGGCGTGGCGCTGTCCGCGCTGCCTGCGAACGTGCGCATTGCGGTGGCGTTCAGTGGCGGTGTTGATTCGAGTGTGTTGCTCGATGCAGCGGTGCGGGTCGCGGGTGCGTCGCGTTGCGTCGCGTTGCATGTGCATCATGGCCTTAGCGCTCATGCCGACGAGTGGCTCGCGCACTGCGAAGCGTTTGCACGGCAACGGGGTGTCGAATTCGCGGCTGAGCGCGTCGAGGTGCCACGTGAAGTGGGCGTGAGTGTCGAAGCCGCGGCGCGCGATGCGCGTTATCGCGCGCTCGACGCAATGTGCGCAACACGCGCCGTTCACACGCTATGGCTCGCGCAACACGCTGACGACCAGGCGGAGACGGTGCTGTTGCAACTGCTGCGCGGCGCGGGCCTCGCGGGTCTTGCCGCGATGGCGCCCGAGTACTTGCCGGCGGGCGCCTCCGCGGTGCGCGTGAGACCTTTGCTGCATCTGCTGCGTGCGCAACTCGAGCAGTATGCGAACGCCCGCAATCTACGCTGGATCGACGACGAATCGAACGCGGATACACGTTACGCGCGCAACGCATTGCGTCGCGAGGTGACGCCAGCGTTGGCCGTGCACTTCCCTGGTTTTCGCGACTCCCTTGCGCGCACGGCCGCGCATGCGGCATCGGCGCAACGTCTGCTCGACGCCCTCGCGCGAATCGATCTGGACGCAGCCGGGCGCGATGAAGGCCGCGCGCTGTCCCATGACGCGCTGCTCGCCCTCGACGACGATCGTGCGCTCAACCTGCTGCGCTACTGGATGCGTACTCGGGGTCTGGTTGCGGCATCGGCCGCGCGTCTTACCGACGCTTTGCGCCAGTTGCGCGAAGTCGGGGAAACCGGCGAGGGCCATAGCCTACGTATCGATCATGCGGGGCAGGCGCTGCGCAGTTACCGGGGGCTCGTCTACTGGGAGGCGGGCGATAGCAGCGAACCCGCCGACGAAACCGTATTCACCGAGCGCACACTCAGCGAACTCGCATGGCAGGGTGAAGCGATCTGGCGTTTGCCGCAATGGCGGGGCACTTTTGTGTTTGTGGCTGTCGAGGCGAATCTGGGCGGCGAAGCCGGCGCGAATTCCGATGACGATGTCCTCGGCAATACCGATGCAGCGCCGAACGACCCGGATACGCTACCCGTCAGCGTTTTACGCCGCGCATTATTGAGCGCACGCTCGCGCAGCGGCGGCGAACGGATGCGCACCAGCGCTCTGCCAGGCAGCCCGAGCCGCACGCTGAAAAATCTGTTCCAGGAGCGCGGCATTCCCGCGTGGAAACGTGACGTGCCGCTACTTTATGTGGGCGTCGATCTGCTGTTCGTGCCCTTGCTTGGCCTGAACCGCGCAGCGTTGCCCGAGCAGATCAATGCGGCCGAACCACGCGTCCGGATCATCTGGCGCAACGATCTGCTGATGGCCTGACCGACCCACGGACAGGCGGGTTATCTATCCGGTGAATTCCAGAATCAGGGTGGAAAACCAAGGCGAAAAAAGGGCGCAAAACCGCACCGGATAAGCCTTTTCAGCCCCTAATATGGACCATTCGACGGGCATTTCGGCTTGTCTTTTTACGCTCGATCGGGTAATTTAGCTTGTTTGCCCGACCCGATTTCGCCATCGCTGTCGTCGATGTTGCCGGTTTCCGAGCGTGATCCGTCGTTTCCGGTAAGCAAGCCACTAGCGATCATTCCCGGGCAAATCCGCGCGTGCTGCACGCGCGCTGCATCTACGCCGCCACACACTTTGCCGCCGTTCACAAGACGTTGCGCCCCTGTGCTTTTGTGCGGTCGTCTCCAGCGCGCCAGCGCGGTTTATCCTCCAGTTCAGAACGACAATGGCACTCATCGTACATAAATACGGCGGCACCTCGATGGGCTCGGTCGAGCGCATCAAGAACGTCGCCAAGCGCGTCGCGAAATGGCACAAGGCTGGCCACAAGATGGTCGTCGTGCCGTCGGCGATGTCCGGCGAAACCAACCGCTTGCTTGGTCTCGCGAAAGAAATCACGGCTCAGCCGAGCCCGCGCGAACTCGACATGATTGCCGCTACCGGCGAGCAGGTCAGTTCGGGGCTGCTGGCCATCGCGCTGCAGGAAGCCGGCGTCGACGCGGTCAGCTATGCCGGCTGGCAAGTGCCGGTCAGGACCGATAGCTCGTTCACGAAAGCACGCATCAGCGAAATCGACGGCGAGCGCGTGCTGCGCGATCTCGACGCGGGCAAAGTGGTCGTGATCACGGGCTTCCAGGGCATCGATCCTGACGGCCACATCACCACGCTCGGCCGGGGCGGTTCGGATACGTCCGCCGTTGCAGTCGCTGCCGCATTGAAAGCCGACGAGTGCCTGATTTACACGGACGTCGACGGCGTCTACACGACCGACCCGCGCGTGGTGGAAGAAGCGCGCCGCCTCGATCGCGTGACGTTCGAAGAAATGCTGGAAATGGCGAGCCTGGGTTCCAAGGTGCTGCAGATCCGCTCGGTGGAATTCGCCGGCAAATATCAGGTGAAGACGCGCGTGCTGTCGAGCCTGACCGATCCGCTCATCCCGCTCGACACTGAAATGAAGTCGGGCACGCTGATTACTTTTGAAGAAGACGAGACCATGGAAAAAGCAGTCATCTCGGGCATCGCGTTTCAGCGCGACGAAGCTCGTATCGCCGTGATGGGCGTGCCCGACAAGCCGGGCATCGCGTATCAGATTCTCGGCCCGGTGGCGGACGCGAATATCGACGTCGACATGATCATCCAGAACCAGAGCGTCGAAGGTAAAACCGCCTTCACGTTCACGGTTGGTCGTGGCGACTATCAGCGCGCCATGGACATCCTCACCGGCCAGGTGAAGGGGCACGTGCAGGCTGAGCAGGTGCTGGGCGATCCGAAGGTGTCGAAGGTGTCGGTGGTCGGCGTCGGTATGCGTTCGCATGTGGGTATCGCCAGCACGATGTTCCGCACGCTGTCGGAAGAGGGCATCAATATCCAGATGATCTCCACCTCGGAAATCAAGATTTCGGTGCTGATCGACGAGAAGTACATGGAACTCGCCGTGCGCGCGCTGCATAAGGCGTTCGAACTTGATCAAACGTAATGTTGCACAGGGTGGGGCGCGCGGTTGAGCGAACAGGAGCGCCTCATCTCTGAATGCGTGACTGAACGCCCCGCCAATGTGAATAAATTGCGTCGTCGGTGACAAAACTGGCACAAAAAATGTGTGCTAGACATTGACCTTCGCGGTTCGGCCCGCTATTATCTTGGCTTCGTTGCGCTGACTCCCTGCGCAACCGAAAGTTTGGGAGACGTGGCCGAGAGGTCGAAGGCACTCCCCTGCTAAGGGAGCATCTGGGCCAAAACCTGGATCGAGGGTTCGAATCCCTCCGTCTCCGCCAGAAGTGGTAGAGAGAACCCCGCAGAGTTTAGGCTCTGCGGGGTTTTGTTTTTTAGGCTCGCGAAATGTTTTTCCGCTCCGGAATTCCCGCCATTCCGGAGCGGATGCTCACCCTGTTATCGGCATCAGAACGCGTGCCGCAACCCCACCATGCCGACGAATTGCGACGGGCCTGACGAGGGCGTCGTATTCTGCGAGTCGCCGACCACGGCCACGGCGTCAGTGATGCTTGTCCCCGTGCTGCCTGCCGCAACCAGTGTCTTGCCCCGCGCATGCTGATACGCCTCCAGTGCGTACAACGTGGTGCGGGCGGAGAGGTTGTACGTCTGCTCGAGCGAAATCTGCTGATAGCGCGCGGCATCGCTGATGCCATTCGCTTTGCTCGCCTGCGTGTAGCTGTAACCCGCGCCGACGGTCACGGCCGGCGTGATCCGGTACGTGGAAATCACGCCATACGTATTGAACACACCTTCGTCGGTGAATAGCGAACCGGAGCCCGGCGCATATTGCACGTTCGAATAGTTCACGCCGATCATCAGGTCCTGGTGGGTGTAGCGAGCTGCCGCTGCGAACAATTGCGCGCTCCGTGCCGTCGCGTAGCCGCTATTCACCGGCGAGTTGACGGCGTAGGTGCCGAGCGCCTGGCTGGTCGCGATGTCTTTCAGTTTCACGTAGCCCACCGCGACCGCGAACGGCTGGTAGTTGTAGCGAGCCGCCGCGCTGAACTGGCTGCCGCTGGCCACGCTTCCGGGCACGCCGCCCAGGCCGTACTGCGCGCTGAATTGCAAACCGGCGAGGTTCGGCGATAAGTAGGTAACCGAATTATTGAGGCGCAGCGTGGTGTCGAGCGCGTCGAGATCACCAGGGTGAGCGCCTGTTGCGCCCGTCAGTACGCCCGTTGGCCCGAGTGCGCCGACCATCTGGAAGTAGGGCGTGTACTGGCGGCCGAGTGTCACCGTCCCGTATTTGTCATTGGTCAGTCCGACATACGCCTGTCGATTGAAAATGAAGCCCGCGCTACTTTGCGCGCCCGTCAGCGAGTTGAAACCGCTTTCGAGCCGGAAGATCGCCTTTGTGCCACCGCCAATATCTTCCGCGCCGAGCAGCCCGAACTTGCTCGCCTGCAGGTTGCCCTGGCTCATGTAGAAGTTGGCGTGTCCCTTCTGGTTGCTGGCATAGGCAAAGGCGTTATCGACGACGCCGTACAGCGTCACGCTGCTTTGCGCCGACGCGCCGCTTGACAGCACCGCGCCCGCAAGCGGCAGGCATGAGAAGACGAATGTGCGTGTACGCGAGCGCTTGAATGAGTTCATAGGTTGCGTGTCTCCTGATTGAATATATGATCGTTGCTCTTCACGTCGGTGATACGTGCCTGCTCAGTGGGCGATGGAAATCGTCAGGCATCGCCAGCCGTCCGCCGTATGGTCGGCCACGAGCGCGCCGTCGACGCAGACTGCCGGGCGCACTTCGTCTTTTGGCACGAACAGGCGAACTTCCTGCTGCGGCTGCTGGACCCAGCCTTCCCGTACGATTGAAATGCGCAACGTGCTCGCATCGCTTGTAATCGAGACGTTCCAATGTCCCTGCGCACCTGTGCGCCAGGCTTCGCTTTCGCCATCGTCTTCGACGCAGCCGCCGCGAGCGATGCCTGCGCCGGCGTGCGGCACGGCGATGAACGCGCGTTCGTCGGCGGGACGGCCGAAGTGTTGTTCAGCGATGTTCAACGGATTCACGCCGCCCTCACGCAGCAACGTCACCGGCTGCTCGAATGGGGCAGGCAGGGTCACGGTCTGACCGCCTTCGAATACCTCGCCGCTCCAGTACGACACCCAGCGCGCGCCGGCCGGCAGATAAACGTCGCGCGTCGACTGGCCGGGCTCGACCACTGGCGCGACCAGCATCGACGCGCCCAGCATCATGTCGTCGCCATCGACGAGACAGCGTGGATCGTGCGGAAACTCGGCGAACATCGGACGCAATACCGGCTCGTACGCGCTGCGCGATTGCCATAGCAACTCGTACAGGTAGGGAATGAGCCGGTAGCGCAGTTTGATGAGCGCTGCCACCTGCTGCGTGACTTCGGGATGCATCCATGGTTCGTTGACCGTACCGTCGTCGTTCCAGGAATGAATGCTGAAACGCGGCAGAAAGATGCCGAATGCGACCCAGCGGGCGAACAATTCCGGATCTGGCGCGGGGCCAGAGAATCCGCCGATATCGTGACCGCTGTTCGACACGCCGGACATGGCGAGCCCGAGGCCCATCTTCAGATTAAAGCGCAGCGTTTCCCACGAGGTGTAGTTGTCGCCGGACCATGTCTGCACATAGCGTTGCATGCCGACGCCGCCCGAACGGGAGACGAGGAACGGCCGACGGTCGGGTGCGTATTCGCGCTGCGCGTCGTGCGACGCACGCATCATCAGCTGCGTTTGCAGCACCTTTGCTTCGCGCGCCGGATACGGTTGGCCGAAGCCCTGGGCCATCGCGTCGGGCGACCAGATCTCGAACTCATTGTTGTCGTTCCACGTCGCAGCGATACCGTGTTTCAACAGGCTGTCTTTCACGCGCGCTTTCCACCAGTCGATGGTGGCGGGATTCGTGAAGTCGAGATACGCACCCACTTCGTCCCAGAACTGCACCCACGCCGGATCGCCGTCACGCGACCCGATCAGCAAGCCGGCGCGTGCCACTTCGTCGAACGCCGGGTGATCTTGCAGCAGGCAAGGCTTGATGTTCGCGCACAGACGCACGCCATGTTCGAGATAGCTCTGCACGAAGCCGTCGATATCCGGAAACTTCTCGTGGTTCCAGTTGAACACGTAGCGCTTCGGACCGATCGACGTGTAGCCCGACGACAGGTGGAATGAATCGCACAGCACGTCGTGCTCGCTGCACCGCTCGATGAATTCGCCCATGCGCTGCTGTGCGTCGGGTGCATCGGTATAGCTCATCGTCGAGCCCGAGTAGCCGAGGCCCCATTTCGGCATCCAGGCGGGACGCCCGGTCAGCCACGTAAAGCGGCGCACCGCATGCAAGGGCGTGCCCGCCGACGCGATGAAGTAATAGTCGAGATCGCCATGCTCGGCGACAAAGTGCCGGTAGTGGCCGTGATAGTTGTCGAGCTCACGGCCCATGTCGAAGCGGCAGTCGGCGAGCGTGTCGTAGAACAGGCCGAATCCTGTCGACGTTTGCGGCTGCCATGTCACGTAGAAGGGGATGTGCTTGTAGAGCGGGTCCGTAGTGCGGGCGTTATAGCCCATCGCGTCGATGTTGCGCATTTCGTAGGACTGGTCTGCGCGATTGAGCGAACCCGCGCGCTCGCCCAGGCCAACATACATTTCGCCCTTGCGACGCTCGATGTAGTGATACACGCGCGCGTCCCACCAGCCGAAGTTATACGCCTGCGTTTTCCGATCGCTCATCACGCGATGCCACGCTGCGTCGTGAAGGATGTCCCACGCGCAAAATCCGCCATCAAGCGTGAGCGTCAAACGGATGCGCGCGGTTTCAACGACAACGTGTTCGGCGTTAGCCGATACGTCAAACGTGGGTGGCGTGAAATCGCTCATGTCGCGGCGATCGCGGCCCTCGAGCGCAACGTCGTCCGCACCTGGCGCGATGGACCAGGTTCGCGGACCGCGCGTCTCGCCGTGCGGCAGCACGAGCACCCGGATGATGTCTTCGGCGAGAACGAACAGTTCGATCCGGCAGTTTTCCTGCGCGGTGAGCACGACTTGATTGCCGACTTGGGACAACAGTGAAAAACGCGGCGGGTGTTTCAGATTCGTCAGTGAACGCATGATGTGTCTTCGAGTAAGGTCACGCAGCCGTGCTGGCGTTGTTGTCGACTTGACGCGGTCGCGCGTCGCGAGTGACGCCGCGCATCAGAATGATTAGCAAGGTGGCGCCGATGAGGTCGAAAGCGCCGAGGGCGCCGAATAACGGTGTGTAGCCGATCGTGTCGGCCAGCGCGCCAACCAGCAGCGAAAAGCCCAGGCCGCCGATCCACGCGGACATCCCTGCAAATCCGGCGACGGTGCCGACTTCGCTGGGGTCGAACACGTCGGCGGCCAATGTGTTGACGAGCGCCGAGATCATCTGATGCGCGAAGCCGCCCACGCAGAAGAGCGCGATTGCCTGATACGGCGAGGCGACGAGACCAATGCATGCCGGTCCGAGCATCATGAAAGCGCCGAGCACGACACCCGCGATGCGCGACGCGATCAACGGCATGCGCAAACGCTTCATCAGAAACGGCGACAGGTAGCCGCCGAAGAGGCCGCCAAGGTCGGCGGCAAGAAACGGCAGCCACGCGAACAGTGCGATCTGTTTCAGGTCCATGTGGCGTTGCGTCGCGAGGTAAAGCGGAATCCAGAAGCTGAACGTTTGCCACGCGGGTTCCGCGAAGAAACGCGCTTGTGCGATCGCCCAGAACCGGCGCGTACGAAGTACTTCGCGGATGCTGTGCCGCTGCGGCGTGCCCGGCGTCTGGCCGCTGACGATCGTCTCGCGCTCAGCCGCGCTGATGCGCGCGTGATCGGCCGGCGAGCGGTACAGCACATACCAGACCGCAGCCCAGACAAAGCCGAGCGCACCCGTCACCGCAAACGCGCTTTGCCAGCCATATCTCAGCGACAGGAAGACGACGAGCGGCGGGGCGAGCAGCGAACCGAGCGACGTGCCCGCGTTGAAGTAGCCCACCGCCACGGATTTTTCGCGATTGGGAAACCACTCGGCGACTACCTTCATGCCTGCCGGAATGGCGACGGCTTCCGTCAACCCCATGAGTCCGCGCAAGGCCGCAAGCGAGAGCCAGCCGCTCGCGAAACCGTGCAGTACGCCCGTTAGAGACCAGAGGCAGGCGAACAACGCAAAGCCGAGACGCAAACCGATCAGATCGATAATCAGGCCGCATACCGGCTGCATGATCGTATAGCCGACCTGGAATGCACCGACGACGTACGAGTACTGCTTGGTGCTCATGTGCAGGAGTGTCGTCAACTGCGGCGCCATCACGCCGAGGGCGTTGCGCGACAGATAGTTGACGATCGTCCCGGCACATACCAGCGCGATGATCCACCAGCGCAAACCAATGATTGTTTTCAAAATCTGTCTCCGTACCCAATGTGTCCGCTGACTGGCCGCTGGACGGCCGGCATGCGCGAATTCGAACATTTATCAGCGTTTAGTGTCAGTCATCGTATCACTGGTTGCGCTGTCGGGTACTAGGGAAAACCATGGTTTAAGTGATTGACTTTCTTGAAATATCTGTTGAATAAGGCTTCCGGCCGAGTGCTTCTCCGATGGTGAGGTCGGACGACCGGCGACATCAAAATAACTTGGAAATGTTCTTTCGAACATCAGATGTTCGTTTGTGCGGTCTATGCGAACGGGCGCGGCGAGGTGTCGTGGCGATCGCGGCGGCGGAATGACCGGGCGATATAAACCGCCTTGCAATCCGATGTGCGACGTCTACAGGAGAAGAGCACGAACGCGCGGGAAGCAAGGGCGATGGATGCGGATGGAGCGAAAGGGTTTTGGAATCCAGCCAGGCTCGTTGCATGATGCAAAAATGCTTCGATATCCTACTGATCCGGCTTCATCCGCAATACCGCGGCCACAAGGCTGATCGTGGCGCCGGCTCGATTACTCCGCCACTACTTTTTCACCAAACCTTTGTCCAATGTAACGAGACGTAACCGGGCGGCTGACGGTGCGATGTTATGCATCAGTTATTACAAAGTTGAAATACGCGGATGGCTGCCTTGCGCTATATTTCGGCCAACAACACACATTCTTCAAAAGGGTGATCGATGAAGTCCGCACGTCTTGTTCCACTTCTGATCGGGGTTCTCGGGTTGGCTGCGTCGGGTGCTGCAATGGCCGGCGGCGTCAACATTGGTGTCAACATCGGCATTCCCGCGCCGATCTACGTGGCCCCGGCTCCGGTCTATGCACCGCCGCCGCCCCCCCCGCCGCCTGTCATTTACCAGCCCGCGCCCGTGTATTACGGTGGCCCGGCGATCGTGATCGGCTGGCACGGCGACCGCTACTGGGACGGCCGCCGCTACTGGGCGCGTGACGACTGGTATCGTCGTCATCCCCCTGGCCGCTACGATTACGGCCGCGACCACTACGACAATCGTCGCGGCTGGCACTAAGACCACTAAGACGGTAAGCCACGTTACGGTTGATCCAGCCAGTCGTGGAGCCGAAATAAACCGCCCGGACCGGGCGGTTTTTTATTGCGCTCGCAAAGCCGGCAGACTGAGCGGAAAGCAATGGGTCAACGCATGGAATGCGCAGGTTTATTGGGTAGAATCCTTTCACATTGAAATTGCCCACTGATCAACAAGGCCCCTATGACAACTGGCTCGCGATGGGTTCAAGCGCCTCGTGCACTTCGGAGCAGCGTGATTCTCAGGCTATCGCGTGTCGGTCTACCGGTTGTGCCGCGCTCCTGGCGCTCGGCGTGCGCCGTCGCACTGTGTGGCGTGTCCCTCCTGGCCGGTTTGCTCGCGGCGCCCGAAGCGCACGCCGTCTATGCGATCGCGCAGTACGGCGAGCCGAAATATCCGGCCGATTTCAAGCACTTCGACTACGTCAATCCAGATGCGCCGAAGGGCGGCACGCTGGTGCTGGCCAATCCGAGCCGGCTGACCAGCTTCGATAAATTCAATCCGTTCACTTTGCGCGGCAATACCGCACCGGGCGTCGATCTGCTGTTCGAAAGCCTGACCATCGGCAGCAGCGACGAAGTGGCCTCCGCCTATGGCCTGCTCGCCGACGACATCCATATCGCGCCCGACGGCCTGTCGACCACCTTCCACATCAACCCGCGTGCGCGCTTTTCGAACGGCGATCCGGTCACCGCCGACGACGTCAAATTTTCGCTCGACACGCTAAAAAGCCCGCAAGCCGCGCCGCAATTCGCGTCGATCTTCGGCGAGATCACGCGTGCGGTGGTGGTCGATCCGCATACGATCCGCTTCGACTTTCATCAACGCAATCGCGAGTTGCCGCTGCTCGTGGGCAGCATGCCGGTGTTCTCGCGCAAGTGGGGGATGAAGCCGGACGGCAGCCGGATACCGTTCGACCAGCTCGCGTTCGAAAAGCCGATTGCCAGCGGGCCTTATCTGATCGAAAAGTACGATAACGGCCGCACGATCGCGTATCGACGCGACCCGAATTACTGGGGTGCGGCGCTGCCCGTGCGCGTGGGGATGAATAACTTCGATCGGATTGTCTATAAGCTGTATTCGGACAACGTCGCGCGGCTGGAAGCGTTCAAAGCGGGCGAATACGACGCAATGGTCGAATACGTCGCGCGCAATTGGGTGCGGCGCGACTTCGGCAAGAAGTTCGATAGCGGCGAGTTGATCAAGCGCGAATTTCCGCAGCATAACGGCACCGGCATGCAGGGCTTCATGATCAATCTGCGGCGGCCGTTGTTTCAGGACGTGCGGGTGCGCAAGGCGCTCGATCTCGCATTCGATTTTCAGTGGCTGAACCGCCAGTTGTTCTTCAATCAGTACACGCGCATCGACAGCTTCTTCGTCAATACGGATTTGCAGGCGAAAGGTCTGCCTTCGCCGGGCGAACTATCGCTCCTCGAGCCATGGCGCGCAAAACTCGATCCGGCGGTATTCGGTCCGCCGCCGAAGCAGCCGGACACGGATCCGCCGGGTTCGCTGCGCGCCAATCTGTTGCAGGCGCGTGCCTTGTTGCAGCAGGCGGGCTGGACCTATCGCGACAACGCGTTGCGTAACGCCAAGGGCGAGCCGTTCCGGTTCGAGATCCTCGACGATTCCGGTTCGTCCGCGCAAATGGAGCCGATTGTCGCGACGTTCATCCGCAATCTGCAGAAGCTCGGCATTACCGCCACATTTCGCGTGTCCGATTTCGCGGTCTATCAAAAGCGTCTCGACGCGTTCGATTTCGACACGACCACCATCCGTATGCCGGACGTGCAGGTGCCAGGCTCGGAAGAGATCGACCGCTTCGGCAGCAAGGCCGCGGACACGCCAGGCTCGGACAACATGATCGGGCTGAAATCGCCGGCCGTCGACGCGATCCTGAGCGCGCTCGTGCATGCGCAGACGCGGGAGCAACTGATCGACGCGACGCATGCGCTCGACCGCGTGCTGATGCATGGCTACTATGTGATTCCGCAGTGGTACAGCGCGACGCACCGGGTGGCGTTCAAGCGCGGTCTCGCGTGGCCCAAAACCTTGCCTCTGTACTATGGCGCGGAAGGCTGGATCACGTCGATGTGGTGGTATGCGCAGCCGCAGCCGCAAACTGAGGCGCATTAAAGCATCATTCATTCACCGCCTTCGCACCGGAAACGACGCCATGTGGAGCTACATCCTCAAACGCCTGCTGTTGATGATCCCGACCTTGCTCGGCGTGCTCACGCTGACCTTCGTCGTGATCCAGTTCGTTCCGGGTGGCCCGGTCGAACAGATGCAGCACGAGCTGCGCAAAGGCGCCGAGAACGGCGCGCCGTTCGGTCTGCGCTCGCATACCGGCGTCGACGCACAGCAGATCGCGCAACTGAAAGTGCTGTATGGCTTCGACAAAACCGCCGCTCGAACGCTACGTCCTGATGCTAAAACGCTTCTCGACATTCGACCTTGGCCAGAGCTATTTCCGCCACCAGAGCGTGTGGTCGCTGATCGTTTCGAAGTTGCCGGTGTCGATCAGCATCGGCTTGTGGACCTTCTTCCTGACGTACCTGATATCGGTGCCCCTGGGTATCGCCAAGGCGGTGCGTAACGGCTCGCGCTTCGATATCGCAACGAGCCTCGTCGTGCTGGTCGGCTATGCAATTCCGGGCTTTGTATTGGGCGTGCTGTTGCTGGTGTTGTTCGGCGGTGGCACTTTCCTGCAGCTGTTTCCGCTGCGCAATCTCACCTCGGATAATTGGGCGCAATTGAGTTTGGGCGGCAAGATCGTCGACTACCTGTGGCATATCGCGTTGCCGATCACGGCCTCGGTGGTCGGCAGTTTCGCGGTCGTCACGATGCTGACGAAGAACGCCTTCCTCGACGAAATCCGCAAGCAATACGTGCTGACCGCGCGCGCCAAAGGGTTATCGGAAAAGCGCGTGCTGTGGAAGCACGTGTTTCGCAACGCGTTGCTGCCGTTGATCGTCGGTTTCCCCGCCGCGTTTATCGGTGCGTTCTTCACCGGCAGTCTGCTCATCGAGACGCTGTTTTCGCTCGACGGACTCGGCCTGCTGTCGTATGAATCCGTGGTGCGCCGCGACTATCCGGTCGTGCTCGGCACGCTGTATCTGTTCACGCTGATCGGTCTTGCAACCAAGCTGATTTCCGATCTTTGCTATGTGTGGGTCGATCCCCGCATCCAATTCGAACAACTGGAGCGCTGATGAATCGAGCCCGCCTTTCAGCCGATGCGGCGGCGCGCACCGAACCGGTTCGCGCGTTCGTGTCGCCATCGCCGGCGCGTCGCGTCTGGCAGCGTTTTCGCCAGCAGCGCCTTGGCTACTGGAGCCTGATCATCTTCGTCGTGGCGTTTGCGGCGAGCCTCGCCGGGCCGCTGTGGTCGAACGACAAGCCACTCGTGGTGCGCTACGAAGGGCAGCTTTATTTTCCGATGTTCAAGACCTACGCGGAGACCACTTTCGGCGGCGACTTCCCGACGCCCGCCGATTACCTCGATCCCTATATCAAGCATCGTTTCGACACGCCGGGCAACTTCGCGGTGTATCCGCCGAACCGGTATTACTACGACACGCTGAATTATTTTTCGAAAGCGCCGAACCCGGCACCGCCGTCGCGCGATAACTGGCTCGGCACCGACGACCGTGGGCGTGATCTCTTCGCGCGCCTTCTGTACGGTTTTCGCGTGTCGGTGGAATTCGGGTTGGTGCTGACCTTGATCGGCACCGTGCTGGGGATTGCGGCGGGCGCCGTGCAGGGTTACTTCGGAGGACGTACCGATATCATCGGGCAGCGTCTGATCGAAATATGGAGCGCGATGCCGGAGCTTTACCTGTTGATCATTTTCTCGTCGATTTTCGAGCCGGGGTTCATTCTGCTGATCGTGCTGCTGTCGCTGTTCGGCTGGATCGGCTTGTCCGACTACGTGCGAGCGGAGTTCCTGCGCAACCGTCAGCAGGACTATGTGCGTGCGGCGCGGGCGATGGGGCTCTCGAACTGGCAGATCATGTGGCGGCACGTTTTGCCCAACAGCTTGACGCCCGTGATCACGTTTCTGCCGTTCCGCATGAGCGGCTCGATTCTCGCGCTCACCAGCCTCGACTTTCTCGGCCTCGGCGTGCCGTCGCCGACGCCAAGTCTGGGCGAACTGCTTGCGCAAGGTAAGGCAAATCTCGACGCGTGGTGGATCTCGTTGTCGACGTTCGGCGTGCTGGTCGCGATGCTGTTGCTGCTGACGTTCATGGGCGATGCGCTGCGCAACGCGCTGGACACCCGCATCGCCGACGCCATGCGCGCGGGAGGCAACCAGTGAGCACCATGGTGGAGAACGACGCAAAACAGGGCATGACGCCGCCGCTGCTGGAGCTCGATCGTCTGCATGTGATCTTTGGCGATACGGTCGCGGTGAACGACGTGACGCTCACGATCCAACGCGGCGAGCGGGTCGCGCTGGTCGGTGAATCGGGCTCGGGCAAGAGCGTGACCGCGCTGTCGATCCTGCGTCTGTTGAGCGACGCGCAGGTCAGTGGGGCGATCCGTTTCGACGGGCAGGATCTGCTCGCCAAAAGCGAGCGCGAGATGCGCGGTATGCGCGGCTCGGACATCGCGATGATTTTCCAGGAGCCGATGACGGCGCTCAATCCGCTCTATACGGTCGGTGATCAGATTGCCGAGACGATCGTCGTGCACGACGGCGTGACGGCGAACGAAGCGCGTAAGCGTGCCGTGGCATTGCTAGGGCGTACCGGCATCGCCGAGCCGGGCAAGCGCGTGAATAGTTATCCGCATCAGCTCTCGGGCGGTCAGCGGCAGCGCGCGATGATCGCGATGGCGCTCGCGTGCCGCCCACGTTTGCTGCTGGCCGATGAACCGACCACGGCGCTCGACGTGACGATTCGTGCGCAGATCGTCGACCTGCTGCTCGAATTGCAACGCGTCGAAGCCGAGAAGCGCGGCATGGCCGTGCTGCTGATCACCCACGACCTGAATCTCGTGCGCCATTTCGCGCAGCGCATTGCGGTGATGGAGAAGGGCGTACTCGTGGAGAGCGGGCCGGTCGAGCAGGTGTTCGAGTCGCCGCAGCATCCGTACACGCAACGTCTGCTGGCAAGCCGTCCGGAGCGCACGGTGGTTCCTGTCTTGCCGATTTCACCCGTGCTGCTCGAAGCGCGCGACGTCTCAGTCGATTTCAAAACGAAACTGCCAGGCTGGAGCGGCTGGTTCCGCTCGGGGCATTTTCGCGCGGTCGCCGATGCGAACGTGTCCGTGCGACAGGGCGAGACGCTCGGGATTGTCGGCGAATCGGGTTCGGGCAAATCGACGCTGGCGATGGCCCTGCTCGGTCTGCAACGCACCGCGCACGGCGAGATCGAGTTTCAGGGCAGGGCGCTCGGCAGCTATCGCGGCGCCGAGCAGACTGCCTTACGCTCGAATATGCAGGTTGTCTTTCAGGATCCGTTCAGCTCGCTTTCGCCGCGTCAGACCGTCGAACGGATCGTGGGCGAAGGGCTCGCGTTGCATCGCCCACAAATGAGCCAGGAGGCGCGGCGCGACAAGGTGGTGTCGGTTCTGCGCGAAGTCGGAGTGGACCGCACGGTGCTGTACCGCTATCCGCATGAGTTCTCCGGCGGCCAGCGTCAGCGCATTGCGATCGCGCGCGCGTTGGTGCTGGAGCCGCGCATCCTGATCCTCGACGAACCGACCAGTGCGCTCGACGTGTCGATCCAGCAGCAGGTCCTGAAACTGCTTGCCGGGTTGCAACAGAAGTACAACCTCGGCTTCGTTTTCATCAGCCACGATCTGGCCGTGATCGGGGCAATGGCGCATCGTGTCGCGGTGATGCAAAACGGTTCAATCGTCGAAAGCGGGGACGTTGAGCAGATTTTTGCGACACCGGCGCACCCTTACACCCGAAAGCTGCTGAAAGCGGCGCTTGACTACTGATTTTGCACTCTTTCACCAATTGGGTGCGTGTCTCGATTGTATTTTTCTATTTGTTTTGACACACGAATACTTACTGGCTAGTATCGACCAAACTTTTTTCCGTAGCCCACTGATTTTTAGGCAAAAAATACCGACCAATGCAGCACAGAAACCTAACCCAGGCTTGCACGCGCGTCGTCGCCGGGATGTTCATTGGCGTCTTGATGGCAGCAGCTCCCGGCGCGTTCGCCGACGAAGTAAGCAGTTTTAATCAGAATGCCTCATATTCGACCCCTAGCGGGTCGAATCCTTTGTCCTCCCTCAATTCGCAATCGGCCGCTCCCGGCAGCGACGGCGGCGCCAAATCGTTCCTCTCCGGCATGGCCGGTAAAGCGGGCGACGTGGTGGTCGGCGCGCTGAACATGATCGGCGTTCGCTACCGTTGGGGTGGTAATACGCCCGATTCGGGGCTCGATTGCAGCGGCTTCGTTCGCTACGTGTTCCAGGACACGCTCGGTATGGCGCTGCCGCGCCGCGCTGAGGAAATGAGCCGCGTCGGCGAGAAGGTGCGCGTCAGCGACCTGAAGCCGGGCGATCTGGTGTTCTTCAATACGATGCGCCGTACGTTCTCGCACGTCGGCATCTACATCGGCGACAACAAGTTCGTGCATTCGCCTTCCACGGGCAGCACGATCCGCGTCGACGATATGGATAGCGGCTATTGGGAAAAGCGTTTCACGGGCGCACGCCGGATCGAGACGTCCTATCAGGACGGTGAAGATCTGCGCAAGCGTGTGAATGCTTCGATTGGTGGTAATCAGTAACTGATTCAGCCCGCACTCATGGTTTGGGTGTGAAAAAAGCCTGCTTCTTTCGAAGCGGGCTTTTTGCGTTTGGGGCAACGACGAGTTAAGCCGCGGCGCGGCTTGCGGCTAGCTTGCGCTGCAACTCCGGCATCATCTTCGCCACCGCTTCCTCTCCAGCAAGAATCGCAGCGTTGCGCTGGGAGAAATCGCTGCCGCTCATGGCGGCCAGATTAGGCCGGATCACAATGTCGGCGTACTTGTCGAGTTCATACGCCTTGATCGTCTGGCCCATGATCGTGAACGTCTGCATCAGCACATCGAACGAACTGGCGGTGAGGCCGCTTTCCGGACGCTGCGAGATGTCTACGGCGATCACGAAATCCGCGCCCATCTTGCGCGCAAACGAGGCGGGCACCGGGCTCACCAGGCCGCCGTCCACATATTCGTGTCCGCCGATCTTCACCGGCTCGAAAATCGACGGCACGCTGCACGACGCGCGCACTGCAATGCCGGTGTTGCCGCGTTGGAACAGGATTGGCTGGCCGGTTTTCAGGTCGGTGGCGACCACGCCGAGCGGCTTGGCCATCTTCTCGATCGGACGGTTGTTGAGGGTCGTATTCAGATAGTTCTGCAGCGCGATGCCTTGCAGAAAGCCGCGCGTGCGAAACGGCATGGCCCAGTCGCTGATCGAGGCTTCGTCCATGGACAGCGCGAGCTTGTTCAGGGCAAAGCCGTTCATCCCCGAGGCGTACAGCGCACCGACTACCGAACCCGCGCTTGTGCCGGCCACCAGGTCGACCTGAATATTGCGCGCCTCCAGCCCCTTGATCACGCCGATGTGCGCGAAGCCGCGAGCGGCGCCGCCGCCTAGCGCGAGTCCGACTCGGATGGGCCGCTGCGGTTTTTCAAGCGGCGGCGTGTTCGCGGTGGGCGTGGTGGCAACCGGCGTGCTATCAGTTTTGCTGGCGCCGGTCGTGGTGCAGGCGGCCAACACCGCGGAGGCGGCGGCCAATGAGAAGGTGCGACGGGCGAGGCGAGGGGATGACGGTTTCAACGGGTTCTCCAGCAACGGCAGAGGCGGCGCAATCGGTGCAAATCGGCGCAAATCAGCGCAAATCAGCGCAAATCGGCGCAAATCGGCGCAACCTGTGCCGCGATCAGGCGGATAGTCAAACAGACAGGACCGCCGGCGGCGATCCCATGCGCCGTGGTTCTATCGCAACCCGCAGCGCGCGCACATCATAAATCAAAGCTTCGGGCGCGCGTCGGCGCGGTAATGAAACGTTGCAGAGGAAACCGTCGGGCCTCCGGAAGCACGCTTCCTGAGCGACTTGTCTGCCTTGCCTGGCCATTCGGACGAGGGCAGGCAACACGGGTTCGGAAGGTATAATTCGGCTCTTGTATTTATTTCCTTCGTGTCCGTGCAAGGCGTTTTCTGCCGCACGGGCGCGCTCCGCTGCCGCGCTTCACTGGCCATGTTCGCCACGGCGCCGGCGCCTGTCTTCCGAGTAATCGCTAATGACCACCTCTGTCCGTACCCGTTTCGCACCGAGTCCCACCGGCTTCATCCACCTCGGCAACATTCGCTCCGCGCTGTATCCGTGGGCGTTCGCGCGCAAGATGAAAGGGACCTTCGTGCTGCGGATCGAGGACACCGACGTCGAGCGCTCCACGTCCGAATCCGTCGACGCCATTATTGAGGGCATGGCGTGGCTCGGTCTCGATTTCGACGAAGGCCCGTTCTACCAGATGCAGCGCATGGACCGTTACCGCGAAGTGCTCAAGCAGATGCAGGACGCGGGGCTCGTGTACCCGTGCTACATGTCGACGGAAGAGCTGGACGCACTGCGCGAGCGTCAACGCGAGGCCGGCGAGAAGCCGCGCTATGACGGCACGTGGCGCCCGGAACCCGGCAAGGTCTTGCCGGAGCCACCGGCGGGCGTGCAGCCGGTGCTGCGCTTTCGCAATCCGCTCACGGGTGTCGTCGCATGGGACGACGCCGTGAAGGGCCGCATTGAAATTTCGAACGAAGAACTCGACGATCTCGTGATCGCGCGCCCGGACGGCACACCGACCTACAACTTCTGCGTGGTGGTCGACGATCTGGACATGCGCATCACCCACGTGATTCGCGGCGACGATCACGTGAATAACACGCCGCGTCAGATCAACATCCTGCGTGCGCTCGGCGGTGAGCCGCCGGTGTACGCGCACCTGCCGACCGTGTTGAACGAGCAGGGCGAGAAGATGAGCAAGCGTCACGGCGCGATGAGCGTGATGGGTTATCGCGACGCCGGCTTTCTGCCGGAAGCGGTGGTCAACTATCTGGCCCGTCTGGGCTGGTCGCATGGCGACGCGGAAATCTTCACGCGTGAGCAGTTCGTCGAATGGTTCGATCTGGAGCATCTGGGCAAGTCGCCGGCTCAGTATGACCACGACAAGCTCAGCTGGCTCAACGCGCACTACATCAAGGAAGCAGACAACGCGCGCCTCGCGGAGCTCGCCAGGCCTTTCTTCGCTGAACTGGGTATCGACGATGCTGCCATCGCGCAAGGCGCCGATCTGACGTCGGTGGTGGGCTTGCTGAAGGACCGCGCGTCGACAGTGAAGGAAATCGCCGAAAACGCCGCGATGTTCTATTGCACGCCCGCGCCTGAAGCCGAGGCGCTCGCGCAGCACGTCACGGATGTCGTGCGTCCGGCGCTGTCCGATCTGGCTGCGGCGCTCAAGACGGTGGAGTGGACCAAAGAGGCGATCGCCGCGGCGTTGAAGACAACGCTCGGCGCGCACAAGCTGAAGATGCCGCAACTGGCAATGCCGGTTCGGCTGCTGGTGGCGGGTACCACGCATACACCGTCGATCGACAGCGTGCTGATGCTGTTTGGCCGCGATGTTGTCGTGAGCCGTATCGAAAAAGTGCTGGCCTGAGCGCGTTCGCGCTTGCATTGAGCGGGATTGCCTGCGACTTGCGAAAAAAGTCGCAGGCAATTGCTCAAAGGGTATTTACAAAGCGCAAATTGGCCTCTAAAATCTCGTTTCTGTTCTGCAAGGGGGGTATAGCTCAGCTGGGAGAGCGCTTGCATGGCATGCAAGAGGTCAGCGGTTCGATCCCGCTTACCTCCACCATCGGAGCAGAGTGAAGTGGTTCCGAAGTCTGGAGCTTGTAGCAAAAAAGACTTCACAAACAGTTGTAACGTAGTTAGAATATCGGTCTTTGCTGCTGACAAAACAAAATTAGCCAGAAGTTAAGCTAAGTTAGCGGCAAGATAAAGACAGATCTGAAAAGATTATGTCCCCTTCGTCTAGAGGCCTAGGACATCACCCTTTCACGGTGAGTACAGGGGTTCGAATCCCCTAGGGGACGCCAAACATCAGCGTCGTTTGAAAGTAGTAAAGCGGCGCAGCTTGCAGAGAAAAAACCAACGCTCGCAAGTCATGATAGGCAAACTGGAGTGGTAGTTCAGTTGGTTAGAATACCGGCCTGTCACGCCGGGGGTCGCGGGTTCGAGTCCCGTCCACTCCGCCAGACAAAGCCCGTTCATACAAACCTGAACGGGCTTTTTCATTAAAGGTGTAAGCAGTACGTTGTCCCCTTCGTCTAGAGGCCTAGGACATCACCCTTTCACGGTGAGTACAGGGGTTCGAATCCCCTAGGGGACGCCAGGACATCGGCGTCGTTCAGTGAGCATGCTGAGTTCGCAGCTTGAGCGGTGCAGTTGGCAACGCAGTTGTCAAATAAGCCAGGCTTTCACAAGCCACGGTGCAAAAATCTGGAGCGGTAGTTCAGTTGGTTAGAATACCGGCCTGTCACGCCGGGGGTCGCGGGTTCGAGTCCCGTCCGCTCCGCCAGATTTTAAGAAGCCCACTTCGAAAGAAGTGGGTTTTTTTTATTCCCGCAGCCGGTTCGCCTGGGTGTCGTCCTGGTATGCTCGGGACAAACAGCCATTGCCAGCGCGCGCGGCCTGTTTTACCGTTGTTCCGACCCATCTTCGTCGTTCCACCATGTTCGATCCAACCGAAGCTCCGTCACCGTTTCATCTGCGCCGCGCCAGCATGGACGATTTCGAGTTCGCCGAGGAGCTGACTCGCAACAACATGGGCGGCTACTATCGCCGGCACCATCTGGTCTGGCGTGGCGATCTGTTTCTCGGCAGTTGGCGCGAGTCTGAAAATTTTATTCTCGAAGTGGACGGCGAGCCGATCGGCGTGCTGCGCATCACGCAGGAAGGCGATTCGCTGCATATCCGCGACGTGCAGATTGCCGAAGGGCATCGGCGGCTCGGCGCCGGCACTTATCTGCTCGACATGTCGCATCAATGGGCGCGCGAGCGCGGGCTGCACGAGTTGCAGCTGCGTGTGTTCGTCGACAATCCTGCCGCGCGGCTGTATCAGCGCAAGGGATACAAGCTGACCGGGCCGCGTCTGGCGCAGCTCGGGGCGATCCGTCATCTGGCGCGGCGCGTTTGACAGGCAGCGGCTGGCAGTTACGCTTGGCAACGCCTACACGCCTACACGCCTACACGCCTACACGCCTACACGCCTACACGCCTACACGCCTACACGCCGTCACGCCGTCACTTCTGCGCGGTCTCTTCATCCGCTTCGGTATCGCCACGATCCCCGTTCTCCACACGATGTTCAGAGCCGCGCTCGATGAATGCACGCGGACTTTCGCCGAATGCCCGCCGGAACATCGCCGAGAACGCACTCTGGCTTTGATAACCCAGCTCTTGTGCGACGTGCGATAGCGGGCGCCCCTGGCTCAATAGCGGAATGGCGCGTGCGAGAATGGCCTGCTGACGCCATTTCGAAAAGCTCACCCCCAACTCCTGACGAAACAGCCGCGCAATCGTACGCGTACTCGCACCGACGCTCGATGCCCATTGCTCGAGCGAGTCGCCGTGAGTCGGGTCTGCGATCACGGCCTCGCACAACGCGCGCAAGCGCTTTTCGTTGGGCATCGGCACGGACAGCGGCAGCGGCTCCGAACGCGTCAGTTCGTCGAGCGCGAGCGCACCCAGCAGTTGTTCGCGCGTCGCTGAAATGCCCGGCGTATCGAGCGCCGCGATGACTTCGCGCAGCAGATCCGATACCTCGACCACGCGCGGCGTATCCAGTCCTGCCGGGACGGTGCTTTCGGTAATGTAGAGCGTGCGCAGAAATGCATCTTCGACGGCGACTACTTCGTGCGTTACATGCGGCGGCACCCAGATCGCCCGGGATGGCGGCACCATCCACGTCGTGCCGGTCGTCGCGACCCGCAGCACGCCGCGCGATGCATAGGCCACCTGGGCCCATGCATGCGTGTGTCGCGCGATTCGCCAGCCCGACGGTATCGGCCGCGAGCGCACGCGAATCGGGTGCGATTGCGTCGGCTGAAATTCGGGCGGGATGTCGACGAGGCGGGTCTGGCTCGACTGGTCTGAGTCAGCGGACGAATTCATGTTGAAGATCGATCCAATGGATGGAACTCAAAAAACGCTGCGCGTGTAGACACGGAAGCCGTGAGCACGGGCGCTTAGGCACCGTGTCTTCAGGTGCCAACTCCGGAGCGCGGACCCGACGGCACAGATCCAACCGCACGCCCCCCAAAACCACCGCAGGCTTCTCATTGTAGGTGTTACGTTGGAGTCAACGTTGCATAATGTCCCGATTACACGGACACCAAGGAGACCCCCATGAGCTTTGCAACCGCAGACTTGTGCGACGCACACGAAGACCAACTGGCGCTGGGCACGCTGCGTGTGCTCGAGCCGGTCTTTCATCTCTTCAGTCGCGCTGAGTGTTTCAGCGGCGAGGCGGTGACGCTGAAGGTGTTCGAAGACAACGCACTCGTGCGCGCTACGCTCGAGGAGAAGGGCGCCGGCCGGGTGCTGGTGGTCGACGGCGGTGGCAGTCTGCGTTGCGCGCTGGTAGGCGGCAACCTCGCGCAAATCGCCGAGCGGAATGGCTGGGCGGGCATCGTGCTAAACGGCTGCGTGCGCGATACGCTGGAGCTCAATGAAATCAATGTCGGCGTGGCGGCATTGGCAACCTGCCCGCGGCGTGGCCAGAAGCTCGGCACCGGTGAGCGCGACGTGCCGGTGCAATTGCCGGGCTCGCCGGTGCGTCCTGGCGAATGGATCTATGCGGATATCGACGGCGTGCTGGTGGCGAGCGCGTCGCTGAACTGAACCCGCGGCAACAGCCGGGGCAAGCCGAACCCATTATCAAGGAGAGCAAACGACGATGCAGACTGTTTTTGTATACGGCACGTTGCGTGCCGGTGAAGTGAACGACCTCAGAGAGGCTGCGGCGCGCAACGACATTGCCACGCCGAATCTGCTCGGCACGGCCACGGTGCGCGGCCATCTGTTCGACTTCGGCTTATATCCGGGCCTGGTGGTCGACGAAGCGGGCGTGGACGTCACGGGTGACGTCTACGAAATCGACGATGAACTGGTTACGGTGCTCGACGAGATCGAAGCGGTGTATCCCGGCGTCGAAGATCGTTTTCTCGCGAGAGAAGTGATGGTGAAAGTAGACGGTAACGTCGTGAACTGCCGCTTCTATCCGGTCGCGCCCAATGCGGTGAAGGGCCTCCCGGAAATCAGGTCGGGCGATTGGGTCGAGTATCGCAGCACGCGCTGAGGGGACGGCATGACCGGCCCATGGTGAGTGCAGAAAAAAACGGCCCGGCAGGCATACGCCTGTCGGGCCGTCCGGTCGGTCAGCCTTGCGACCCGGGCCGCTCGTTCATCTTGTGTGGCTGGTGAAAGCGGGCCCGGTACGACGTCGTTATTGCTGATGTATGAGACAGCCTGGTTGCCTCAGATTTCTTCGTAGAGCGGCAGCGTCAGGAAATCGGTAAACTGCTCCGACGTCGACATTTCGTCGAAAATTTGTGCAGCGCGATCATACGGCTTCGTATCGCCGCCGACTGCCTGCTTCACCTTGTCGAGCTCTTGCGCCGACAACGCGCGCACCAGCTCGGCCGTGACCTTGCGGCCGTCTTCGAGCTTGCCCTTCGGCGAGCGAATCCATTGCCACACTTGAGAGCGCGAGATTTCCGCGGTGGCGGCGTCTTCCATCAGGTTGTGAATCGGCACGCAGCCATTGCCCGCGAGCCACGAACCCAGATAGTGAATGCCGACGTTGATGTTGTTGCGCAGACCGCCTTCGGTGATCGGCGCTTCCGGGCGAAAGTCCATCAGGTCGGAGGCCGCGACGAGCACGTCGTCGCGTTGCTTGCCGATCTGATTCGGCTTGTCGCCGAGCACCTTGACGAACTCTTCCATCGCAATCGGCACGAGACCCGGATGCGCGACCCAGCCGCCGTCGTAACCGTCGCCGGCATCGCGTGCCTTGTCCGAGCGCACACCGCCCATGGCCTTGTCGTTCGCCGCCGGATCGTTCTTGATCGGGATCAGCGCGCTCATGCCGCCGATTGCCGGTGCGTTGCGGCGATGGCAGGTCTTCAGCAGCAGCAGCGCGTAGGCACGCATGAAGGGCGAGGTCATCGTGATCTGCGAGCGGTCGGCAAGACAGAAATCGCGGTCGCTCTTGAACTTCTTGATCGCCGAGAAGATGTAGTCCCAACGGCCGGCGTTCAGACCCGAGCTGTGTTCGCGCAACTCATACAGAATTTCGTCCATTTCGAACGCGGCGACGATCGTTTCGATCAGCACGGTCGCGCGAATCGTGCCACGCGGCACGCCGACGGCTTCCTGCGCGGCGAGAAAGATCTCGTTCCACAGACGCGCTTCGAGGTGGCTTTCCATCTTCGGCAGATAGAAGTAGGGCGCCGTGCCGCGCGCGACCTGTTCCTTCGCGTTGTGAACCATGAAGAGCGCGAAATCGAAAATGCCGCCGGAGACGCGCTTGCCGTCCACCGTCACATGCTTTTCGTCCAGATGCCAGCCGCGCGGCCGCACGATCAACGTGGCGATCTTGTCGTTCAGCGTGTACGACTTGCCGTTCTGTTCGAGCGAAATCGTGCGGCGCACCGCGTCCTTCAGATTGATGTGGCCGGTAATCTGGTTATCCCAGCTCGGCGCATTCGAATCTTCGAAGTCGGTCATGTACGAATCCGCGCCCGAATTCAGCGCGTTGATGATCATCTTGCGCTCGACCGGACCGGTAATTTCCACACGGCGGCATTGCAGATCCTGCGGCAGCGGCGCGATCGTCCAGTCGCCTTCGCGCACGCTCTTCGTTTCGGCGAGGAAGTCCGGGCGCTCGCCCGCATCGAGCCGTTTGGTGCGCTCTGCACGCGCTTGCAACAGCGCCTGGCGGCGCGGTTCGAACGTGCGATGCAGCGCGGCGACGAGCTCGAGTGCTTCGCGGGTGAGGATCGCTTCGTAGCCCGGCTTGATCTCAGCCGAGATGTCCATGCCCTGCGGCAGCTGCAGCGATGATTGCGATGACAGCGGATTCGCCATGGTTTCTCCTTGGTCGGTCAGATTGCAAAGGTGCAAATGTTGAAATGGTTGAGATGCGGTTGAATCGCGTCGGGCAATCAGGTGGTAGCTGTCATGCGCCAGGGCTGTGGCGCGGACGGCTGCCGCCGGGATTGCCGGTGCTGCCAGTGCCGCTATTGCGGTCGGGCGACGCAAGGGACTTCAGAAAAGCGAGCAGATCGTTCATACCTCCGCCCGCGCCATGCGACGTAACGCCCAGTTCTTCGGCTGGTGCGTTTTGCCGGTTAAGCCAGAAAGTCGTGAAGCCGAACCAGCTCGCGCCTGCCACATCCCAGCCGTTCGACGACACGAAGACGATCTCGCGCGGTTCCGCGTCGAAGGCTTGCGTGCCGAGCGAGTAAGCCGCGGGCGAGGGTTTGTAGGCGCGTACCGTGTCGACGGACAGAACATGGTCGAACAGGCCCGTCATGCCGGCGCTCTTCACCGCGATGTCGAGCATTTGCGGATTGCCGTTCGAGAGGATCGCGAGACCGGGCCTTGCCCTTGCCCCAGCTTTGCCGCCCGCGGGCGCAGAGGTGAATCCGGAAGACGTGGAAGGCACATCGCGCAGCTGGCGCAGCGCGGGCACGGCATCGGGAAAAGCGGACAGGCACGCGTATTCGTCCATCAGACGCTTCTCTGCCGCGCGGCCGAGCGTGAGATGCAGTTTCTTTGTGGCGAAGCGCAAGGCGTCGAGCGTGATGTCCCAGAACGGCCGGTAATGCGCGCCGGGTGCGCCGGCCGGATCGGCGAGCGTGCGCAGCTGCGTGTATTCGATCTGTTTTTGGCGCCACAATTGCGAGAGCGCGTCGCCGTAGCCCGGGAACATCTGCTCCGCGGCAGCGATCACCGAATGCACGTCGAAAAGCGTGCCGTAGGCGTCGAAAATCACTGCTTTAGGGAAGGGTGTCGTTGTGGCCGACATTGCCGTGCACTCCTATCAGAGGTCAGGGTGGATTGTATTAGTGATGATCCACGCTAAAAAAGAGGCTAAAGATCATTTGATCTTTTACTTTCATGCGCCTAATCTGACGCGCACCGACCACTTTCCCGCGCATGTGCGGCTCTGCTCCCCATGGACCGTTTCAAGCAGATCGAGACTTTTGTTGCCGTTGCGGCCAAGGGCAGCCTGTCCGCCGCCGCGCTCTCCGAAGGCGTTGCACCTGCCATCATCGGCCGCCGCATCGATGCGCTCGAAGAGCGCCTCGGCGTCAAATTGCTGGTACGCACCACGCGCAAGATCACGTTGACCTTTGAAGGCTCGGCGTTTCTCGAAGATTGCCAGCGCGTCATCCACGACATGCAGAACGCCGAGGCCAGCGTGTCGGCGGGCGGCGTGAAGGCAAGCGGCCATTTGCGGTTGTCGGCGCCGGCCGGGTTTGGACGCAGGCATGTTGCGCCCTTGGTGCCCGCGTTCACCGTGGCGCATCCGGATGTGTCGATCACGCTCGACCTGTCCGACCGGCTGGTCGATCTCGTCAACGAGGGGTTTGACTGCGCAGTGCGGCTCGGCGAGCTGCCGGACTCGTCGCTGGTGTCGCTCAAGCTCGGTGAGAATCGCCGTGTGTGCGTGGTTTCGCCGTCGTATCTGAACCGGCGCGGATCGCCGCACACGCTGGCCGATCTCGCGCACCACAATTGCCTCGCGCTCGGCGCGAGCGCCAATCAGCAGCGCGGCTGGATGTTCCAGCAGGGCGACAAGGTCGTGTCGATCAAGGTGTCCGGCACGATGGAATGCTCGGACGGCGCCGTGCTGCACGAGTGGTGCCTCGAGGGCTATGGGCTCGCCTGGCGTTCGTGGTGGGAGGTCGGCACGGATATCGCGGCTGGCCGGCTGGTCAGCGTGCTCGACGAGTTCGCTGCGCCGCCGATCGGCATCCACGCGGTTTTTCCGCAGCGCCGGCATTTGCCGCTGCGGGTTCGGCTGTTTCTGGACTTTCTCAAGCATACGTACGGCCATCCTGATTACTGGAACTGACGCCGGCTCAGGTACGGCTCATCTGCCACTGAGGTCCGCCGATCCTGCGCAATTACCGTCCTGCACAATCGCCGTGCAGCGGGTTTCCGATATGCGGACAGACCCGCACGATGGCTTTGACCTCACTTCTGCGAACTACAATCGATTGGTGCGGCTTCTATGCCGAGCCTCGTGGAACGCTGACGCCGCGCTACGCACAGCCGGCGACGGAGGGCATCATGTTCAGGCACATCCTGGTTCCGACCGATGGTTCAGACCTGTCACGCAAGGCGATAGACGGCGCCATCGACCTCGCGCAGGCGGTCGGTGCTCGCGTCACCGCCTACGCGTGTCTGCCCCAATATCCGTACTCGCCGTTCTCCGACGTGGTCATCGAGCCGCCGGTCGAGTTTCTGCAACGCAGCGAGCGCGAAGCGCGCGTGCATCTGCGCGAAGTGGAGCTGGCCGCGCGCCGTGTCGGTGTCGCGTTCGACAGCCACACCAGCGTGCATCCGGCGCCGTATCTCGGCATCATCGAAGCCGCGGAGCAGGGCGGCTGCGACGTGATCTTCATGGCTTCGCATGGGCGGCGCGGTCTTGGCAGCCTGCTGATCGGCAGCGAGACGCAGCGGGTTCTGACGCATACGAAGATTCCCGTGATCGTGTACCGTTGAGTGCCAACCCGCGATTAGCGTCGCAAATAGATACGGAAGGAACAGCAGATACGGCATAGTAAAAAAAACGCGCCGGCGATGAGGCCGGCGCGTCCTGTGTTCGCCGCACAATGCATTGTGCTGGCTTTGTCTGCGCTGCTGCCGCCCTCCCGGATTCCAGCCATCAGTGCAGCGGCGTACTCCTGCCCTGATGGCTTTGCTCCTCCCTGACGGCGGCCCACTAGGAGTCCGCGCGGCAGACAGAATTTGATCCGCCGGCGTTGACGCCGCATCGGGCGGCGTCAACGCCGATTGCGGTTTTGCTCGCCAGTGCGCGCAAAAATGGCTTACCCGGCGGCGAAATCCAGGCGAGGTTGCCCTCTTCTGGGCTTACGCAGGCGTCATTTTCGACATTCTGCGCAGGTTCAGCGCCGCGCAGACGAGTTTCCACTCGGCCTGGGCCTTGGCCAGCCCGCGCATGCTGAATTGTCGAAACCCGAGAACGCTTTTTACCCAGCCGTTCGGCGGTTCGGACAGCCATTTGCGCTTTCGATAGGCCGCCTGAGTTTGCGCAGAAGTAAACTTTTCTGCCATCGCGGCGCATAGCGGCCGCTTGGTGGCATCGATCTTCACGTCTTTCTTGCCCTCGCGTCCGAGCGCTACGATCAGGTCGGCGGGGTGCTCACGCAACTGCTCGAATGTTGCTTCCGACCGGTAGCCCGCATCGGCAAGGACTTGCCGGGGATCGGCGCCGGCATCGCGTAGCACCGCAGCCAGAACGGTTGGCAATTGCACGCTGTCGGCGGCACTGTTACCCAGTTCGGCCGCGACGATGATGTGAGCCGTATCGTCGACTGCAGCCTGGGCGTTGTAGGAATAGTCGAATCCGCCGCCGGCATGCTTCATGATCCGGCTTTCCGGGTCGGTGAAATTCTCCTGTGCGTCGGGCTTCGGTTCGCCGAATTTGTATTTGAAACGGGACTTCTTTTTCGGCTTGCTCGAGTCATCTGACGGTGCGTCGTCGCTACGACCACGTGCGATATCGGCCTGGCGCTGACGTTCTTCCAGGCGCGCGCGTGCGGCGCGAATCACTGCAAGCCGGTCCTCGCGCCGCGTGATCTCGGCTGGAATATCGAGTTCCGGCTCGTTCTTCTCCACCTCGTCGGCCACTTTCGCTTTTGCCAGCAGCGCATCGATCTGTTCCTTGAGCTCCAGCTCGGCCTTCTTCATCCGGTCGTAGCTCATCGCCTTGTGGCGCGACGCATTGGCCTTGATCTTCGTGCCGTCAACGGCAATCGTCCCGAGCCTGACCAGTCCACATTCCCTGGCCAGTTTCACCACCTGCACAAACAGGTCCGACAGCTCCTTCAGGTGAAAGGCGCGAAAGTCGCAAAGCGTCCGATGCGCCGGATAGTTGCCCGCCGCGAGGACCCGGAACGCGACATCTTCATGCAGCTTCCTGGCCAGCTTGCGCGACGAGAACACGCCGGTCGCATAGCCGTACACGAGCACCTTCACCATCATCGCCGGATGAAAGGGCTGGTTGCGCGGGCCGCCGCCGGCATACCGCGCATGAAAGGCGGACAGATCGAGCGAATCCACCGTATCGCTGATGTAGTAGGCAAGGTGCCCTTCGGGCAGCCAGTCTTGCAGTGCATGGGGCAGCAACATCTGCTGCTGCGGCTCGTAGGGGAGATAGCTGGTCGGCATCTTCTAACAACGTTTACCCCGCCTGATCGGATGACATCAGATCTCTGCCGCGCACACTCCTAGCGGGGCCGCTCCTTCGTCTGCCTTGCCTTTCCCGCGATCAGACCTCGGGTGACTTAAGCGACCTTCTTGTCGAAGAACTGTTCGTCTTCCGTCGAACCGTGCAGCGCGGTCGTCGACGCGTCGCGCTCGACCGTTTGCGTCACGGCGTCGAAGTAGCCGGTGCCGACTTCGCGCTGGTGCTTGACCGCGGTGAAACCCTTTTCGGCCGCAGCGAATTCAGCCTGCTGCATTTCGACGAATGCCGTCATCTGGTTGCGGGCATAGCCGTGTGCCAGGTTGAACATCGAGTAGTTCAGCGCATGGAAGCCGGCCAGCGTGATGAACTGGAACTTGTAGCCCATTGCGCCGAGTTCGCGCTGGAACTTGGCGATGGTTGCGTCGTCCAGGTTCTTCTTCCAGTTGAACGACGGCGAGCAGTTGTACGACAGCAGTTGA
Organism: Paraburkholderia sp. BL23I1N1; assembly: GCF_003610295.1. Classification (NCBI taxonomy): domain Bacteria; kingdom Pseudomonadati; phylum Pseudomonadota; class Betaproteobacteria; order Burkholderiales; family Burkholderiaceae; genus Paraburkholderia; species Paraburkholderia sp. BL23I1N1. Next base: position 1,509,013 of record NZ_RAPV01000001.1, read on the forward strand.
TCCGGGAATTCCTTGTGGATCGCGTCGGCGAATTTCTTCGCAAACTCGAGGTCCGGCTTGCCGGTTTCGCACCAGATCATGTCGGCGTACGGCGCGTAGGCGAGGCCACGCGAGATTGCCTGTTCCAGACCCGGCTTCGTGCGATAGAAACCTTCCACCGTGCGTTCGCCCGTCAGGAACGGCTTGTCGTTGTCATCCACGTCCGACGTGATCAGGTCGGCGGCTTCCGCGTCGGTGCGAGCCAGCAACACGGTCGGCGCGCCGGAGACGTCGGCGGCCAGACGCGCGGCGGTTAGCTTCGCAATGTTTTCGCGGGTCGGCACGAGCACCTTGCCGCCCATGTGACCGCACTTCTTCACCGAAGCAAGCTGGTCTTCGAAGTGCACGCCTGCGGCGCCGGCTTCGATCATGGCCTTCATCAGTTCGAACGCGTTCAGCACGCCGCCGAAACCGGCTTCCGCATCGGCCACGATCGGTGCGAAGTAGTCGATATAGCCTTCGTCGCCCGGGTTCTTGCCTTCCGACCATTGGATCTGGTCAGCGCGCGTCAGCGTGTTGTTGATGCGCTTCACGACGAGCGGCACCGAGTTCGCCGGATACAGCGACTGGTCCGGGTACATTTCGCCGGCCACGTTCGCGTCGCCCGCCACTTGCCAGCCCGACAGATAGATGGCCTTCAGGCCGGCCTTGACCTGTTGCATCGCCTGATTGCCCGTCAGCGCGCCGAGCGAGTTCACGAACGGCTCGTTGTTGACGCTTTCCCACAGCTTTTCCGCGCCGCGCTTGGCAAGCGTGTGCTCCACTTGCAGCGAGCCGCGCAGACGGATCACGTCTTCAGCGGTGTACATACGCTTCACGCCTTTCCAGCGCGGATCGGTTTCCCATTGCTGTTGGAGTTGCTTGGCTTGTTGTTCGCGCGACATGGTGTGCTCCTTGGTTGCCTGTAATGGATAGGTGACTCTGGTCTCATGCGAGAAACTTGCAGTCTTCGTCGAAGCGGCTGGCCGTTTGAGGCGTTTTGTTTCGTGAAGTCTTATATAAGAGTCTAGGCAAATCGATTGATACGCAATAGCAGGCAGGGAGCGTTTTTTGAATATTTATTGTTGTTAAAAATCAATTGCTTATGTAATTCGTTCCGCATTAAGAAATGTCTTTTTCCATCTTGCAATAGGGTATCTTGTGCCGTGCAGCACGATTTTTTACGACGCAAAAAAATTTTCCACATCGTGAAAAATCGGCGGTCGCCGAAGTATGGGCGAAAAAAAACCGGTGCCTGAGCACCGGTTTCTTTCGACTGACGGACAGCGCGGGGCTGTTCGGGTCTTTTCAGGCTGCGCTACGTACCGAACGAGTCACGTAACTAGCGCTTGCCTGTGGGAATAGCTGAATCGCTGCTTAGCTGCCGCGACGCGCCGTACGCGGACCGTCGCTGCGGCGTGCGCCGTAGCCGCCGTCACGCGAACCGCCGCCGAAACCGCCTTCACGCGAGCCGCCGCCGGCAGACTTGCCTGCCCAGCCGCCGCCATTGCCGCTACCGCTGCGAGCGCCGCCGCCATTACCGGCCGGCTTGCCAGCACCGCTGCCGCTACCGAAGCGACGGCCACCGCCGCCATTGCCACCGCCCGGACGGCCACGGCCGCCGAAGCCAGGACGGCCGCCATTGCCCGACGGAGCCGACTTGCGCGGCTCGAAGCCTGCGACGACGTTGACCGGCAGCGGGGTGCGCACGAAACGCTCGATGCGCTTCAGCGCGCCTTGTTCCGCGTGGTGCACGAGGCTCACGGCGATACCCGAGCGGCCTGCACGGCCGGTACGGCCGATACGGTGCACGTAGTCTTCAGCGAACTTCGGCAGATCGTAGTTGAACACGTGCGTGATGCCCGGGATGTCGATACCGCGCGCGGCGACGTCCGTTGCCACCAGCACGCGCACACGGCGCTCGCGGAGAGCCTTGATCGTGCGGTTGCGTGCGCCTTGCGGCAGATCGCCGTGGAGAGCTGCCGATTCGAAACCAGCGTCGGCCAGACGGCCTGCCAGTTGGTCAGCGTCCATCTTGGTTGCCGTGAAGACGATAGCCTGGTCGAGGCCTTCGTCGCGCAGCAGATGGTCGAGCAGACGATCCTTGTGGTCGCGGTCGTCAACGTAATGGACGGTTTGCGCGATGTTGGTGCGCTGTTCGAGGCGTTGAACGATCTCGATACGCTCCGGATCCTTCAACAGGCGGCCGGTCAGCGAGCTGATCTTGCCGTCGAGCGTGGCCGAGAACAGCATGGTTTGACGCGAAGCCGGCGTAGCGGCGACGATCGTTTCGATGTCTTCGATGAAGCCCATGTCCAGCATGCGGTCGGCTTCGTCGAGCACGAGGATTTGCAACTGCGACAGATCGATACGGCCGCGTTCCAGGTGGTCGATCAAACGGCCCGGCGTAGCAACCAGGATTTCCGGGTTCTTTGCCAGCAGCATCAGTTGTTGACCGTAAGCGACGCCGCCCAGAATGCTGACGGTGCGCAGACGCTTGAGGTGCTTGCCGTACGTGGCAGCGGCGGTGGTGACCTGCATTGCGAGTTCGCGGGTCGGCGTCAGAACCAGCATGGTCGGACGGGCAACCGGTTGCGGACGGCGCGTGCGGGCACCGTCAGCCGGACGCGGCTCACGCGGCTGGCTGGCTTGGGCTTTTTGCAGTTGCGAGAAACGTTCGATGGCGGGCAGCATGAACGCGGCGGTCTTGCCCGAACCGGTTGGGCTCGAGACCATCAGATCGCGGCCGGCGATGCCAGCGGGGATCGCGCGTTGCTGAACCGGAGTCGGGTTTTGATAACCAGCGGCGGTCAGCGCGGAGACGACATCCGCGGAGAGACCGAGCGACGCGAACGACGGGCCGGTCGGCGCTGCGGCTTCTGCGGCGACAGCTTCCGGAGCGGCAGCGATTGCTGCAGCTTGTACCGGTGCGTCGGCGAGACCGAGGGCTTGATCGGCGATGGCGTTCAACGGGCTGCTGGGGGTATTGCTCGAAGTCATGAGAATCCTTGGTAAATCCTTGGTACACACGGAATTAAAACGTCGGCGCCAATCGGCATACCCAAGTCGTCGGATTCAGCGAGCAAAGAAGCAGCGAGCAAATCGAAAAACGGGGGCAGCTCGCGACAATGAAGGCGAGCTTTTCGTTAGAAGCTGTATCGGATGCGACATGCCAAAACGGCGTGCCGCCAGCCTGGGACATGATCGCCCGTAGGGGGCTAGGCAGGAGGGGACAGGTTCTAAACTGGATTGGAGCTAAACGCTACGAGGCGCTGCGCCGCAAGGGCCGCTAGAGGAAAGCCGGGCAAAGCAGTGAAGCGCAGGCAGCATTGTATAGAGTTTTGTTGCACTGCGCCACCATAAAGAAGTTTCCTGGCGGAAAACTTTTGTTTTGGCCGGCTTATTACCGATTTCTTGCCGCCCTTCCAGGCTACCTGATTGGAAGCAGTTTTCCGCTACAAGGCCGGTTCAGGCCGACGCGCCGCTTTTCAGGGATTCGACGAGATCGATGTATTGCTGCTTCGCGGCGTCCTGAGCGGTGCCTTTGAGCGCGGCCCACGCATCGTACTTGTATTTGCCGACGATATCGGTGAAGCCGGGTTTGTCGCCGTGGACGTCGCCGTCGGTGGCTTGCTTGAAGAGGGAATAGAGGCGCAGGAGGGTGAGGTTACCCGGACGCTCGGGCAGTTGCCTGGCATCTTCCTGGGCCTGAACGAATTGCGCGTTGATGTCTGTCATGGTGGTTTTGCCCGGCTGGCGGGGTTGGTTTTGTCTGGGCCGATGATCATAACAACTGCATGCTGCCGCAGGGCCGAGGGCTTATTCCAAACACCGATCCCCGCCGGGCGGCCACACCCAAAACCGCATCTGCACGCGCCGTGCCGATTACAATACGGTCCATGACTCAAACTGTGCTTCTTGCCCTCGATACTTCGACCGAGTTCTGCTCGGTAGCGCTTTTGTCCGACGTTGGCGGTGCCGCCCAGGCAGCGGACCCGGGCCGCGCCGAACCCCGGATCTGGGTGCGCCACGAGCAAACCGGCGCAGTCTCAAGCACGCGCCTGCTGCCCGCCATTCGCGAACTTTTCGACGAAGCGGGTCTGACGTTGGCGGACTGCCATGCGATCGCATTCGGCTCCGGCCCCGGCTCATTCACTGGTCTTCGCACGGCGACGGGCGTCGCTCAAGGCCTCGCGTTCGGCCTGAACCTGCCGGTCGTGCCGGTCAGCACACTGCTGGCCTGCGCGGAAAGCGCTCGGCTGCGCGATCCGTCGGCGACTCGCGTGCTCGCCGCGCTCGATGCCCGGATGGACGAGATCTATTGGGCCGACTACGCATGGGACCCGGCCCTTGGCGAATGGCGCACACTCCAGCCGGCTTCGCTCGACGCGCCGGAACGGCTCGTTTTGCCTGACGTCCCCTTCACGCTGGCCGGTAATGCCGCTGCCGCTTTCGGCGTGCGGCTACCCGCCGTCGCGGCTGCGCGAACCGTTGATAGCGAAGCGCTGCCGCATGCGGTGCCGCTCGCGCACGCGGCGTTGCGCGCGTTTCGCGCCGGCCGCACTGTGCCGGCCGACCGGGCCGCGCCGGAATACATTCGCGACAAGGTCGCCCAGACGACGGCGGAGCGCACCGCCGAAAAAGCGGCCAAGGCCGAGCAGGCCGCCAGGCTGGCGCATGAAGCGCATCAAGGCGAGGGCCGGCAATGAGCGGCGTGTTGCTGGCGGACCGCTACATGTCGCAGATGACCGAAGCCGATCTGGACGAGGTCGCGGCCATTGAAAAGGTCGCCTACGAATTCCCCTGGAGCCGCGGCAATTTCGGCGATTCGCTGCGCAACGGCTATTTCGGCATCTGCCTGCGTCACGTCACGGGCACGCTGATCGGTTACTGCGTGCTGATGCCGGTGGTCGATGAAATGCATCTGCTCAATTTGTGCGTGACACCTGCCGCGCAAGGCGCCGGTGCCGGGCTCGCGCTGTTGCGCGAAGCGGTGCGCATTACGCGCGCCGAAAAACTCGAAGGCCTTCTGCTCGAAGTGCGGCCGTCGAATCATCGGGCTATCCGGCTTTACGAACGCTTCGGCTTTGCGTCGATTGGCCGGCGCAAAAACTATTATCCGGCGCGACATCGCAGCCGGGAGGACGCCATTGTGATGCGTTTCTCGTTTGCCACGGAGGGCGCAGATGGCCGTGCATGAATCGGTACTGGAAGAGTTTGGGCTGACGCCGCTGTGGGTGCGTCGCGGCACGTCGGCGGCGCAGGAAACCACGGTTGAAGCTGAGGCCGGGCAGGGCGCTGGCGCGTTAGCGGATCAGGCGGCGCGGCTCGACGATCCGCGTGCGGCGGCGCGTGAAGCGTCGTCGGTTGCGCATGCGCCGGATAGTCGGCAGGTAGCGTCCGTGACCGGCACGCCGCGGCCCGCGGTGCGTGCGGGCGAAACGCGGCAAGCGGATGCCGCGCGAACGCAGGGCGAGCGTCGTCCACCGCCACCCGCGCAGGAACAGGCGCAAGGGCGGATGGAAGCACAGTCCGATGCCCGGCAGCCGGTACAACAACCGTCGCCGCAATCGCGAGCATCCGAGCCACCCGCGTTCGACGCTCCGCCCGACGATGATTTCGCATGGTTCGACGATCAACCTGCTCACGCTCCCGTAGAAGCGCGCCGCGAGGCGCCTGAGCCCGCCTCGATTCAGACGCTCGACTGGGACGCGTTGAGCGAGCAGGTCGCCGCTTGCCAACGCTGTCGTCTGTGCGAGAAACGCACGAATACGGTATTCGGTGTCGGCGATCGCAATGCCGACTGGATGCTGATCGGCGAGGCACCTGGTGAGAACGAAGATCGTCTGGGCGAGCCGTTCGTCGGCCAGGCCGGCAAGCTGCTCGACAATATGCTGCGTTCGCTGACGCTCGCGCGCGACAGCAACGTCTATATCGCCAACTTGATCAAGTGCCGCCCGCCCGGCAACCGCAATCCCGAACCGGACGAAGTCGCGCGTTGCGAGCCTTATCTGCAACGGCAGGTGGCACTGCTCAAGCCGAAGCTGATCGTCGCGCTGGGCCGCTTCGCCGCGCAAAGTCTGCTTAAGACCGAGGCGAGCATTTCGTCGCTGCGCGGCCGTGTGCACGAATATGAAGGCGTGCCGGTGATCGTCACCTATCACCCGGCGTATCTGCTGCGCAGCCTGCCCGACAAGGCGAAGGCCTGGGCGGACCTGTGCCTCGCGCGCGACACGTGGCTCGCGGCGGGCGGTGTGCCGTCCAGCGCGGCAAAGTGACGGACGCAAGCGGCCCGGTGGCGCGGCTCGCCGTTGCGCCCGGCCCATCCGCGGCGATGCTCGATGAGTTGCTCGACACATTGCGCGTACCGGCCTTGCGCGATCTCGCGTGGTTGCTGCTGAGCGCCGATTTGTTGCGCGCGCAACCACCCGTGGGCGCGCTCGCCCGTCCTTTCGACTCGCAGCAGGAAGCTAATGCCACCGTCGACTGGTTACGCGCGCTGGACGCCGATCCGGCCGACTTGCAGCGCGACCTCGCCGCGACGCGAATCACACGTCTTGGTCGCTACGCCGAACGGCTGCTCGAATGGTTCCTGCAACACGGGCCGGCGGCGCGGCTGGTCGCGGCCGGTGTGCCGTTGCGGCGCTCGGGCGTGACGCTCGGTGAATGCGATTTTCTCGTGGCGACGCAGCAGGGCGCGCGCCTGCATTGGGAGTTGGCGGTGAAGTGCTATCTGCATGCGGGCGAAAGCCATGAGCAGCCGGCCACGCAGTCGACGGCACGATTAGCCGATTACGTCGGCCCGAATCTGAAGGACCGCTTCGATCTGAAGCTCGCGCATGTGCTGAATCATCAACTGCCGTTGAGCGCGCGCGAAGAGTTTGCATCGGTTGGGTATGCGGGGCCGTGGACGCCGCAGATGTTTATCAAAGGCTGGCTGTTCTACCGAGCGGGTGAAACGCCTGCCGATCCTGTCGAACTCGATCCGTCGCATGGACGGGGCTGGTGGGTCACGCGCAACGATTGGCCGGATTTTGCCGCGGCGCATGCGCAGACGTGGCGCGAGTTGCCACGGTTGGAATGGCTTGCGCCGCGACGGCACGAGCGAGGTGCAGCGGGCACGCCGGGCGAGTCGGAAGGAGTGAGATTCGCTTTTGTCGATGCTCAAACGCTCGCTACGCAAACGTCACATCAGCACGGACCGACAATGGTCGCGGCGTTCGTCGATGACAGCGCAGGTAACCGCATTGAACGCTCGCGTGGCTTTATCGTGCCGAACGATTGGCCTGAGTTGGCGCAGGCCTACGCGCGGCAATCGCGCGAACAACAGGGCGGCCGCAAGCACTAGCGGCGTAGGGAGGTGCAACGCAGCGGCCAGCGCCGCTGCGATGTCGAAGCACCTTCTTGTCTCACCACCACCGGTAAAAATGATGCACCGGTCCGACGCCGCTGCCGACGTCGAGCCGATCGCTCGCCTGCAACGCGCCGGTCAGATACAGTTTGGCGTCCGCGACCGCGCTCGCCAGATCGGCGCGCTGCGGAATCAGCGCCGCAATCGCCGACGATAGCGTGCAGCCCGTCCCGTGCGTATTCTTCACCGGCACGCGCGGGCCGCCCAGGCGCAGCGTGCCGCTATCCTGGACGAGCCAGTCGGGACTGTCCACTGCGCTCAAATGCCCCCCCTTCATCAGCACCGCCCGCGCGCCAAGCGCACGCAGCGCTTCGCCTTGTTCGACCATGCCGGCTTCGTCGGTGGCGGCTTCTACGCCTAGCAAGGCCGCGGCTTCCGGCAGATTGGGTGTGAGCAGATCGGCGAGCGGCAGCAACTCGTCGCGCACGGCGGCAACTGCATCCGGGAGCAGCAGCGCGTGATTGCTCTTCGAAATCATCACCGTGTCGAGCACGATATGTTTCGGTTTGTGCCGCCGCAGCGCATCGGCAACCGCGCGCGCGATTTGCGCATTCGCCAGCATGCCGATCTTCACGGCGTCGATACGGATGTCGTCGAACACCGCGTCGAGTTGCGCGGTGATAAAGGCGGGTTCCGGCGCGTGAATCGCCGTGACGCCGCGCGTGTTCTGTGCGGTGAGCGCGGTGATCACGCTCGCGCCGTAGGCGCCGAGCGCCGAGAAAGCCTTCAGATCGGCTTGAATGCCGGCGCCGCCGCCGGAATCGGAACCGGCGATCGTCAGCACATTGGGAATGGGTTGAGTCATGGCAAAGCGAGGAAAGGGGGAAGGCGCGGGCAGTAAGCGCGGTGCCCGCCGCGCGTCAGTGCTTGGCTTCGCCGATCAGCGCGACCGAGTCGAACGCGCGTTGGTTAGCCAGGTGGCGCCGCATTACGAGCCACATCATCAGGCAGACGAAGGTGCCGAATAGCACGATCACCGCCGAGACCGGCACGTCGAGCCAAACCAGCACGGCGTACAGGCACAGCATCACGAGCACCGAGAGATTTTCGTTGA